>CAUJEL010000158.1 GCA_963169875.1 Candidatus Zhuqueibacterota bacterium
GTAAGGAACTGCACCTGGTGCCTGTGCCAACGCTCAAGCTCGAAGAAAAAAGCGTACTGGATAAACTCTCCAGGAAATTGGAAAATTGGCAGCGCTGAGGCGCTGCTTTAATCATTAACTATCGCCATGATGCCCTCATCCGAAAAATACAAATCGCAACGCGCCGACCAGAGGAGACTGCATCTTTTCTATCTGGCCGCGCTGGCTTTTGTGGCTGTTTTGGTACTGCGACTGATCCAGATTCAAGTTATTCAACGGGAGAAGTATTCTGTGCAGGCCGATATACAGTATAAACATGAGATCAGGTTGAATCCGGTCCGCGGCGCCATCTACGACCGCCGCCTGCGGCAGTTGGCCATGAATGTGCCCTCGGTATCCATTGTAGCCTATCCTCGTGACATCAAGGATAAAGCAGCGACGGCACAAAAATTGAGCCGCGTGACCGGCATCTCCAGCGCCAGCCTTGCCGCAAAAATGCATACGCGCAAGGATTTCGTCTATCTGACGCGACGCGCGACCAAACGCATGGGGCTCGGCGTGGAGGCGCTCGGCCTCAAAGGAATTGGCGTGCTGCAGGAATCCACGCGCCAGTATCCCAAGGGCACGGTTGCTTCACAACTCCTGGGATTCACCGACCCCGATGGACGCGGACTCAGCGGCATCGAAGCCGCCTATAATTACGCCCTCTTTGGAATTGCCGGACGGGCGGTGATGCAAAAAACAGCGAGCGGTAATCGCAATCTATTCAAACGCAGCGAGTATCCAATCAAGGAAGCCAAGGACGGCAATCAGGTTGTCTTGACGATTGATCATGCCTATCAAAGCATCGCCCATCATGAACTGCGACGCACCATTCAGGAGACGAATGCGGATAGCGGCGTGGTCATCATCATGGATCCGAACACGGGCGAAGTGCTGGCCATGGCTTCTGAACCGAGCTTTAATCCGAATAATTACGGCAAATACCCTTCCTCTTCGTACCGGCTGCGGTTTATTACAGACATTTTTGAACCCGGCTCTACGTTCAAATTGGTCACCGTGGCCGGACTTCTCAACGAGGGCGTCTATAAACCGGCGGATCGTTTCTTTTGCGAAAACGGTGAATTCAAAGTGGCCGGGGAAACGATTCATGACGTGCACGGGTATGGTTGGCTCAATTTGCACGACATTCTGGTCAAATCCAGCAATATCGGCATGGCAAAAAGTGTCCAAAAGCTCGAGGACAAGAGCCTTGTTTATCGCTACGCGCGCAATTTTGGCTTTGGCGCCAGGACCGGCATTGAGCTGCCCGGTGAAGTCAATGGTCAACTGCACGACATGTCGAAATGGTCGGGTTTCACGCCTTATGCCATGGCTTACGGTCACGAAGTGGCGGTTTCTCCCATACAAATGTGCAATTTGTTCTGCACCATCGCCAACGGCGGCGTATTGATGCGGCCCTACATCGTCAAGGAAATTCTTGACCCGCAGGGGCGCGTCATGGAGCGCAATGGCAGCAAGGCGATCCGCCGCGTCATCGATGAACGCACGGCTGATGTGCTCAAGCTGATGATGGCCGATGTGGTGAAGGAGGGCACCGGCAAACGCGCGGAAATAGATGGCGTCGACGTATGCGGCAAAACCGGCACCGCCAGAATGGTGCGCAGCAATGGCGGCGGCTATATCAAAGGACAATACATCGCCAATTTCGGGGGATTTTTGCCCAAGGACAAACCCCGGCTGGCGATTTACGTGATGATTGATAATCCCAAAGGCAGCTATCTGGGTGGAGATGTCGCTGCTCCTTGCTTCAAACGCATAGCTCAGCAGATCATGTTTCACAAGGGTGTGGATATCGATGCTGAGGAGGGTACCGATTTGGAACTCAAATTTACCCAGGATGACCGGCGCGTCGTTCCCAATTTTGTCGGCTATGACCGTTCCACGGCGGAAAAGATCGCCAGCCGGCTCGACCTCGACCTGGCCATCAACGGCCGCCAGGGTGTGATCGTGTCACAACAGCCCAAGGCAGGTTCAACCGTGAATCAAAACGCCGCTGTACAACTGGTGTGCAAGGATGATGCCGAGGCGGCTCCCCGGCGCGTCGTGCCACGGGTGGTTGGACTCCCTATCCGAAATGCGATCAATGTGCTCTCCGCCGACGGCATTAATGCGATGGTGACGGGCAGCGGCAAAGTGGTGCAGCAGACGCCGCCACCCGGCAGGGCGCTGGGACCGCAGGAACAGGTACTCCTCACCTGCGAGACCTCGGTGGACTTGCGCAAATTACTCATCTTCTGAGAAAATGATGACTGATGCAAGATTGACCATACAAGCCATCCTGGGTTGGACACAAGGCGAATGGCTGGGAAGACCTGAGGCGCTGCAGCAGGTGGTCGCAGCAGTTTCGACGGATTCCCGCACCGCCAAAGCAGGAGAAGTATTTGTGGCTTTGCCGGGAGAGCGCTTCGATGGTCACTCTTTTGTGGCTCAGGTTCTGGAAAAGGGCGTCACAGCCGCCCTGGTGAGCCGCAGCTGGGCGACAGAGAATCCACCGGCACAAGCAGCAAATTTGATCGTGGTTCCTGATACCCTGACCGCTTTTCAAAATGCAGCGGCGGCCTATCGTCAGTTATTCAAGATCCCCGCGGTGGCGGTGACCGGCAGCGCCGGAAAAACCACCACCAAGGAAGCCATCTATGCCGTTCTTTCTCAACGCTACCATGTGTTGCGCAATAAAAAATCATTCAACAACCACATCGGCGTCCCGGCAACCCTTTTCGAACTAGCGGCGGAACATCAGATCCTCCTGACCGAGTTGGGCACCAACCATTTTGGCGAGCTGGACCGGCTCAGTTTTCTGGTGCGGCCCGATATCGCAATGATCACCAATATTGGCCATGCCCACCTCGAATTTTTTCAGGATCTCAAGGGGGTGGCGCGTGCCAAATTTGAAATATTCAACCACTGCGCGGCCAACGGCCTCGCTGTATACAATGCGGATGACGCCATGCTGCGCATCCAGCAATTCCCTTTGCAGCGGACCTTTTCCTTTGCGCTGAACCAGCCGGCTGATTTGCGGGCCGAGGTCCTCGGCTGCGATGAACGCGCCGCTTACCAAATTCGTCTCCTCGGCCAGACCATTCAGCTGCCGGTCAGCGGACATCATAATGTCTATAATGCACTGGCAGCCGCGGCCATTGGACTGCAGTTCGATATGACTCCTTCCGAGATTAAAACGGGGATTGAATCGCTGCAGCCGGTCGAGAAGCGCATGCAGGTTTTACAGGCAGCAGGCATTTTTTTGCTGAATGATACCTATAACGCCAATCCCAACAGCTGCGCGGCCGCCTTGCACACGCTGGCTGATCTTTCACCAGCAGGACCCGGCCGCAAGATCGCGGTGCTTGGCGACATGCTCGAATTGGGTGATGCTTCGGTCATGGAACATCGACGTCTGGCGGAAGAAGTTGAGAAACACCACATCGATCTCTTGCTGCTCTACGGCCGCGAGACCCAGGCCACACTGGAGCGGGCGGATGAACTGCATCTCGATGTGCACCACTATACAGACAAGGAAACTCTTTTGACCCGGTTGACCGCGCAGCTGCAGCCCGGAGATGTCGTGCTCTTCAAGGGATCGCGCGGTATGCAGATGGAAACCCTCGTAGAAGGGGTGAGCCGTTTTTTGGCAGCGAATCCTAATTAGCGGATAGGACCATGCTCTATTACTTACTTGCACCTCTCAAAGATGATTTTATTCTTTTTAATCTTTTCCGCTACATCACCTTTCGGGCGGCTTCCGCCGCTCTGCTGGCCTTGTTGATCAGCCTGGTCATCGGGCCGCCCATTATCCGCCGATTGCGGGAGTTGCAGATCGGGGAGGAGATACGCGCGGACGGGCCGAAATCACATCTCAGCAAGCAGGGAACGCCCAGCATGGGGGGCATCATACTGCTCATCAGCACCCTGGTGCCAACGCTTTTACTGGCCAAAATCGGCGACACGTTCGTCTGGCTGGTGCTTCTGGTGACGGTGTGGCTGGCCGGATTGGGCCTCCTGGATGATTTTTTAAAGATCGTCAAAAAATATCCCAAGGGTCTCATCGGACGCTACAAACTGATCGGCCAGATCGCCATCGGTTTGATCGTGGGACTGGTGGTCTATTATTTTCCGGCGGTTGAAAGCGCGCGCTCTTCGACGACGCTGCCCTTTTTCAAAAATCTGGAACTGGATTTTGGCATTTTTTATATCGCCATCGTCGCTTTCATCATCACCGCCATGTCCAATGGCAGCAATCTCAGCGATGGACTCGACGGCCTTCTCATCGGGCTCTCCGCCATAGCCGCTCTCTCGTTTGCAGGCATTGCCTATGTGACAGGCCGCGTCGATTTTTCGGATTATCTCAACATCATCTACCTGCCCCAGGCCGCAGAATTGACCATTTTCTGCGCGGCTCTGTTCGGTGCTTCGCTCGGATTTTTGTGGTACAACGCCTTTCCGGCCCAGGTTTTCATGGGCGATACCGGTGCATTGGCCATCGGCGGCGCTTTGGGCTGTGTTGCAGTACTCGTCAAGAAAGAACTCTTGCTGCTGCTTATCTGCGCCATCTTTGTGATCGAGAGCCTCTCGGTCATTATACAGGTCGCCTATTTCAAACGCACCGGAAAACGCGTTTTTCGCATGGCGCCTATACATCATCATTTCGAACTTTTGGGATGGGCCGAACCGAAAGTGGTAATCAGATTTTGGATCGCAGGTATCATATTGGCATTATTAACTTTAACTACATTTAAAATTAGATGAGCAAAGACTTAAAAAAGATCGACTGGATGCGCGCCGACTTTTCCCTGCTCGTGAGCGTATTGATCCTGGTTATCCTCGGCGCCGCCAGCGTCTATTCTTCCAGCTCTTTTCTCGCGGATCAGCGCTATGGCACCAGTTCCTATTATTTTATCCGCCATATGATCCGCGTGGTCATCGGACTGGCGCTGCTGTACTATGTCGTCAAACGGGATTATCACTACTGGCTTGAAAATAGCGTGTTATTTTTGGGAATTTCCTGTTTCCTGCTGGCCGTGCTGCTGCTGCATCCGCCATTTATAACGCCGCGCAACGGCGCCATGAGCTGGATCCAGTTGGGGCCGTTTTCCTTTCAGCCGGCGGATTTTGCCAAGTATGCCCTGATCATGGTGCTATCGCTCAAGCTGTTTGATAAACGCAATGAACTGGACACGTTCGAAGGATATCTGCGGCTTTTCGCCATCGTGCTGTTGGTGGTAGTGCCGGTGGCATTGCAGCATGACATGGGTACCGCGGCTCTGATAACCATCATCGCTTTTCTGATGTTCTTTTTCGCCGAGGTGCGCATCTCCTACCTCGGCGCAACAGTCATGACGCTGATGACCGGTGCGTTGGGCTACATCATGCTCAATTCCTATCAACAAATGCGTCTGATCGCCTATTTTAAAGGTTTCAGTCAAAAGAGTGAGCTGCCGTACCAGCTGAAACAATCTCTGATTGCCCTGGCACAGGGTGGGATTTTCGGACAAGGTATTGGCGAAAGCCGGCAGAAATATCTCTTTCTGCCCGAAGCGCATAACGATTTCATTTTTTCGATGATTGGCGAGGAGTACGGATTGATCGGCACGATTGCAGTGCTGGTTCTCTTCATGGTGATCATCCGCCGCGGCATTCTCATTGCCCAGCAGGCCCCGGATGCGTATGGCCGCTATTTGGCCGCCGGCATAACCGCTTCCATCACGAGCTATGCCCTCATCAACGCCGGCGTGGCCTTGGGTGTGCTGCCGACAACGGGCATCCCGATGCCTTTTTTGAGCTACGGAGGTTCGGCGATTATCACCCATCTCGGCGCCATGGGATTGCTCTTGAATATTTCCGCGCAGTCCAGCCCCTCATTCGCACACAGCCCGGGCTGGCGCGCGTATAAAGACCGCCTGGAAAAGCGTGTATTTACTCCTTCAAGCAGAGCTCTGGTGCGTCGTCCTCAGATGCGGCGGACCAGTGCCATGCGGATGAGGGTACGATGAGCAATCCGTCCCAAAAGCATCCTTCAGGATGTTACCTGTTTGCCGGCGGTGGAACCGGTGGACATCTTTTTCCGGCACTCGCCATTGCCGAGCAGCTGTTGCTCTGGGATCCTGACACCGAGATTCATTTTGCCGGCACGAGCCGTGGGCTTGAAGCCAAAGTCATTCCGGAAAAAGGGTTCCCCTTGCATTTAACGGCGGTTCGTGGCTTTGCCCGGAAACGGATTTGGGTGAATGTGACGGTGCCGTTGCGGTTGCTGTGGAGTCTGGTGCAGTGCGGCTGGATTCTCCACCGCGTCAAACCGCATGCCGTGATCGGCACGGGTGGGTATGTGAGTGGGCCGATGTTATTCATGGCTCATTTTTTGGGGTATCCAACCCTGATTCAGGAGCAAAACAGTTATCCCGGTGTCACAACCCGATTGCTGGCGCGTTTTGTGGATCGGGTGCATGTCGGGTTTGCGGAAAGCGTAAAATATTTCAAACGGCAGGAACACATCCATGTGACGGGCAATCCGGTGCGGGATTTGCAGGTCAGTGCCACTCCGCAGCAGGCTCGTCAGCATTTTGGATTATTGCCAGACCGGCGCACGCTGCTGGTTTTTGGCGGGAGTCAGGGTGCACGAATCATGAATCGCGCCCTGGCTGCAGTGGTGCAACGTTTGATGACTGATTCTGATCTTCAGATTCTCTGGAGCAGTGGCAAATGGGATCAGGAAATGGTGCGGCAAGCTGTTGTCGGGTGTGAGGGTCGAGTGGTTGTGATGGATTTCATCAACGATATGCCCATGGCTTACCGGGCGGCGGATGTGGTTCTGGGACGCGCCGGGGCATTGACGCTGGCTGAAATCAATGTGTGCGGCTTGCCGGCCATCCTGATCCCTCTGGCCACTGCAGCTGGAAATCATCAGGAGGCCAATGCCAGGACGCTGGCGCAGAATGGGTCAGCCCTGGTGATATTGGAAAAGGAACTTTCTGACGTGGATCTAGCGGAGATGATTCTGAAATTGATGGACGATGAAAAGAAACGCCGGGAGATGGGTGCGGCGGCGCGGCGGGCGGCCTTTCTCACGGCGCGTGAGGATTTGGCACGGTCGCTGCGTGAATTGGCGGATGGCAAAAAAGGGGAGAAGCTATGAGCAGGCAAGTGGTGAGTTGGGGCAAACAATTTCTCTTTTTCAGCCTGGCGCTCCTGATCGGATTGTTTCTGACCCAGCGCATGCTGGTGGCCCATTCCTATGAAGAACCCGTGAAAGCGCTCGATCTGATTGCCACGGAGTCGGTGCAAGACCTCTCCACGGATCAGATCATCAACGGCGATATTTATGAACGCATCCGCCGTTCCGACGAGGAACACAGCCTGCTCAGTTTGCAGGCGCCGGAAGTCAGACTGCATCTTCGCGAAGTCACCGAAAAAGGAGATCCGGTTGCATTGCTGGCGGTCAAGAAATTGTATGGCGTGGACAGCAGAGGCCGCGTCAATGCCGTAACCGGACAGGCTGCTGCGCATCTGCCGGTGCTGACCGGGGCCGGGTTGAAATATAATGCCGAAAAACTGCGAGTGGACGGCGCCCTGTTCCGTGAAGCTATGCTGTTTATTGAAGCGTTGCAGGATTGTGATGATGTGCTGAGTCAACAGCTTTCAGAAGTCAATTGCCATCCGGAACTGGGCTTGATCGCCTATTTTTCGCACACTGGGGCGCTCCCGGTGTTCATCGGCGTGGGTGATTTGCCGCAAAAGATAAATAATCTGCACCTGTTTTTTGAACAATTGGGTACAACCAATCTGATGGGCCAGCTCCGTTATCTGGATGCCCGCTTGGCCGATCAGATTGTGGTCAAAAAAAATAAATCTGAATGAGCCATTTTTAGGGGTACCCCCATGGATGAAGTAGATATCATTGCCGCTCTTGATATCGGCACGACCAAGATTGGCTGTTTCATAGCCGAAATCAATGAGGCTGAAGAAATTAAAATTATCGGTGTGGGAACGGCGCCTTCGGAAGGTCTGCGTTACGGGATCGTGGTCGACGCCGAAAAAACCGTGCGTTCCATCAAGTCCGCCGTCGAAAAAGCGGAAGAGATGGCGGGTGTGGCCGTGGACATGGTTTATGCCGGTATCGCCGGCGATCATATCCGCAGCATCAACGGCCGCGGCGTGGTCGCCATATCTGGAGAGGGTAATGAGGTCAGTCCGGATGATGTGCGTCGCGTCATTGATGCCGCCAGGGCCGTGGCTCTACCATTGGACCGCGAGGTGATCCATATCCTGCCGCAGGAATTCATCGTCGATGATCAGCGCGGCATCCGCGACCCGGTGGGCATGACCGGCGTGCGCCTGGAGGCGGAAGTCCACATTGTCACCGGCGCCATCGCTTCGGCGCAGAACATCTATCGCTGCATCGAGAAAGCCGGCTATACCACGGCTGATCTGGTGCTGGAGCCGCTGGCGTCAAGCTATTCGGTGCTGACCGAAGATGAGCAAGAGCTTGGCGTCATTCTTGTCGATATCGGCGGTGGCACCAGCGATATCGCGCTGTTCTATGAAGGCTGTATTCGTCATACCGCGGTTGTGGCTCTCGGCGGCCGCAACGTCACCAATGATCTGGCGATCATGCTGCGGACGCCCATCGATTCGGCTGAAAAACTGAAAATTGATCATGGAAATGCCCTGCATAGCGAAGGCGATAAGGATCAGATCGTTGAAGTGCCGGGTGTGAACGGCCGGCCGGCACGGCGCATCTCGCGCGGACTGTTGGTCGATATCATCCAGCCGCGCATGGTCGAGATTTTGACCATGGTATTTGAAGAAGTGAAAAAATCGGAATATGTCAATCTGATGACCACCGGTCTGGTGTTGACCGGCGGTGCATCACTGCTGCCCGGAACACTTGAACTGGCGGAAGAAATCTTCAATATGCCGGTGAAGCTGGGCAAACCCTCCGGATTCTCCGGTATGATCTCCGAGGCGAGCACGCCGCAGTGTGCAACAGGCGTCGGCTTGATCATGTATGCCCTGAAACACCGCGAGGAAGAAGAGCCTGGTTTCGGAGGATCGGAGCAGGGTGTTTTTGATGGCTTGTTGGATCGTTTCAAAAAAATATTTGGCCGGGGATAAGAGATGTACGGCCTGTTTATCGACCGGCGGACTTGGGATAGGTTCTCCGGTGGAATCATTCATTAACAGGAGTGGGATATGAACTTGACATTTGATTTTGACGATCAGGGCTCCAGCAGCGCTATTCTCAAAGTGGTAGGTGTTGGCGGGGCGGGTTGTAATGCGGTCAACAGGATGATCGCTGAGGGTTTAAGCGGTGTCGGATTCATCGCCATCAATACCGACGAACAGGCGCTGGAGTACTGCAGCGCACCGACCAAAATTCGTATCGGGACCAAGACGACGCAGGGGCTTGGCGCGGGCGCTGATCCCACCAAGGGTCTGAGGGCGGTCGAAGAGGATCGTAATGCCGTTTATGATGCACTGGCCGATGCTGATCTGGTTTTTGTCACCGTGGGTGAGGGCGGTGGCACGGGTACCGGCGCCGCACCGGTGGTCGCGCAAATCGCGCGCGACATCGGCGCACTCACCGTCGGCATTGTCACCAAGCCGTTTATTTTTGAGGGCCCGAAGCGCATGAATCGCGCCGAGGATGGCATTGCCGCCCTCAAAGAGTGTGTGGACACATTGATTGTGGTTCCCAATCAACGCCTTCTCACCATTGTTCCGGAAGATACGCCGCTTGATAAAGCGTTCCGCTATGCAGATGAGATTTTGTTCAATGCCACCAAGGGTATCTCCGATTTGATCATGGTGCCCGGCCTGGTCAACCTCGACTTTGCGGATGTCCGTGCGGTCATGAGTGAAATGGGCGATGCCTTGATGGGCTCCGGCATCGGGCGCGGTGAGAACAAGGCCAAGATCGCCGCGGAGATGGCCATCCACAGCCCGCTGCTGGAGGACGTATCCATTTCCGGCGCCCTGGGACTCCTGGTCAATGTCACCGGTGGACCGCACATGACGCTCAACGATGTCAACACGGCCACGACGATCATCTTCGAAGAGGCGGGTCCGCGGGCCAATATCATATTTGGCGCGGTCATCGACAATAACCTGGAAGATGAGATCCGCATCACCGTCATCGCCACCGGATTGTCGAGCAATTACAGCCGCCGCAGTTTGCAGACGCAGTGGCCGGCTGTCCAGGTACCGCACGGCAGCCAGCTTGGTAAAGAGATTCCGGCGATCAATCGTATCGATGAGATCAACGACCATGTGAACAAAGAGATCAGCCGTGATATTTTTAATCCCAAATGGCAGCAACGTTCGGCGGCTGAGGCCTCCCGGCAGACGGCGGGCAATGAAGTGCGCCGGGAACCAGCGCGACCGATGGCAGAGTCTTTCAGCCGGTCCAACTGGGATAATGTGGAACGCACGCTCCAGGAGGTGCCAGCCAACGGCGACGGCAACGGATTGTCCGATTCGGAATTCGACATTCCGGCTTGCCGGCGCAAACGCTGGAATCTGCTTTAAAATGTTTTGTTGACAGGCGGCTGTGACCATGCGCGATCGTTTCGGTGCATTCCGGCAACATGCATTTAACCTGCTGGGTGCAGAACACAGCCGTCGCTCTGTATCTATCTCCGGCCCCACTCCGCTGGCGCTCGTCTATCCCAATAGCTATGCAACGGGTATGGCGAGTCTGGGCTTCCAGACCGTATACCGGTTGTTCAACGAGCAGCCACTTATTAAATGCGAACGGGCTTTCGTTTACGAAGGCCCGTTCGCGCATTTTAATCATACCCTCGAATCTCAGCGGCCTCTCAACGAATTCCGCATTGTCGCTTTTTCACTGGCGTTTGAAATGGATTACGTCAACACCTTGCTGCTCATGAAAGAGGCGGGGATTCCGCTGTTAGGACGGGAGCGGCGCGAGCGTGATCCCCTCATCGTCATGGGCGGCGTCACGACTTT
Source organism: Candidatus Zhuqueibacterota bacterium (assembly GCA_963169875.1). Lineage (GTDB taxonomy): Bacteria > Zhuqueibacterota > Zhuqueibacteria > Residuimicrobiales > Residuimicrobiaceae > UBA2214. Next base: position 11,002 of record CAUJEL010000158.1, read on the forward strand.
CATGAATCCCGCGGTCATGGCGCCCATCGCTGATCTCTTTATGATTGGTGAGGGAGAGGTGCTCATTCCTCAATTTGCGGCCGCGTACGAAGAAACAATACTGTCCGGGAAAAGCAAGCAAGCGCTGCTGCAACTGCTGGCAGGGGTGCCTGGTTTTTACGTCCCGGCCGTGCACGGTGTGAGCCCTGAATCGGCTGTCGTGACCCGGCAGCATCTCGATATCGGACAGCATCCCCCGGCCACTTCTTTCTGTGTGGCGGCGAAATCACATCTGGATATGTTCCTGGTGGAAGTGGGCCGCGGCTGCGGTCGCGGCTGCCGTTTCTGTGCTGCCGGACATGTATACCGGCCGTTCCGCTTCTGGCCGGTCGGGGAAATACTTGGAGAAGTGGATCGTTTTGCGCAAAGGGGCGACCGTGTCGGATTGGTCGGCGCGGCGCTGTCGGATTATCGCGCCCTGGATCAGTTGTGCATGGATTTATTACAGCGCGGTCACAAGATCGGTCTTTCTTCTTTGCGCGCGGACCGCATCACAGCACCGTTGCTGCAGGCGCTGGCCGAGAGCGATATCCGGACAGTGACGCTGGCGCCGGAAGCGGGAACCGAGCGAATGCGCCGCGCTGTGCATAAAAATCTCAGTGACCAGCAGATCATCGACGCAGTTGAACGTATCGCGGCCTCCGGCATGCGCAATCTGAAATTCTATTATATGATCGGTTTGCCGGGTGAACAGGAAGAGGATTTGCAGGCGATTATTTCTCTGACGCGGGAATTGGCCGGACGTTTTACAGGCAGGAGCGGTCGCACCCTGGCGGTCAGCATCAATGCGTTTGTGCCCAAGCCATGGACGCCTTTTCAGTGGTCCGCCATGGCGGCCGAAAAAGAGATCAGGCACAAGCGCGAATTTGTCAATAAAGGTTTAAAGACGATCCCGGGTGTGGAAGTCTCGCGCAAGAGTGCGCGCGAGGAGCTGCTTCAGGGCGTTTTTTCACTCGGCGACCACAAGGTCGGCGAAGACCTGGCTGCACTGGTCTATCGGGAAGAGCCCGTCAATCAGATCTACGCCGCCAACCGCGACTGGCTGCACCGCGATAAAAGCCAGGGAGAAAGATTGCCGTGGCAATTTATCGATTGCGGTCAGGATCCTGAAAGGCTTTGGAGCGGCTGGCAGCAATCACATCGCAGCATGCAGGAGCCTGATGCCTCACCAGCTTCCTGAGGCACCACCGCCGCCTGATGATCCACCCCCGCCAGAAAAACTGGACCCACCTGAAGAACTCGATGAACTCCAGCTGCTTCCCGAACGGCTTGATCCTCCCGTCGTAAAAACAAATCCACCGATGGAAGCCTTGCCCTTGGTGCGCAAGTCTTTTCTGGCTTTCTGGTACCAGGCGGTTTTCCTGAGCCGAATCTTGGCGACCGGAAAACCGACGAAATAGATCAGCAGCAGGATGAAGGCGCCTTTGGTGCCCACGACAACGATGGGGAACATGGCCCAGAACGGGATAAGGAAGAAATAGAGGAACCAGCCCACGCCGGGGGTGAGAATGCCGATCACCGTGAACAGGCCGATGATGCCGAATATGAAAGCGCCGATGAGAATGCGTTCCATGAAACCCAGGTTTGGTCCTTCAAAAAGTTGCCCACCGCTATTTTCGGAATCTTCCTCCTGCGCCGTTTCGGTCAGGGTGCCACCTTCCAGAACCGAGATGACCTCCCGTGTGCCGTCGAGGATACCGCCATCATAATCGTTGTTTTTGAATTTCGGCGTCATGGTTGAGCGGATAATTTGTCCGGCCATGCCATCGGTCAGGGTGGGTTCCAGACCATAGCCGACCTCTATGCGCATGCGGCGGTCATTGGGTGCGACGAGGATGAGGACACCGTTGTCCACGCCTTTTTGGCCGAGTTTCCACGCTGTAAAGACTCGTACGGCATAATCCTCGATATTTTCGCCCTCCAGGCTGGGGATGGTGAGGATGGCGATCTGGTTGCCATAATGGGTTTCATGAGCTTTCAGAGTTTCGCCGAGCGTCCATTTGCTGTCATCCGAAAGAATACCTGCGTTGTCATTGACTCTGCCAGTGAGGTAAGGGACTTCCAAATCTGCATGCGCACAATGGGTGAGGGCCAGCAGAATCAGCGGCAGGAAAAAGTGTCTGCTTTTCATAGGCCTTTCTCCACAATGATGTCATCAGCCAGATGATTTTTCAAAGACCGCGGAATGCGTTCTGTTTTGCTGGCCGCGAGTCTGCGCGTCAGGCTGTTGAGGCCGGTTTCGAGGGCGGTGTTGATGTCATTTTTTTTCAGCGCCGGTGTCATTTCCGCAATGATCTCCAGAATCGTCCCACGGTGCAGATGATTTGCAAGTCCAGTGTCCGGGAGAATGATGACGCGGCGTTCGAAGAGGCTGATGAGGAGCAAAATGCCATTGCGCTGTGAGGTTGCAAAGAGTTCGCGATGGAGGAAAAGGCCCTGGGCGTATTGCCTGACTTCACCTCTGCTGCGATGTATACTCAGGAAGAGTCGGGCAAAAGGAGGCATGAGGATGCTCAGTAATGCGAAAAGAAGACCGCCGGAGAGGATGATGACAGCCGCGAGATATCCGCTGATCTGTGATACCCAGTTGAACAGCAGCCAATCCAGCAGGACGGTGAGCAGGCCGGCCAGGGCAGCGCCGAGGGCGAAGGCTTTCCAGGGAATTTCAGGGTAGGCATCGCTGCGCTTGATCACCGCCAGAACAAATTGGCAATGTGTTGATTCTTCCGCCTCGGCGATGGCTTCGTCCCAGGCTTTTGAATTTAGTGGGGCAAAGATACTATCCATTGTGTCATCCCTCTCGATATATGGAATGGCGCTTTAATCCGCATGCATGGCGCAAATAAAAAAAGCGCCTGTTGTACAAGCGCTTTTTTAAAAACTGTAGATTATCAGATGGCCTTGGTCACCTTGCCGGCACGCAGGCAGCGGTTGCAAACGTAGGCGCGTTTGACGGCGCCCTTTTCGACGATGCGCATTTTGCTGATGTTCGGCATCCAACGGGTTTTGGTGAGGTTGTGGGCATGGCTGACTTTATTGCCGACCAATGGTCCCTTGCCGCAGATATCACATTTTTTCGACATCGGTGTAGCTCCTGTACTATATCAAACGATCAAATAATTTTCCGGAATAGCTGATAAAGGTATTAAAAAAAAATCAAAAACGCAAGGAGAAAATTCCATGGCGAGCGGAGCATGTGATTCAGGGTTTACAGGTAATTGATGGCTGTAGCGTGGCCATCTCCGCGGTAAGGGCAAGTGTCGTCCCTCCATGTCATTCTGCAAGAATCTTTTAGGGTTCGCGAACGGAATTGAATGTCTGTGGCGGATTGTCTGCTGGCGGCACGCATTGCCGCTTAACCGTATTATTTTTAAAAATGCCGCAACCTATGCAACGATCACAGCGGCGGCAGATCAGATCCATAGCTGATCACCCCGATCTCCGTGCCGAGCACATGCGTCCCCCCGGGTGCCAGGCTTATCGCATCGTGGATGGTATTGGCGGCTTCGATGCATACAAAATGCTGATAATCTTCATCGCCCAAATCGGGGATGGCCGCGGAACGTTCCTGCCACGGATTCCAGATCACCGTGGAGCGGCTGCCCTGCTTTTTTACCACCAGCTGCCGGTCATATCCCGGATCATGCAAAATGCAGGTATTTTCCGTTTCCCGGTAAATGCGGTTGATCTCCTCGTTGATGACCAGCTTGCCGCGCTGCAATGTCACCCGGTGTTCGGCCAGCGCATCCACATAAAACGTGTCATCAACCCCGCTGATGTGACAGTGCCTGGAATCTGCCAGGCACAGGTAGGTGTGCAACGCGCCGGTCAGGCTCATGTCTTCCGGCGACAGATTCTCAGCCTGCAACTCAACGTCCAGCGAAATGCCCACTGAAATTTTCAATCTTAGTGAGAAGGGGTGCGGCCATAGGGAGAGCGTCTGCGGCGTATCACACAGTTCCAATTCGATGCGGCTTGTGCCATCACTACCCGTATCGGCGCTCAACAGGCGCCATTCCGAGAGCCGGGCAAATCCGTGCGACGGCTTGTTCTTGTCCTCAGGGTGGGCACCGAACCATGGCCAGCACACGGGGATGCCGCCGCGTATGGCCTGTCCGCGCTCGTACTGACTCCTGCTGCTGACAAACAGGACCTCCTCTTCGCCATGAGGCCGGAATGACAACACCTGTCCACCGTAAAGCGAAATCAATGCCCGGCTGTGGGGATTCTCCACCTGCAGCATGGGCAAGCCGCCATAGCCATCAATCGTTTGAATTTCTTTGCTCATATCATTCCATTTACACTCAGAGATTGTGATGTCGCGCGGTCTGCAGCCAGGACTGCAACCGCTCGGCCGTTGGCCACGAATTCATAACGATGTAAACAAACACAATATAGGGCAGCGTGTCCAGCCAGTAGATGCTGTTGGTATAGATGGCGCCCTGGAAGACGGTGAGCAGAAAGGCGAACCATCCGAGCGAAGCCATCATTTCGTAGAGCACCGCTTTGGTGACGACGGCGCTGCGCACCTTTTGCAGCTGCCAGGCATCAACGTCACTCTGGTTCAGGTGGGCCGGATTTCTTTTAGCCAGCATGCGCCTGAAGAGCTGCTCGCCCATCCAGAAACCAAACAACGCCAGGGCGATCAGTATCCAGTTGATCATGCCGATAAATTTTGGGTCTCCAACGGGCGCTGTTTGTGATTGCGTCCCATTAAAATACAAAAACAATGAAATGGCACCCAGGAACGTGACGCCCATGGTTGCGGCGGCATAGATGATCCGCACCGAGCGCAAGATTTCAGGAGGGATGCGGGAAGCAATTGACGAAAAATTTGCTGGGTCCATGATGATCATGCCTTTCCGCTTAATTGGGTGGCTGTATGTTTGATCAGCTGCCATGCGTTTTCGACATGCTGGCGCTCTGTTCTGGTCTGTGCGATGCAGAGGCGCAGCGTGAAGCGGTCATGCAATTTCGTGTGCGAAAAATACATCTTGCCGCTCTGATTGATGCGATCCATGATGGCCTGATTGATCTCATCGCCGCCGCGATGGCGGAAGCAGACGAGGTTGAGGGGGGCTGGTGCTGCCAATTCAAAATTCTGGTCCGCGCGAACCCATGCGGCAAATTCCTGGGCGAGTTGAATATGACGCCGTATATGGTACTGTAATCCTTCGATGCCATAGTGCCGCAGAACCATCCATAATTTCAAGGCGCGGAACCGTCGTCCCAAAGAGACCTGCCAGTCACGGTAATCGATGACCGCGCCCGATTCCGTGGCTTTATTGCGCAAATATTCGGGCAGGATGCTCAGCGATTGAATCAGCGCCTTGCGGTCGGCGACAAAAAAACAGTCGCAGTCAAAATTGGTGAACATCCATTTGTGGGGATTGGTGCAATAGCTGTCGGCGAGATGCAAGCCTTCCTGAAGATGGCGGTATTCCTGGCAGATTGCGGCCACGCCGGACATGGCGCCGTCCACATGAAACCACAGGCCGTATTTTTGTGCGATGGCGCCGATCTGCGGCAGCGGATCCATCCCGTTGCTGGCGGTGGTGCCGATGGTGGCTGAGACGAAGAAGGGTTTTTTCCCGGCGGCGATGTCTGCCTGGATGGCGTGCTCCAGCGCTTCAGGGATCACGGCATGGTTTACATCAACCTCGATGAGGCGGAGATTGTTGCGGCCGATGCCGGCGATCTTGACCCCTTTTTCAATGGATGAGTGTGCCTGGGTCGAGGCATAAGCGGTTAATTGTCCATCGCAGCCGGCTTCATTGCTGTGCAGCTGGTTGATGCGTTCGCGCGCCGCAATGATGGCGCACACCGCCGCACTGGAAGCGGAATCCTGGATGACGCCGCCACCCTGGCCCCGCGAGTTGAACTGCTGCGGAAGGCCGAGGGCTTCCACCATCCAATCCATGACGTGGGTCTCCAGCTCGGTACAAGCGGGACTGGTTGCCCAAAGCATGCCCTGCACGCCCAGACCAGCCGACAGCAGTTCGCCGAGGATGGCGGGGCCGGAGGTATTGGCCGGGAAGTAGGCGAAAAAATTGGGCGATTGCCAATGGGTGATGCCGGGGAGAATGATGGATTCCAAATCGGCGAAAATGCGCTGCAGATCTTCTCCCTGCTGCGGTGGATGCGGCGGCAGTTTGGCGCGAATAGCGCCGGGTTGACTCTGCGACAAGACTGGATATTCGTCAGCGCGCTCCTGATAGTCGGCGATCCAGTCGATGAGCCGGTATCCCAGGCGGCGAAACGCCTCCGCGGACATGTGGTATGATTTTTGATTTTCCATTGGTTATTCCCGATAGGGCTGTAAATAGCGGTCCGGTATGGCTAATTGATTGCTTTCGAAATCAAAGATCAATTGAGAGATCCACCAGCGGTCATCTTTTTTGACCATTTGCCAGCTGCTGATGCCTCTGGCGTACAATGCCCCTGCGGGCGAACCTTTGCGCACTTCGAAAGCGCTCCAATAGCTGGCGATATGTCCGAATTGATTCATCTTGCCGGCCAACTCTTTTTCATAAAATCCTTCCTGCCGGTAGTAAGTCGTCACTCTCAGGATGAATGGTTCGATGCTCAAGGATTCATAGGCAGGTTTGCCGTGATATTTCTGTGAAGCCAGAATGATTTTAGCGCCGGGCAGCCAGAGGTTACGGAATCGCGTCCAATCCCTTTCCTGACCAACAGGACCGGAGATGGATTCATAGAGGGCGCGGACCAGTGCGTCCGGTGTTGCCGCATCGGCCTTTAAGGTTTGCCTGGAGGCTTTGGGCGCCTGGGCAATTGCCTGCGTAATAGTCAGACTGGCAGCTATCAACAAGACCCATAGCCTATGACTTGATTTGAAGGACATTTTATCTCCGTCCACTATTTCTGTTATTGTGGCGTTTGGGTGGGATGCTCGGCGGCATCATGGAATTGCCTCTGCAATTCCATCGTCATCCGATCCGCTTTCACGCTGCGAATCATTTTTATCAGCTGCTCCGCCTCACCATTGAGCAAGAGTTCTCCCAGTTCTTTGCTGGCTGGCGCGCCATCACCGGCATAATGATTGGGATATCTGGCATACCACCAGATACCGGTATAGGCATTCTCCAGATCTGCAAGCCGGTTCAAGTCCGAACCGCTTTGCGTGTTTGCCTTTTCAATGTGAACCAGGTCAGGCCGGTGCGCCAGCATCATGGCGGTCTCGGTCTCGCCGGCGTGGTTATCTGCGGTGGTTTTGCGCAAGGATTTTATCTTTTCAGCCAGAACCGGATCGCTGACCGGGCGGAAGAAATAGAAAGCATACGGTTTGCGGCTGGCGAGCTGCGCCTGACCAAAGTAGGTGAGGAAATTGTTGTTCCCGCCATGGCCGTTGACAATGATTATTTTTGAAAAACCGTTGCGCGCCAGTTCATCACAGGTCTCCTGGAGCATATTCCACATCAGTTGCTGGCTGTAGGCGATGGTGCCGGGCTGATGTTTGGCCTCGAAAATTTGACCAACGAAGTAGGGCGGAAAGATCACCGCGTACTCTTTGAGCGCAGCGCGGCGTGCGATTTCGCGGGCATCGATCAGATCCGTGCCCAATGGGAGGTGCGGACCGTGCTTTTCCATGATCCCCATGGGAATGATGCAGGTTGAATCGGAAGCCTTGAGCGCCGCGGCGAATTGAACGGCGGTCAGTTCTTCGTAATATATGGAAAGGCTGCGGGTTTGGGCGAACGCGGCGAATGCCGCAATTATAATTAAAAGTATCATGGTGGATTTTTTCATATTCATTTTCCTGTATGATGATCCAGCTTGTATCGAAAGACAGGTCTGGTTGGAGAAGGCCTGGAGCATTCATCGAAACCGGCTGCGCGGAAGGCGCTGGCGAGACCGGTCCAGACAAAGGCATCGGCATAAGGGCCTTTGGCGGGATCAACGGGATAACCTTCGAGAATGCGTCCGCCGTGTCGGGCGGCATATTCCACAGCAGCCTGAATCAGTTTCACACTGACGCCGCGGCGGCGGTAATTCTTGCTGACGAAGAAACAGACGATGGACCAGACGCCTTGGCCATCGAGTCCCTTGATGAGAGACGAATTCAGCAGTCTGGGAAAATGGGTACGAGGCGCGACTGATATCCAGCCGATGGGGGTGTCGCCGTCGTAGGCGAGGAGACCGGGGATTTCGCCGTCATCGATCAGGGCTTTCATGGCGCGGCGGTTGCCTTCGCCTTTTTGCTGTTCAAATTCCTTGCGGGTGATGCGCCATGACATGCACCAGCAGCCGCCGCAGGCGCCGCGGCTGCCAAAGAGCGTCTCGAAATCCTGCCACAGCGCGTCTGTCAGGGGCGCCCAGCGCCAGCGCAGTGTATCGTGGTCATTCGTTTTCATCCTGTTACCGCAAAAGAGGCTGGTTCATTCAATGCGTTTATAAACGCGCACATAATCCACGACCATGCGCTGGGGAAAGATGGAATTATCGACGCCCTGTGCGCCGCCCCAGTTTCCGCCAACGGCGATGTTGAGCAGCAAATGGAAATCCTTGTCGAAAGGCCAGGTTTCCCAACCCGTATTTTCGTTGGTGAAGGTGAAGTAGAGACTGTCATCGACAAAGGCTTTCATCTCCGTGGCGCTCCATTCCAATGCGTAGAGGTGGAAGCGGCTCGCGCCATCGACGGTGTATAGGGTCGCTGTTTTCTGGGTGTTCTTGGGATGGTTGTAAGCCTGGCAATGGATGGAAGCATGGATGACATTCATATTATAGCCAACATGTTCCATGATATCGATTTCGCCATTGGCGGGCCAGCCGCCGTCGCCATAGGTCCATTGTGTCGGCAGCATCCAGATGGCGGGCCAGGTGCCACGGCCGGCCGGCAGTTTCGCACTGATCTCGAAGCGGCCGTAGGTCCAGTCGCCTTTGTTGGTGGTCACCAGCCGCGCTGAAGTGAACTCGTGCCCTTCGAAATTATCACGGCGCGCTTCGATGATGAGATGGCCGTTTTCGACGCGGGCGTTTTCAGAGCGGTTGGCGTAGTAGTACTGCAGTTCTTTGTTGCCCCAGCCGTGTCCGCCCACATCATAGCTCCATTTACTGTCATCGGGAAGGCCGTTTTTGCTGAATTCGTCGGACCAGACCAGGCGCCAGCCCTCTTTGTCCTGCGGATTTTTATTATCGGCGGATACCGAATCTTTCTCACAACCGAGAAAACAGAACAAGAGAACAAGCAGATGGAAGCATTCCTTACGCATAAGACCTCTTATTATGATTGTTGTTTGCTGGAATTGAATTATGTGAAATATACAAATAATGCTCATAAATGTCCAGACTGAGTTTTATCAACGGTCACCCTTGTTGTTGATCGCCGGGAAATCCCTGCACGGGGCGGTGGAGTTGATTTAACTTGTGCCGCCGGACCAAAAAGATCCTTGCAGAAACATGATAAAAGTGTCATCCTTGTAAGGAGCTTTTACGTCGAGCGGGACAATTTGCTGCATGTGCCATGCTACCCTGTGTTGGAGGATCTCTAATTGTCCTTGGACTTTATTCGCGGACGGAAAACATCTTCCAGAGCGCTCAGAATGTGGGATATCGCAACTGTCATACTCCCGCTTTGGCTGCGGCGATGAATGCGCGGCACTTGGCCTCATCCAGTTTGCCGTCGCTGCGGACGCCGCTGCAGACGTCCACTGCAAAGGGGTGCACCGCGGCAATAGCCTCGCGCACATTCGTCGGATTCAACCCGCCCGCCAGAAACACCGGCACCGGAGAATTTTCTCGAATGCACCGGCTCACACGCCAATCATGGACGCGGCCGGTGCCACCGAGTTCTTTGATTGATAACTGCGGCCTGCCCGAATCCAGCAGCAAGGCATCGACCTGCGGCGCGATGGTCAACGCTTCGTCGATGGATTCCCTGCCCTGCACATGAATCACTTGCACCAGGCGGATGCCCGGCAAGGCGTCGCGCAGGACAGCGTATTCATCACCTTCGATACGGTCGACCATCTGGATCACGCTGGTCTTGCAGCGATGGTGCTGGGCGATGATGCCGGCCGCTTTGGTGGCGCTGGTGAGCAGAAAGGTCGCAACCGGTGGCGGCACAGACAAGGCAATTTGCTCGATCAACGACTCCTCGATGGGGCCCGGACCGCTGGGCATTTTGGCAACGAGTCCCACAGCATCGGCGCCCGCGGCGATGGCTATCCGGGCTTCTTCCGGAGTCATCATGCAGCATATTTTAACGCGGACGGGCAGGGTGGCTGGATTCATTCAGGCGCTCCTGTTGTTCTGGACACATTTTTTATCACCGGACATCCGGCAGGCAGGTTTCGATGCATTGCTGAGCTGCTTCAGGCGACAATCGCGTCAGGAAAGCGATCTCATCACCTGGCTGCCAGATCTGCCCGGAATGGACAACTTCAGCGCTCTGGGCGCGTATGCACAGGACCGGAAGCAGCTCTTCCGGCATTTCCATCTTATCCATGGCAGTGGCCAGCCAGGTCTGCGGCACTTTCCACAGTAAATCATGAATTGGATCAGATTCCCAGGCGGAAATCCGGATGGCGCGGCCGAAGCCGAGTCTGCCTCGGGTATGCTTGAGCAGATCCCCGGCAGTACCTGTGTGCGGACTTTTCAGGGCGAGAAAGGCGCGGCCGATGCCGAAGGATTCCTGGGCGGCCTGGGCAATGAGTACATTCACCTCGGGATTGGCTGTGACGGCCACGATGGTTTCCGCGTCTTCCAGACCGCTCAGTTCCATTATATTTTCGTCGAGCGCATTCCCCTGAACAACGCTCAGATTTTCAGCCGCAGCCGCCTGTGCCATGGTGGGATTGCTATCCACCAGGGTGACCGGCCGGCCATGCCGTGCGATGAGCTGGGCAATGGCTCTTCCCAAACGATTCGCGCCGACAATGACCACGCGGCGGCCTTCCAGGCTCTGCAGCTTCAGAAGCCGCGCCAATGGTGCAGCGCTGAGGCCCTGCACCGTGACGGTCATGATGATGGCCAGAAAGGTCAGGGCCGGGAGACGTTCCGCCGCGGCAATGCCAACTTGAGCGAGTGTGAGGCCAAACAGCGAGGCAACCGAGGCGGCGATGATGCCGCGCGGCCCGATCCAGGCGATGAACAGTTTCTCACGCATGTTCAGTGTGGTTTTCCACAGAGATAGAAACACGGATACGGGCCGGATCACAAACATGATGATAGCGACCGTCAAAAAACCACGAACTCCTTCCTGAAGTAACGTGTCCAATTTCAGGTTGGCCGCCAACAGCACGAAAAGAACACTGATGCTGAGAATGGTCAGGGTTTCTTTGAAATGGCGCAGCTGCCGTTCACCGGGCAGGGTCTCGCGCTGCAGCAGCAATCCCATAACCACCGAAGACATGATGCCCGCTTCACTGTGAAGGACCTCGGCAGCTGCAAACGCAGACCAGACAAAGGCCAGTACTACCAGATTATTGAGTTCCGCGGGGATGAGGTGGGGCGTTTTTTGCAATTTGGCCAGCAACACAGCGGCCATGCCGCCCACCACGGCGCCAACGATCAGGCGGCCGAAATAAGCCCACAACGCTGCAAAAAAACCGACATCACGGGTGATTTGCAGGCCCAAAATCACGTCGAGGGCGGCCACCGCCAGAATGGCACCGATGGGATCGATGAGGATCGCTTCGCCTTCGAGAATGGCCTTTATGCGTTTGGTGATGTTGAGCCGCTTCAGCAAGGGCTGCACCACGGTGGGCCCCGTAACAGTCATCAATGCGCCGAAGACAATAGCCAGCGTCCATTGCAGTCCGGCGATGAAATGGGCAGCCAGTGCTGTCAGTATCCAGGTTATGAGAACGCCGAAGGTGGTGAGATTCCTGATCTCCTTGAGGCTGGATTTGAGAACGGGCAGCCGCAGATTGAGGGCGCCTTCAAACAGAATCACCGCCACAGCGAGTTTGACCATGATGGCCAATCCAGGACCGAGGGCCGCGGGGTGGACCAGATCCAGCGCCGTCGGCCCCAGCAGCACGCCGCCAAATAGGAGCAGGACGATGGCTGGTATTTGCCAGCGGTGTGCGGCGACCTGGGCAAAGAGCCCAAATCCCACCGCCCAAACGAGAGTCGCCAATAAGGAAATATTGTGATCCATAGAATGCCTTTTCCTGAATGAACAGGGAACGGTTGCGGTTGTCAGATCAGGGCGCGCAGCCGTTCGATGGTCAACGGCGCACAGCCTTCATAGTGATTGTTGATATTGACATAGACTTCCACGCCGGCGCTGAGCAGATCTCGAATCATCTCCGCAAGAGCCGGCAGCTCATCCGTCTTTGACCAGATAATCTTGTTCCATTCGCCTCCGCTCTCCTGTTCGATGCCCTGACGATCGCTCCCCATGAGCCGCAGGATGACCAGGGGATGGGAGACGATCGCGGTGCGCCATTTCTCATACACCTGCGTGATGGGCGGCATCCAGTAGCCCTGCAACAGCACCGGCCGCAGATTCTGCTTTTGCAGAAAATCAAAAAAGGAGTCGTTCAGCCAGTTGCCGTTGCGCGTCTCCAGTCCAAAAGCAAGATGTCGGGGCAGCTTTGCGCTGAATGGGGTCACCAGGTCCTGAAATTGATTTTGCGAGGCCATCTTTAGTTTGTTGAGGTATTCGAATTGCAGAAATACGGCTCCGGTTACCTGATGCAGCGGACGAATCAGTTCAAGAAATTGATCCATCAGAGAGAGCGATAAAAAGTGGGGATTCTGCACTATTGTTTTTGCGGTGCCATGAATCTGCGGCTGGGTGATGCTGTTGGGCACTTTGATGGTGAAACGGAACGTGTCCGGCACAGCCTCGCGGTAGGCCTGTACATCCGCTGACTTGGGCAGTTGAATGCGGTCCGAAGAAAATAGCGACCAGAACCACTGATCGATTTCAACACTGTCGAATTTGCGGGCGTACTCTTCGAGGTAATTGATGCCCTTAGGCGCGGAGTAGACCAGATCCGCCCAGGAGGGATATTTCCAGCTGCAAGTCGCAAAATGAAGTTTGGCCATCTTCTCCTCCCTTTTTATTTTTTGCGCCGGGTGAAGAGCAATGCGGACCAGTCGCTGTCAATGGCACAGATTTTATAATCCACCCAGCCGGCATCCAGGCCGGTTTTTCGCACCAGAGTCTGGCTGAGGCCGGACACTTTGTTAGCCGATTTGGGCCATGCGATCCACAGACGACCGCACTGGAGGGTGCGATCGCATTCGGTCATGCAGGTATCCAGTTCTTCCCGGGAACGGACGAACCAGATGGTCAGATCGCTGCGTGGATCGAGTGCTGCTAATTTTACGGCGCCTTCCGGCCAGCTGCCCAGCGTGGTGATGAAATTTTCCGGAGCATCGATCAGCGAAATTAGCAGCTGCGCCTGAATGCCCAGTTTCTTGAGCAGGGGAACGTCTTTGTAACCGGCAAAAGCGCTATCGGGCACAACAGGCTCAAGGACTTTATAATTTTTCAGCGATGCCAGCGTTTGCCCTAGCTCAGCTTCGCGGCAGAAGAAGGCGTCCGGAAGAATCGATTTTACCTGATCGACTTTGTCTTGCTCACCATTCAGATACAGTAACGGGATATGGCGGGTACCCTTGTTTTTCCGCAGCAAGATGCCGAGGTCGCGGCCCTGGGATGGTAACCGGGTGAGATCGATGAGAATGGCCGCAGGCGGATCGCTATGCAAAGCTTTGAGAGATCCCGGACCAGAAAACATAAAATTTTCTATTTCCAGACTTTTTTCTCGCAAGGCAGCAATAAGTGGATTTTCATCCTTCTTGCGCCAATCGATCCAGATAATGCGCATGGACTGGCATGCCTCCATTTTAAGGTTCCTCATCTCCGCAGATCTGTTGCAGCAGCGCATTGAAAGATGGCGCAGGCGGGCAGGTGAGGGACAGGACGCGTCCGCTGAGAGCGGTAAAGGTGATCTGTTCCGCGTGCAGCATCAAACGGCTGTATTTTGACTGCTGCGGCAAATCGCCATATCGCAGATCACCGACGATGGCGTGACCGCAGGCATAGAAATGGACTCGTATCTGGTGGCGGCGGCCGCTATGGGGATAGGCATCCACCAGGGTATAAGCGGAATAATTTTTGCGCACGCGATAGCTGGTCAGGGAAGGCTTGCCGTTGCGCACATCAACGCCCATGCGTCCGGATCCGAATTGCCGCAGCGGCTGATTCATCTCGCCTGATATTTCCGGCATGGCGCCATGGATGAGCGCGAGATAGCGCTTTTCAATTTGACGCTGCTCGAACGACATGCTGAGCCAGCGATGCGCAGCCGCATGCCTGGCAAAGAGTATGATGCCGCTGACTTCCTTATCCAGACGGTGGACCACGTACAGCTTTTGCGACAGTTCATCTTGCAGCCGGAAGAGGAGACAATCCAGATTGCCGCCGCGTTCCGGTATCGAGGACAAGCCTTCCGGTTTTGTAGCCGCAAGGAGGTCCTCATCTGAATAGATAATTGGAATCATACCGTGCACCGGTTTGACTTATAAGCCAGGTGAGCATTTGATCAGGTTAAATGTAGAAACTTTTTCGGAATAATCAACAGGATTTGAATCGGGAATGGGAAAAATGGCCAGGATTGGGGGGGGGTGCTGGCGGAGCAGGGGAAAAAGATATAATACTATAATACGTAGTTGACCGCCGCTGCAGCGGCCTGCCTTCGCAACCGCAGCGAGTTGCTGAGAACGGATACGGAACTGAAGGACATGGCCAGGGCCGCGACCATGGGATCGAGATAACCGAGTGCGGCGAGGGGTATCCCCAGCGTGTTATAGATAAAAGCCCAAAACAGATTCTGCTTGATGGTGGCGATGGTGCGCCTGGAGAGCTCGATGGCGCTGACCACATGCAGCAGATCGCCATGCACCAGGGTGATGGCGGCTGATTCGATGGCCACGTCTGTGCCAGTGCCGATGGCGATGCCGACGTCCGCCTGCGCCAGCGCGGGCGCATCGTTGATGCCGTCGCCCACCATGGCCACGAGATGCCCTTCTGCCTGTTCCTTTTTGATCGCATCCGCTTTGCCATCGGGCAAAACACCGGCCACATAACCATCCACGCCCGCCTGCCTGGCTATGGCCGCGGCGGTGCGTTCATGGTCGCCTGTGAGCATGAGGACGCGCAATCCCCTGGCGCGGAGGGCGGCAACAGCCGCTTTTGAGGATGGCTTCAAGGGATCGGAAATGGCCACGAGACCGATCGCCCGGCCGTCTGCAGCGGCGTAAATGACGCTTTTGCCCTGTTCCGACCACTGCAGGGCTTGCGTTTCCCACAGACTGATCTCGATATTCTCAGCTTCCAGGAAGGATTGGCTGCCGATGACCATATCATGCCCATCGACCCGGCCTTTGACGCCGCCGCCGGTGATGGTGGTGAATGCATCCACGGTTAGCGATGAAAGGTTTTTCTCGCGGGCATACTGAACCAGCGCCTTGGCCAGAGGATGTTCGGATTTTTCCTCCAGGCTGGAGATCCAGCGCAGACTCTCCATCTCATCGGCTTCTGTAAAAGCGATGTCGGTCACCTGCGGTTTCCCACTGGTCAATGTCCCGGTTTTGTCCAGCACGATGGTATCGAGTTTATGCACCAGTTCGAGGCTTTCCCCATTTTTTATGAGGATGCCGCGGGAGGCTCCGACGCCGGTGCCCACCATGATGGCGGCGGGCGTGGCCAGTCCCAGCGCACAGGGGCAGGCGATGATCAAGACCGCCACAAAATGTATCAACGCCTTGTCGAATCCGGCCATGCCGCCGAGCCACATCCATCCCAGGAAGGTGACCATTGCAATGGCGACAACGGCCGGCACAAATACGGCGGCGATGCGATCCGCCAGACGCTGCATGGGTGCTTTGGACCCTTGCGCCTCCTCAACCATGCGGACAATTTTTGCGAGCATGCTGTCGCTGCCGGTTGCGGTCACCCGCATCTCAAAATACCCGGCGAGATTGATGGTGCCGCCAATGACCGCATCGCCCCTCTTTTTATCCACCGGCATGCTTTCGCCGGTGAGCATGGACTCATCCACACTCGATGAACCGGTCGTCAAGATTCCGTCGGCAGCGACGCGTTCGCCCGGCCGTACCAGCAAGATATCGCCGCCAGTCACCTGTGCCAACGGTATCTCGATTTCCATTTCTCCGCGGCGCACGCGTGCGCTGGCGGGCTGCAGCTGCAGGAGGGCGCGGATCTCCGCGCCGGTTTTTTTTCTGGCGCGGTGTTCCAGCCAGCGCCCCATCAAGACCAGCGTGATGATGACCGCCGCTGAATCGAAATAGACATGGGGTGGCGCTGAACTTTTCGCCAGCCAATCAGGGAACAAGGCCGCCAGGGTGCTGTAGCCATAGGCCGCGCCGGTGCCGATGGCGACCAGCGAGTTCATGTCGGCGGTGCGTTGTTTGAGGTTTTTCCAAAAGATTTGCATGAACCTTTTGCCGGGAATGAACATGACCGGCGTGGTGAGGATCAGGAGAATTTTGTGTGTCGTTTCCGCCGCAAAGGGCCAGACATGGTGAAAAAAGCGGAATTCCATGCCCATGCTGATGACAAAGATGAAAAAGCTGAAAAATGCGGCGGTGCGCAGATCTGTGCGCAAAGTGACGTCCGACGCATCCTGCGGTTCGCCTGGCGCTGCTGCATTTGCTGTAACCTCAGCGGTGCGCAAATGGTAGCCGCTATCCTCAATGGCTTGGGCCACTGTCTCCAGCGGGACATCTTCACTCAGCGAGAATGTGGCCTTTTCGGTCGCAATATTGACCGCCACATTGGCCACGCCGGGTATTTTATTAAGGGTTTTTTCTACCCGAGCCACACAACTGGCGCAGGTCATGCCTTCGACGGTGAGTGAAAGTAATTTTGATTTTTCAGCACTTTTTATCATAACTTTACGCCACGCTGTATCCAGCCTCTTCAATGGCGGCGACAATCTGTTCATGGCTTACTTTTGATTCATCATATTCGACCTCGGCAGAACCAACATTCACGTTGACGCTGTTGAGATTTATTTGGCTCAATGCCTTGTTGACAGCCATGACGCAATGGTGGCAGGACATGCCATCTATTTTGAATGACTCTTTTTTCATCGTCGACTCCTCATGGAATGATTTTGTGACCTCGCGAAGGTTACGCACCTTCGCAAGGTTATATTAATTAACAAATATTTTTGCAATTTATTCACAAAAAATCCCGGAGTGGGGTTTACTCCGGGATTCTTAAAAAGATGCACAATGTCCAAACGATGAAGTTATTTGATCAGGGGCAAGGCCGGCAGGGCGGTGAGCACTTTTTCATGTTCGGACAAATAGTTCAGGAAAAGGAGATAGACCAGTTGTTGTTTAACCGTTTCCGGCAAGAGCGTCCAGGCCGGCCACGCGGCGGTGAGGCTTTTCGCGTCCAATGCCATTGTCGCATTTTCTGCAACCTTGAACTGGTCGAAGAGTTTCATGAAAGCGTCCCAGGGGTCTTCGGGTTGCGGATAGAAGCGCAGGCGCACTTTTTGTCCCTCCGGGATGCCGATGCGGCGTTTGGCCATATCCAGGGCCGTCTGGAAACCGCCCAGGGTGTCGGCCAGGCCGTTTTTTACGGCCGCTTCGCCGCTCCAGACGCGGCCTTTGGCCAGCTCCCGGGTCTGGGGGAAAGTCTTGCCGCGGCTTTGGGCGACGCGTTCGACAAAACGCTGATAGATGTTTGCGGAGAGGCGGAAAAATTGTCGCTTATCCTGCTCTGTGAAGGGCATCAGCGGATTGAGAAAGAGCGCAGAGGGTGACGTGGCAATGGTGTCGGTGCTGGCTGATAATTTGCTCAGTGATTGACTGAAATTGGGGATCGCCGAGATCACGCCGATGGAGCCGGTGACGGTCTGGGCATGTGTGATGATGGTATCGCACGCCATGGCCATGTAGTAGCCGCCGGAGGCCGCCACATCGCTCAGGGAAGCATAGACCGGTTTGAGTTGTTTCGTTCTTTCTATCTCTTCCCAAATTTCATCAGCCGCCATGACCGAGCCGCCCGGACTGTCGATGCGCAGGATGACGGCTTTTATGCGTTTGTCATCGCGCGCCTGTTGCAGATAGCGCGCAAAGGTTCGCGAAGCAATATAGGATTCGGAAAAAGCCGGCATGGCCTCCTCATCGCCGGGCAGCATCATGCCGGAGCCGAAGATGACGGCGATCTGCTTGTCGCGGGCGATGGTTTCCTTGGCGGGCTGTTTATCGTAGCCCTGGATGTAGGTGTTGATCGCAATCATGGTATTCTTGTGTTTGCTGCTGTCGCCGCCGTTCGTCAGATGCAGCAAGTGATCTCGCACGTACGATTCTGGGCGGATGGCATCGATAAAATTCAACGCCAGCAGGGTATCCGCGGTATAAACACCCCGTTTGAGGGCGGCATCTGCGTGCCGCACATCCAGCTTGCGATCGGCGCAGATGGTTTGCAAATAAGCCTGGTAGCGGGCGCTCAACAACGCCTGGTAGGACTGCCGTGCGAAAGGGCTGAAGCCGGTGCGACTATAGGATTCAGCGGCGGATTTGTATTCTTCGAATTGTTGTACATGGAATCTAATGCCGATTTTTTCCAGCGACTCTTTCCAAAAGATATCCTGGATGGCGAATCCATTCAATTCCATCATGCCCTCTGTTGGCATAAAGATCGAATCCGCGACGGAGGCAAAATAGTAATCCAGTTCACCGCCCAAATCCAGGTAAGCATGGATGAATTTTCCGGAGGATTTAAAATCTCGCAGAGCTTCCCGCAGCTCGCTGGCTTTCGCCATGCCGCACTTGAAATCACCGGACCGGTAAAAGAGCCCGAGAATGCGGTCGTCTTCTTTGGCGTGACCAATGGCTGTGAGCAGGTCGAGGAAGGAGGTTGCGTGACCGCTCTCACTGCTCAGTAGCGCCAGTGGCGCAGTTCGTGCATACTCTTCGATGTAGCCGCGCACATGGAGCTGCAGAACGGTATTGGATTTTATGCTGACCGGTTTGCTCTCAAACGAACCTCTCAGCAACGCAATAAATCCGACAGCCATGAATATAAAACCGAAAATGAGAACGCCAAAAACGATGAGCAATACGATCCACCAGCGGTTTTTTGGACGGGGCGTTGCCGGTGTAGCAGAGGGGTTTGGAACTTGATCCATTTTTATCTCCTGCGGTCAAACCGTAAACAAAGAAATGCGTCTTGTTAGTTGGTCTCCTGGGCGGCCTGGTATAATCCATCCACCGCCTCGATGGGTTGACCACGCCAATTGGCGATCTGTTCCATGATGGTTTGGCGGGTTCTTTCTCGTAACAGGCCTACATCCTTCGAAGTCATTCCCGTGGTTTCGATGGGGGGAAATATGTGCATACGCACTTTTTGCGGTGGTCCAAAAATCCACGAATTTTTCGGCAGGCAAGCTCTGGCGCCTTCTATGGCCATGGGGAGAACCGGCAGTTGTGTTTTGATGGCGAGGTGGAAAGCGCCGTCATTGAAAGCATGAACCTTATCATCCTGCGCACGGGTTCCCTCGGGGAAAAAGAATACGGAGCATTTGTTATCGAGAACCTTCCTGGCTGCCAGGAGCGCCTGGACGCCACTGCGTTTGCTGCTGCGATCCAAAGGAATGTCGCCTGCAATTCGCATCATCCAGCCCAGAACGGGTGTTTTCATCAGGGCTTCTTTGGCCACCCATTTGCATTCCAGGGGCATGCGCGCCAGGAAAGGAATATCCAGAACCGACTGATGGTTAGCGACCACCACATAAGGACGCCGTGGCTCGGATATTTTCTCACCGGTGATACTCAGATTCCAGGCTGGATTCAATTTTTCGATGGGCAGGGAAAGCCAGCGAAAAAAACGGCCGGTCCGGTAGTGGGCGGGGTCGCGATCAAACAAACGCACCAGTAACACCAGAGGCAACCACAGGATGATAGCCAGTACAAAAAATCCCCAGATCAGGGCAGATTTCACTGCGTTGACGAGTTCCACGTGATGATCCTTTGCCGTTGTTAATTTTATTTATCATTAACCCAAGTTGAGCGATTGCTGCACCAAGGCAACCTTGCGCAGGCTGGGAAACTTCGCAAGGTTAAGGCAATCGCACACTTTAGCTATAAAATACTTTCTTTTTGGAACATTTGCAAGCGGCAAAAAATTGCTGAAAAAAACATTGACTTTTAAGGCGTGGTATGATATTTTAAACTTTCGATTATTTGCTGATATTCATGGAGGTTCCAAAATGATTGCTATGAAAAGTTGTTTGATAATGGTCATGTTTTTTTCAATCTTTATGTTTTTGGGGATACCTGCACATAACCTTCAGGCTCAGGATCTCAAGTGTTTCATATTGACCCCGCCGGATCAGGTTCTGGAAGGCATTCAGAAAATCGCCATCGCCGACTTTGTGGTGACATCAACCTATGATGAACAGGCCAAGCCGGGCGGCAGCAAGAATATTGACAAGATTCTTAACACCATCGAAAAAGTCTCCAGTGACAAAGCGAGAAAAGACGCACCCCAGCCCTTTCCAGACGCCGGGAAGAAACTGGCGGACCTGATGATTTCCAAGCTGATGGAAGAGGACCGCGGCGTCAGGGATGTTGGCTCCGGATTTCTCGGTCTGAAGAGAAAAGAAGGCCGGTTTTTCCAGCAAGGGGCGCGGACCAATGTCTTTGTCGTGGTCGAGCGGGAACGGCTCGATCAAGTGTTGAAAGAGATGGAATTGGGACAGACCGGATTGATCGATGAGAGTCAGGCCAGCGAGGTTGGCAAGCTCCTGGGCGTGGATGCCATCATCACCGGACAGGTGAACGCGGCGTGCAAGGATTCCTGGAGCAAGGAGACGCGGACGCGGAAAAAAAACAAGGTTGAAGAGAAATACGAAGTTTGGTGTAACAGCCGCACCGCCACCGCCAGCGCCACGATTCGCATCGTCAATGTCGAGACCGGCCAGTTGATCGGCACGCGCGAAGCCAGCAACAAACAAAACCTGAAAAAATGCGAAGGGGATTATGGCAGTGATTTGCCGCCTGCAGATCAGACGGTCGAACTTTGCTTGCAGAGTATGGCCGAGGATCTGGTCAATTATTTCATGCCCAAATTCAAGCAGCAAAAATTTGAATTTGCCAAGGTGGAGACCAGAGAGTTCAAACGCCAGGCTGATCTGGCCAAGAAAAACATTGAAGTCTATGACCTGAACAGCGCTTTCGTCCAGTTTAGCGCCATGCTGGATCAGGATCCTTACAACCATGCCGCTTTGTACAACCTTGGCATGCTGCATGAGGTGGTGGGCAATTACAAACAGGCGGTGGAAAAATACAATATGGCCGCGCAGCTGGTGAGCAAAGAGGATAAATACCGCAAGGCCGTGCAACGCGTTGCCAAACAGGAACGGTTCTGGGAACAGCTGCGCGCCCTGGGAATTGAATTGAACGAGTACAGCTTTTCCGCCACTGAGGAAGAAAAAGCAGCCGCTGTCATCCCGCGCATTCAAATCGCAGGTTCCGGATCGGACCGTGTGGAGGTTTACGAGGCGCCCGCCGATGACAGCAAAGTGATGCTGAAGGTGCCCGGCGGCATCGAACTGGAGACCGTCGCTGAAGAAGAGGACTATTATAAGGTGAAACTGCTCGACGGCCGTCAGGGCTATGTTTCCAAAGAGCAGGCCAAGCAGCTAAAATAGGATGCTGCATTCGTTGAAACGTCTGCCTGCGTCAGGAATCACATCTGATTAAGACCATGATTTGAACCCAATGATGTCCTGGTTTGTCGCGATCAAACCCGTGCTGTCTGCGACAGGTTATGGCAGTGCGATAAAAGGGACCTGTTCGCACCCTGCAGCGGCAATCAAAAAAGTATCAGGAGCCTGTTTTTTACGGATAGAGCATGACACCAGGCAAAACACGACAAAAGCAAAAATCCATCGTGGTCATCGACGGATATACTCTTAATCCCGGTGATCTGGATTGGTCGCCGCTGACCCGTCTGGGTGCGTGCACGGTGTACGATCGCACGGAAGCGGATCAAGTCATCGCACGCGCGGCCGAGGCGGATATCATCATCACCAACAAGGTGATGTTCAGTCGCGCGCATTTCGAACAGCTCCCCGGGCTGCGCTATCTGGGGGTGACGGCCACAGGATATGATATCGTTGATGTGGAAGCCGCGAAGAAGTTCAACATCGTGGTGACCAATGTGCCGGCCTACAGCACCTTGTCGGTGGCGCAGCTGACAATGGCGTTGCTGCTGGAGATTACCCATCAGGTGGGTGCCCACAGCACCGGGGTTCGCCAGGGCAAGTGGAGTCATGTAAAGGATTTCTGCTACTGGGAGTATCCGCTCATCGAATTGCAGGATCGGACACTTGGCATCATTGGTTTTGGCCGGATCGGCAGGGCCGTTGCGAAAATCGCCATGGCTCTGGGCATGAATGTCCTGGTTTATGATGCGAATCCACC
Source organism: Candidatus Zhuqueibacterota bacterium (assembly GCA_963169875.1). GTDB lineage: Bacteria > Zhuqueibacterota > Zhuqueibacteria > Residuimicrobiales > Residuimicrobiaceae > UBA2214. The sequence goes on from CAUJEL010000158.1 coordinate 33,487, forward strand.
CGCCAACACACGGGACGTCATCGTTTGTTCCACCGTGGACGAGATTTTTGCGCAGAGCGATGTAGTGACCCTGCATTGTCCGTTGACACCACAGACGCATCATCTGGTCAACGCGGCGCGTCTGGCCCTGATGCAGCCGCACGCCATTTTGCTCAACACCAGCCGCGGGCCGCTGGTTGATGAACAGGCTCTGGCGCAGGCCCTTCACACCGGAAGAATAGCGGCAGCGGGTCTTGATGTCCTCAGCCAGGAACCACCGTCACCAGAGCATCCGCTTCTTGCAGCGCCCAACTGTATCATCACTCCGCATTTTGCCTGGGCGACGCGCGCGGCGCGGCAACGGCTTCTGGAAGTCGCCGCCGACAATGTCGCCGCGTTTCTTGCCGGGCAGCCGCGCAATGTGGTGCAGGCGTGATTGAGCTCATGAGGCGCAAATATCGATTCGTGCGCCTCGTGGTTTGGCTTGATTCAAGCGAGCCATATGCCAAACCTTTGTAACGCTCATTTATGCCGCTGTCTTCGTCCCCCCATGCATTTGTGCGATTCCCGATCCTCTTCCTAATCCGTTGCGGTTTGCGTCACCCTTCCGAGCTTGAGCACGCCCTTTTCGATTAATGCGGGCGACTGGGCGATATCCTGCGGCGTGGTGAAGGCGTCACTGACTCCCTTTTTCAGATCGATTCCCACCGAATTATAGATTTGCGCCACATAGGCGGAGCAGAATAATTTCTGCTCGCGCCGCAAGTCATCTCTGACTTCGCGTTTCCAGCGGAAGAGGAGCTGCAAACCCAGCCAAATCGCCCTGAGTAACGCATATTCCTTTCCCAACTCTTCCTGGGCGAAAATGACCATCCGGGTTCGTTCATCCTGGGAAAGTTCGCGTTTGCTGCTGAACCAGTGCACATGCCCATGGTACTGTTCGATGTTGGCGGACAGGGGTATGATGATCACACCCCGGCCCACAGCGTCCATGGCCATCAGCCGTTCATTCCACCACACCGCAATGCCGGCATGGGAGTAGCGGGATTTGGTAACCCGTTTGATGAACCACGAATGGATGGTACTTCCTTCATAAAGCAATATATCACCATTGCGAATATGGTCGCGGTTGTCTCCATAGCTCACGCCTGCCGGATGCCTTTTTTCTCGCCACTTCATGGCTTCTCCTGAATAGATTACATCGCATCGATCATACTTTGCGCCACCAGTTGTCCGCCGTGGATGATCGTGGCATTGGGGCAATCGATGCGGTTGCAGACCACAACACAATCGCTAAAATCAGCCTGCGGTTGCAGGAACAAGGCGATCATTTCTCCACCGCAGCTCGGACAGGCCGAATGCACCGGCAAGGCCATGTCACAGGCCGGGCAATGGAGGTGCACCAGCTCACCGGCTTCCAGATCGATTTCCAGTGCCAGCCGCACTTTTTCTCCATAAACCGGGCTGAGCGCGATCAGGCCTTTGCGCTCGTCCGCTGTGACGCCGAGAACCAATCCGGGGTAACCATTGAACGACGCGCGCCGGGAGATCAGGTCATGTCCCTGCGGACAAAAACAGTGGGTTATGACCAGGAGATTGGCTGCTTGTATCATGCGTGGCTGGCGCGGATTCGGGATGATCAACATGCCTTTTTCATCAAAACGTTCGCCCATGATTTGCCTCCATTTTTTCGAAACAGGAGATTTGCTGGCTTTGCGGGTAAAGTTGTGTGCCTGGTATAAGGGTGAATCGACCACAACGATTACCCCAGCCACCCCTTGCGGCGGAACCATTTATAGATGGCAAGAGCGATGAAAAGCATTACAATGATGACCGCCGGGTACCCAAACGGATGATTCAATTCGGGCATGAAGTGAAAGTTCATCCCGTAAATCCCAACGATAAACGTGAGTGGCATGAAAAAGACCGAAAAAAGCGTCAGGATGCGCATCACCTCATTGGTGCGATGGGATGAAAGTGAGATGTGCAGATTCAGCAGGGTGGTTGTATTTTCCAGCAGTTGGTCCGCCAGAAAAAAGAGCCGGTCCGCGGTTTCTTGCAGATCTTGCAGCAGGGGACGATGCTGCCGTGATTCCAGAGCGAGGGCGTTGAGGATATCCTTGCTGAGAAAAATCATCTTTTTAAAGACCGTGGCTTTGCGTTTCAGCAGATAGAGCTCCTGCAGCATCCATGCCTCTGTGCGTTCCACAAAGATCTTTTCTTCAAATTGGTCCAGATGCTCATTTGCGGCCAGCAGGGGCGCCTCATAGCTCAGCAGGATGCGTTTGAGCAAATCATGCAAGATGTGAAAGGAATTTGCCGGGTGGGATGCGCTTGAACGCCAGGCATCACGCACTTTGCCCATATACGCCTGGTCCTGGCGATGAATGGTGATGAAAAATTGATGATTCCAGAATATGGCAATTTTCCGGGTGAGTTCCTGAACGGAATCAGCATCGTCAGGCGCTTCTTCGTCGTAGGCCCGGGCGATGAGAAACAGGGCGTTATCGAATTTTTCGAATTTGGGCAGATGCTCAGGTTGCAGACAATCCTGCACCGAAGTTGGATGCAGCTCATAGGCCGCCGCAATATCACCCAATTCTTCCGGCGTCGGGAGAATAAAATCCAGCCAGCGAAAGTGACCGGCTATTTCCACTATCGTGTTGACCATTGCTGATTTTCCAGATTAACTTCGATTAAGATATCCTTTTAATTTAAGTATTATCGGTGATGAAAAAAAGTACTTTTAGCTCGGGAGCGCGAAAAATCCCTTGCGGCGCGCTTTAAAAAACTGTATTTTCATGAGAATAATTGAGCACATTGCACGCATGCGAAAGCGATCATGGACGCTTCACAGCTGAAAATCATTTTGGCGCCGGACTCCTTCAAGGGCAGCCTCTCCGCCCGGGAGGTATGTTCCGCATTCACGGCAGGAATTCTTTCCGCTTTCCCGCAGGCAGAACTCATGGCGCTGCCGATGGCGGATGGCGGCGAGGGCACTCTGGATGTCCTTTTACTGGCGGCGGGCGGACGCAAAATCCGCGTGCCAGCGGCGGATGCCCTGGGACGCCCCATCGCAGCGGATATCGCGGTGCTGGCCGACGGCAAAACGGCGGTGGTTGAAACCGCACAGTCAGCGGGTCTGACGCTGTTAACGCCTGAAGAACGCGATCCGATGCGGACCAGCAGCTATGGCAGCGGTGTTTTGATGCGGGCGGCCCTGGCTGAGAAACCGCAGCGTCTGATCGTATGTCTGGGTGGTTCAGCCACCAGCGAGGGCGGGCTCGGGCTTGCACAGGCACTGGGGGTGCGCTTTTACAAAAAAGACGGCGCCGAGATTGAACACCCGATCACGGGTGCAGATCTATCCTGCATCGCTTCCTGCGATGCCAGCCGGATGGATCCTCGTCTTGCCGCGTGTGAGCTGCTCATAGCCCACGATGTGCAAAATCCTCTACTGGGACCACAAGGTGCGGTCATGACCTTTGCGGCGCAAAAGGGCGCCACGGCAGAAGGACAGATCGAGCTGGAAAAAGGCATGGCCCATGCCTTCTCAATCATCGAACGGCAGATGTCCAGGGGGGTGCACGAACTGCCGGGCAGCGGCGCTGCGGGCGGCATGGCCGCGGCATTGTGCGCCTTCACTTCAGCCCGGCTTGTTCCGGGCATCGATCTGATCCTGGATGCCTGGAATTTTACAAACATTATTCAAGGTGCCGATCTCATCCTGACCGGTGAGGGCCGCCTCGATGGCCAAACGTTGTCCGGCAAGGTGATCGCCGGTGTGAGTCGCGCCGCTCTGCCACAAGGCATCCCCGTCATTGCGATCGCGGGTGCGCATACCGATGATTGTCAGGCGCTCTATGAAATGGGATTGACCGCTTTTTTTTCTATTTGCCCGGGCCCGGCGGATCTGCAGGAGGCCATGCGCCATGCCGGCGATTGGGTTCGTACCAGAACAGAGCAAGTTCTGCGACTCTGGGCAGCCGCGTGGCTTTGTAAAACAAGGAAAAATCTCCACGACATGCCTTTGGCATAAAGCGTTTTTTACCTGTCCGGCAGCACATTGGCCGAATGAGAACCATTCACGATCTATCAAGGAACCTGTATGATGAAAAAAGCTTATTCCCTGGCGCTTGTTGTTTCGCTCCTGTTCGGCATGGATGGCTATGCCAAAGAACCTGTGCATGGATTGGCCGGTGTAGCCCTTGACGAGTATGAGGGAAGAACCTGCGGAACACCCTATCTTCTCGAACACGCAGATCAGATTTTGGAAAATACCCTGCGTTTGAACCCTCAGCCGCCGGCGGCTCTGGCCAAGGAAACCCGCACTAATTTTGAGGTCGGCGACACGCTTTCGTTTATTACCGCCAATTGGGTCACCAACGTCTACGAAACCACGCTGGCTTACTGCCGTTTCAAATCTGAAGAAACCTATATTTTTGTGGGCGCCAACGAATTTGACGAAGGAAAGATCACGCAGGCTGCAGTGGACAGCTTTTATAATTATTTTGAATTGCGCACACCCTCCACATCCGTCAACCCCAACAAGGGAATACGCGCACTCGAAAATGAGTATTTTGGCAAGACGCCCAACAAATCGGGCGATGGCTACGTCTATATCCTGATTTATGACATCAATGATGGCTACGATCCGGGCAGCGGCAAAAAAGTCTACATTGCCGGGTATTTCAGTCCGAACGATCAGGGCAACAGCAGCTACAGCAATAAAAAAGATTTGATTTATGTGGATTGTTACCCGCAAAATCCCATCAGCAAAGGCGCGCTGGCGACGGTGGCGCACGAATTTCAGCATCTCATTCACTATGGACTGGATCGCGACGAGGATTCATGGGTCAATGAAGGAGCCTCGGAATACACAGAAGTATTGTGCGGATTTTCACTGCGATCGCCGGGCTATTATCTGCAGCATCCGGAACGGAGTCTCCTGGAATTTGACGCATTGAATGAAAACCTCTGGGATTACCAAAAAGTTGCCCTGTGGACTTATTATCTGGCGGAAAAATTCGGCAATGAATTCGTCGGAGAGATCGTTCGTAATCCGGGCAATGGGGTTGAAGGGGTCCGCAACGCCATCACCAGGCGGGGAATCAGCCTCAGTTTTGAGGATATTTTCTCGAATTTTGTCATCGCCAATTACGCGGATGATCCGGCGTTGGGAGCCAATGGTTATTACGCCTACAATTCTATTCGGCTGCCCGTTTTGCCGGGCTCGACCGTTCATTCAGCCTATCCTCTTGCGGATCAAAGCAAAAACCTGCCCAAGTATAGCGCGCGCTATGTGAGATTGACCGGCGTCGATTCCACGGCAGTCCTGCATGTCACGGCGCAATCCGGCAGTAATTATCGCGGCCGCGTCTTCGAATCGGGTTCCAGCCCGGTTGTCAATTCCATCGCATTTGACAGTAATATGATGGGCAGTTATGCCTTGCAGTCGATTGGACGCACGGCTGATGCGGATATTTTCATGAGTATAAGTTTGGGTTCCAACAATTTGTATACCTACTCTGTTTCGACAGAATTAAAAGATGTCAGTCCGCCGGTCATTCTCAGCGGGCCCATGGAGGTGGTACCCACTGCCAGATCGATCACCATCACCTGGGAAACCGACGAGCTCTCCACCAGCCTTGTCGAATACGGCTTGACCAGCGGCTATGGTTCTGTCATGCGCGATACCACCTACAGCAAAATGCACGCGGTAACTTTGCTGAATCTGCAACCCAATTTGACCTATCACTATCGGGTGGGGTCCACCGATGTGCAAGGGAACGGTCCCCGCTACAGCGCAGATTTTGTATTCACCACCTCCAGTTCGCAGGTAAAAACCGTGGCGCAGCTGCAGCAAGCCCACTCCTTTGGCTACTACGGCCGCAGCCTGGCGCGCACCCCCGATGGGATGCTGCACCTTTTATATCATGAATTGGATGAAGACCGGCGTTTAATACATCACGTCTCGAGCAGCGATAATGGCGCCACCTGGTCGGAAGCGAATGTGCTGGGTGAATCGCTCTATCATAGTGGCATGCCCTCTCTGGCTGTGGACAAGTTGGGAAGACTGCATGCGTCGTGGCATGCCCGGGCGCAATCGCCTGACAAGTTGGCCATCTATTACAGCCGTTCGGATGACTCGGGATTCACCTGGAGTCAGCCCTTGCGCATCAGTTCGGACATGGAGGGAAAAGATGTGCTCTATGCCGCCGCGGCGGTGGATCATAATGACAATCCTCATGTCGTCTGGAATTTGGCGCTGTATGAAGATGACTATGCAGGAGACATCTATTATAATTATTCATCCGATGGCGGCGTTTCCTGGCATGTGGACCGGCTGGTCAGCAGCGGCGAAGGTACGCGACGCTGTTTTGTCCCCACCATTGATTTCACACCCGCGGGCCAAGCCTGGGTCTTCTGGGTGGATGGACAATTTGAAAATCAATCGCGCAAGGTTTATTACGCGTCCAGCAGCAATTATACCTCCTGGAGTTATCCGGAAGCCGTCTCCACATCCGGTGTCCTCTATGATCGCAATCACGCGATGGTGATAGATAATCAGGGACAGGTTCATGTCGCCTATGCGGATAACTATACCCCGGGTGATATCCGCATTATGTACAGAGTCTTTGCCAACGGGCAGTGGGGATCTGAAACCCCGGTGGCAAAATCGCTGAGCGGCAATGTCTTGATGCCCTCTCTTTCCTGTGATCCTGCGGATAATCTCTATATGTTATATCTGGACGATCAAGGGACCACCGCCTTGGGAAAAAATATTTCCGCGCCGCCACAGCAGGACGAACTGGTTCTGCAGAAAAACAGCAGTGCGGTAATCTATGACGTCTTTTTGTCCGCCACGCAGGCCGGGAGCTGGATGCCGAGCGCCAACATCAGCAACGATGCGCAGAATAACCTCTACGCCGAATTGCCGCGCCGGGTTCTCGCCGGCAGCGTTGATGCAATCTGGATGACGGAACGAAGCGCGACCCGGAACGATCTGCAGTATTTTTACATCACCACCACCATGCCGGCCAGTACGAAACCTCTGGCCGTGACCTCCGTCTATCCGGCGGCAGGGACAACGGGTGTGCCCTATTTCAAGCAGTCTTTTTATATCACCATCGATTTTGATCAACGCGTCATTACCGATTCCCTGACGGCCAATAATTTTACCGTGACCAGCGCTGCCGCCGGAACCATTTCCGGCCTCATCAGCTATGATGCCAGCCAGCGCCGCCTCAAGTTCATCGTCAGTCAGAATCTGCCGCCCGATGATGTCATCACCGTCCGGCTCCGGGGCAATGTGGCACAAATGGATGGCGTTGGTCTTGATGGCAATGGCAATGGAGTTGCCGAGAATGCACCCGTGGATGACTATATCTGGTCGTTTGCAACCAGCAGCCCGGATGTCACCTCGCCGAGCTTCACCATCGGTGTGCTGCAAAATCCTGTCTTCAGCCGCTACCTGGATATCTATGTGATCGGCTCGGAGATGTTGATAACAACCCCCGAACTGAAAATTTCCGGGGTTGAAGCCCCCGTACGCCTGGTCCCTGGAGAATTGCCCATCTACAAAGCGGATTACCGGCTTGAGAGCA
>CAUJEL010000159.1 GCA_963169875.1 Candidatus Zhuqueibacterota bacterium
TCGAAAAGTCCATGCGAAATCTCGACTATACAACCGAGTTGAGCGAAAAAAGTGTGCAGGAGACCATCGATCTGGTGCACCGGCTCGGCTATATCAAAAAAGCCTTTCCGGCGCGGGAGATCCTGCTGGAAAAATGACCCAGGAGCAGATTGAAAACTGGTCAGTGTATCAAAAAGCCTTGCTGGCGCGCGAGATCCTGCTGGCTGTTTTTTTTCGAAATGACAGGCAACCGGCTGCGCCGCGGCACTCATCAGGGGAGAGAAAAGGAACATGGTCATGGGTTTATCCCTTAAAACAGCCCGGGAAGAAAAAACCGAAAAAGGGGGGAGCGCGAGCAGGCGTGAGGCGCATCCATTCCGGAAACGGCTCGGGTCGCTTTCATCCCTGATGCCCATTCTGTTTTTTGCCGGCGTCTGGGAGATTGCAGCCGCCGCCGCGAACCATCCGCTCTATCCGCGTTTTTCGCAGGTCATCGGCGAGCTCTATGCGCTGCTTTTTGAGCACGACCTTCTTTGGCCTCATCTTGGCGCCAGCCTGTACCGGGTCGTGCTCGGTCTGACGGTCGGTTCGGCAGCGGGTTTTCTCGCGGGCATCGCCCTGGGCAGAAACCCGTTGCTGGAAAAGATCTTTTCGCCGCTCATCAGCGTGCTCTATCCGATCCCCGCGCTGGGCTGGCTGCCGCTGTTGATGCTGTGGATCGGGATCAATGAGTGGCTGCCCATCGTCATTGTCATCATCTGTTCCTTTTTTCCGGTCCTCTATAACACGGTCACGGGCGTCAAAAACGTGGACCCGTCCTATATCAGAGCGGCCAGGACGATCGGCGCCGGCGAGCGCGAGATATTGTGGAAGATCATACTTCCCCTCGCCATTCCCAATATCTTTACCGGTTTGCGCCTGGAGGCGGGTGTGGCCTGGCGGGTGATCATCGCCGCCGAAATGATCGCGATTCCCACTGGTATTGGCGTGCTGCTGATGAAGGCGGAGAGTCTGATCCGGGTGGACCTTATTATCGTATGTCTGCTGCTGCTGTCGTTGATGTGTTTTCTTTTCGATCGCACCTTTCGCATCATCGAGGAAAAATTAACCCGTCACTGGAGGTGAATCCTTGTCATCCATCGAGCTGGTAAATGTCTCGACCCCCTTTTGCCTCAAAGAGGTGAACCTGAAGGTGAATGATGGAGAGCGGCTGGTGCTGCTCGGCCCGACCGGCGCCGGCAAGACCACCATTCTGAATGTCATCGCCGGATTGACCGGGTACCAGGGGTCTGTGCGCATCGACGGACAGCCGGTCGATCATCTGCGCGTGCAGGAGCGCAAGGTCGGCTATCTTTTTCAGGATCTGTGTCTGTTCCCCCACATGACGGTATTCCGCAACGTCGCGTTTGCCCTGGACAGGGGTTCTGCGGACAAGAAGGAAATCGAACATCGGGTCCGGGAGATGCTGACACTGCTGGGGATCGAACATCTGTACGACCGCTATCCCAAAAATCTCAGCGGCGGCGAAAAGCAGAGGACGGCGCTGGCCAGGGCTCTGGTGGCTGAACCCCGCATCCTGCTCTTCGATGAGCCCTTGAACAGTCTGGACAACCACACCGCAAAAAACCTGATCATGGAAGTCCATTATCTCCTGGAACGGCTGGCCATAACGACCATCTGCGTGACCCACAGTTTTTATGAGGCGGAAAAGCTCGCGAATAAACTGGCGGTTGTGGAAGATGGCCGCATCGAGCAGATCGGCACCGTCGAGGATATCTTTTTCAATCCCACGGAAAACGTGCGCGAGTTCATCGGCGCCCCCAACATCCTGGAGTGCGATGACAGCTATCCGATCAACCACGGCCTGCGGATGGTGCACTATGGCGACATCTCCCTGGTCATGTCCGACGAGGGCTTTGACGTCAAACGGATCGCCGTGTTGCCCGAAGACATTTACCTGGCGGCGGATAAACCTTCGGGGGTGGATATCAACAGCGTGAAAGGTGTCTTGCTGGATTATGCCGAGTCGCCCTTTTTCACGGAATGCACGGTAGAGGTCGGCGCCAAAACCCTCTTTGTCAAGCTTCCCAGGGCAGCTTTTTCCGCCATGCATCTCCATGCCGGACAGCCGGTATGGCTGCTGTTCAATCTGCGAAAATTACGAATCACCGCTTGTACTCAATTTGTCGAAAGAGAGCGCTATGCTGGATGAGTATGGAAGACAAATAGATTACCTCAGGATTTCCGTCACCGACCTCTGTAACCTCAGGTGCCGCTACTGTATGCCGGGGAGCGGTGTGGAGAAAAAAGCGCACACTGAAATCTTGCGGCTCGAGGAGATCGAGCAAGTCGTCCGCGCGGCGGCGCAATTGGGGTTCAAAAAAATCAGGTTCACCGGCGGAGAACCGCTGGTGCGCCGCGGGTTGACGGAACTCATCAGCAGGATTTCCTGCATACCCGGCATTGAAGATATCGGCTTGACCACCAACGGCGTTTTGTTGAAAGAGTATGCTCTGCCGCTGCGGGGGGCGGGACTGAGGCGGGTGAATATCAGCATCGACAGCCTTCAGGCGGCCAAATACCACTGGATCACGCGGGTGGGGGAGCTCTCCGGCGTGATGGAAGGGATCGAGACGGCGATGGCGGCGGGATTCTCGCCCATCAAACTGAATGTCGTCCTCGTCGGCGGTTTTAACGACGATGAAATCAAGGACTTTGTCGATCTCACACGTGACCGGGAGATTGAGGTGCGTTTTATAGAACTCATGCCGGTCGGCGAGGCTGCGGATTGGGATGCCGCCCATTTTCTGCCGGGCAGCGAGGTGCTCGAGCGCGTCCCCGAGTTGATGCCCCTGCCCTTCAAGGGGCGCGGTGGTGTTGCCAGATATTATAAATTGCCCGGCAGCCGTGGGGACGTCGGTCTGATCAGTCCGTTGAGCGACTGCTTTTGTGGCGGCTGCAACCGCATCAGATTGACGGCCGACGGCAAACTGAAGCCGTGTCTGCTCTCGGATTTTGAGCTGGATATCAAAGCGTATGGAACGGATATGCGCTGTTTTCTGACGGATGCCATCCGGGCCAAACCCATGCGGCACCATATCCATCAACAGGACGCTGTGCCGCGCGTCCGCAATATGAATCAGATTGGAGGCTAAAAGGTGACGCAGTTGACGCATTTCAATGAGCAGGGACGGGCCCGCATGGTGGATGTGAGCGAAAAGGCCCATACCCTCCGCGTGGCGGTGGCCAGGGGTGAGATCACCATGCAGCCGCGAACCCTGCAGATGGTCCGGGATCAAATGCATAAAAAAGGAGATGTGTTGGCCGTGGCTCAGGTGGCCGGCATCATGGCCGCCAAAAAGACCGCGGATATCATCCCCATGTGCCATCCCTTGTCCCTGTCGGGTGTGGATGTGTCGTTCCGCATCGATGAGGCGGAGAGCAAAATCGAAATCGAAGCCGTGGTGAAAAATTCCGGCCAGACGGGCGTGGAGATGGAGGCATTGACAGCGGTTTCCGTGGCCGCGCTCACCATTTATGATATGTGCAAGGCCGTGGAGAAGGATATGGTGATGGGCAACATCCGCTTGCTGAAAAAGAGCGGCGGCAAAAGCGGTGTGTATGTGAGAACAGGAGAGAAATGACATGACCAGTGTTGCGATCGTGACCGTCAGCGATAAAGGCGCGCGGGGAGAGCGTGAAGACCTGAGCGGTCCCGCTGCCAAAGAAATAGCGATCAGGGCGGGATGGAAGGTGGAAGCGTGGAGCATCGTCCCGGATGAAAAAGAATACATCCAGGAAAAACTCATCGAGTATGCCGATCATCTCAAAGTCGATCTGGTGTTGACCAGCGGTGGAACCGGTTTCGCGCCGCGGGATGTGACGCCCGAGGCGACGCTGGCCGTTGTGGAGAGATTGACGCCGGGGATACCGGAAGCGATGCGCCTGGAGAGTCTGAAAAAGACGCCCAGGGCCATGCTCTCCCGGGCCGTCGCGGGCATACGCGGAAAAACGCTGATCATAAACCTGCCCGGCAGTCCCAGGGGGGTACAGGAATGCCTCGAGGCCATTGTTGAGCCGTTGCAGCACGGCATCCGGATTTTGCAGGGCCAAGCGAATGAATGCGGCGGATTGCAGGCCGAGGCCGCGGGCAGGGTGGAATCCGTGAACATCAGTGCCGTGCGCGGGGTCGTCAAGGAGCGTGTGGAGGAGGCAAATGTCCTCGAAGGCTGGGGCGTCGAAGGCGATGCGCACGGGGGAGACTGGGACCGGCAGGTGAGCATCTTTCCCCTGGAAGCGCTGGACCTGCTCCCGGAGGAGCGGCGGGCGCAGGTTGAGCAGGCGGGGTATATGGAAAACTTTACCATCTCCGGCATCGCTTTACAGAGACTGCAGGCGGGAACGGTGATAAAACTGGGCGAAGCGGTGATACGAATCATGCAGGTGGGAAAAGAGCACAAGGAGCATGGCCGGTCATACATCGTCAGCCGCGAAGGCCGGTTCGGCCGGGTTTTGTGCGGCGGGAAAGTCAAGGCGGGCGACGCGGTGACAGTGCAGGAATAGCGACCCATGGCAGGAGACAAGAAGATGTCCGCGGTGATTCCGCTCGTCGCGATCGTGGCGGGCCAATCGGGTACCGGAAAAACAACGTTGATGGAAAGACTGATTGCCGCGTTGCAGCAGCGCGGCTATGCGGTGGGTGCTATCAAGAGCGATGCCCATGGTTTCGAGATGGATCAGCCGGGCAAGGACACCTGGCGTTTCAGCCGCGCCGGCGCCCGGGCGACGGCGATCATTGGGCCGCAGCAATATGCGCTCATCCAGCGCAGCGAAGAGAAAAAGGATGTGCGGGAAATCGCCGCCTTGATGCAAGGGGTGGACATCATCCTGGCTGAAGGATTCAAATCGGCCGCTGTGCCCCACATCGAAGTGGTGCGGCGGGAGCTGGGGACTACGCTCGTTTCGCCGTTGCAGCATCTGGTCGCGGTGGCCACGGATATCAGGGATCTGGCCGCTCCGGTCCCGATTTTTGCGCTGGATGATATTGAGGGGATCGCCGATTTTATCGAGCGGGTGTTTTTGAAAGAGCATGCGAGCAGGTGAGCAAACGACTTTTTCGCCTCGCAGTACGGTTGAAATGAAGACATGATACTGGTGAGGTTCGGATGCCGTTTGGCCGGCTCTTGTTATGGATTGACATCGTTCACGCCAAATTCGTCCGGTTGCAGTCCTCCAACTCAGCCCGGCAGGCGCCATAGCCACCTGGACCTGGCGCTTTTTCAGTATAAACGCTTCGAGCCAGGCACGTGCCTGGCTCGAAATGAAATCGCGAAAAATTCCCCCGATCAACTGATCCCACTTTGCCAGGCTCCTGCCTGGTATGATATGACACCACGAAAATTTCCCCCGGTCATAAGATCCCGCTTTGCCAGGTACCTGCCTGGTACGACATGACACAATGGCGAATTCCCCCGATCAACTGATCCCACTTTGCCAGGCTCCTGCCTGACACGATAAGAAATCCGCAAATTAATCGCTCGAATATCGCTCATAAAAAATCAAGTGGGCGCCAGTTTATGGCACATCCACGACCACATCATCGACCAGCATGGATCCGCCGCCGCAATCGCACCCCACTTTGACGAGTGACAAGTCGATGCTCTTGCCAATCTGGGTACCCCAGGCTTCGGCATCCAGCGTGTAAAGTATCGATTTCTCCAATTTAAAATTGACGGTTTTGTTGCTGTTGACGATGATGGTTACTTCCACCCATTTATTGGCTTGTGCCGGCACAAAACTCGATTGGTTAGCAAACAAGGGATCATAATCAAATTCGTTAGCGACTGTATAACGGGGGGAGTAGGCCGCGACAAAATTAAACATGGTTCCGCCGGGCATGAGAAAGAGCCCTAATTTGTGGACCACGGGATTGGTCTTGTCGGCCAGATAGATGTAAGGCCCAAAGCCCTGGTCGAGAGAGACGGCCGTCGCCCATGCAATTTTCATTTTGACGCTGTAGGGAGGCGGGATCGACGTGGGAAGCGTGTAAAAAGCCCCTCCATAGGGCTTGGATCCTGACGTCCCGCTCGTGACCAGGCTTAACGACCCATTGCTAATGCTCAAAGAGGCTCTTTCCGCACCCCAACCACCATAGCCGGCGGAAAAATCCGTTGCATAAACCCCCACTACCTGAACAGTTATTGAAGAATTCGCTGAATCGGTTTTATCGCGCACGATCACAGTGATCTCGAAGGTCCCCTTGACGGCCGGCGCTTTCCAGCTGATCGTCCCGGCTGTGGTCTCAGCCGCGCGGCCGGAATCACTGGTCGTCACACCGTCGAATGCACCACCGCTGCAGCTCCATTTGAAGGTGAGCGCGTCGTTGTTGCCATCTGAAGCATCGGCCGTGATCGTGATTTTAGCATTGTAAGAAGCTTTTGCGGATGATGCGGTCAGGCCTTTGATAACCGGCGCGACGTTCGCTTCCGGCTCCGTCGTACTTTTTTTGTTTCCACACGATACAACCATGAGAAAGCAGAACAGCGTGAGCATGACATACATGGTTTTCATACCCAATCTCCTTTAACGTGTTAAAATTGTGAGCAACGGATGTTTGCAGCTGTTTCCTGGCCCCAGCCCCCATCCCCATTTGCTGCACGCAGGTTTTCTTCCTGATGCGTAAACAATTTGTAGTGAATTGATAGAGCATGAGAAATACCAGGATTCCGTGTTAACTTGCCCGCAAAGCGCATGCCCGCACATCAGGGGTGAATGGAATCAGCATTGCGCCGATCGTTGACAACGGTTCAGGGTAATAAAAAGAGGCTCCCCCTCGCCTCATCCCCGCAAGAAATGATCTTTTAAAATTCTTAGAGTTGATAAAATAAATCTTGAATTATATGCAAATATTCCCCGTCCTTGACAAAATGGACCATGCCCTGATAATCTTGTTTAAATAAAACCGTATCGGCAGGGTGCATCCATATTTCCTTGAAAAACCAGACATTGCCGTCATGATCATGATGTGCATGGGTGATCACGACCTCCAGG
>CAUJEL010000160.1 GCA_963169875.1 Candidatus Zhuqueibacterota bacterium
AGCTGCAGCCTTCATCGGCCATCTGCCGCAGGATGGCCTGGAGATCGGGTGGCTCGGGCGTGGTGTCCTTTGATTTGCGGATCTCGCCGTTGATCTTGTAATAGAGCGTGCCGATCAGGCCCATCTTGTACTTCTGGATCATGATGCTTTCGATGATATGGGTGGTGGTGGTTTTGCCGTTGGTGCCGGTGACGCCGATGAGTTTCAGCTTTTGCGAAGGATAGTTATAGAAGCGGTTAGCCAGGATGCCCAGGGTATATCTGGAATCGGGAACCACCACTTTGACCACGTGAGAGGGGACTTGCATGTCCTGCTGCAGCACGACGCAGACCGCGCCTTTTGCGATGGCGTCCATCACCAGGGGATGGCCGTCGGGAATTTCGATTTTGTCGAGCTGCGTATAGATGTTGATTGCGACGTAGATAAAGCCGGGTTCCACGCGCAGTGGATCGTAGACAACGCCCTTGATTTCAATATCCTTTGTATCTCCAGTGACGCGTTTTTCCGCCAGATCATCGATGAATGATTGCAGGTACATATTCGTTCCTTCTATTTAAGTGCGGGGTTCAAGATTTTAATAAATGGGTCCATTCCAAAAAGGCCTTAACCACGAATGACACGAATTTACACTCATTGATTTACAGTAATTTTCAATCTTTTTTATCAAGCGTAATTGGTGAAATTAGTGGTTTTTTAGAGTAAACTCACTAATCATCCAATTTAGCTATTTTTTCTTTTTCAGTCAATAGGCAGCATATCTCAGTCATCGCGACGCCACAGTTGCCAACCACCCGCGCCGGCATGATGATACTTTTGTCGCAGCGGTCGAGTAAGAGGAAATGCAACCGTAACTGTTCAGATCGTCAACGAAGGCGCTCCAGGCCACCCTCTCCAAGTTATGCTTGCGTTTTGCTTTCGCCCGGGCGAATCAATTCAAGTCGAATTCTGTCTTATTCGCCACTTTGATACCGGATTCACTCAGCGTCGCAATGATTTCCAGTTCATAGTGCCCGGCGAGTTTTTTACTCAGGTCCAGCGCCAGATACTCGATGGAGATGGAATCGTTGGCAAATCGTTCCACCAGGTTGGATGTCTCTTCCTGTTGGCGGGAAAAGAGTCCGGATATCTGTTTAAAAATATTACCGGGTTGTTTCTTCAACAGCTTTAAGCGGTATTGCAGGGTGAATCTCGCCGTTTGCAGCGAGTCAGCGGGCAAATTATAGAGCTCGAAATAGACATAGAGCGGGTCTTTTTTAGCAAAGTTCCGGGTCGCGTTCGGCATGATTCTCAATCCGCGCCAGGTGAATTCGTCTTCCGCGTCTGCCGGCCGTACGGATGCGGCTGCGACGATATCGCTCATCGATGTGCTGTCGGCAGGAAAGCGTTTCACCGGCAGATCGAACCGATACCCGCCCACTTTTTCTTCCTCGGGGATTCTCGCGAAAACGCTCACATAGAGCATGGGATCCGCGGATTCGAAGGTGAACTGCGCCGGCCAGTACCCCAATGAATCGCTCCACGATTTGATGGTGTTCGCCCGGATGATTTTTTCCTGCCGCAGAACCGGTTTCCAGCGCCGGTCAAAGACCGCAATACCGTAATTGAGGTTATGATCCGCTGTATACTCCTTGCCGTCCTGCCACAGCTGGCTGGCGCGCAGCGCGATGTAGGCATTGTAGCGGGTTTTATCTCCTGTGCCCTTGAAGGCAGCTAAATAGAAGGGCATTTCAAAGGCGTTTATTTTTTTGGGCCAGCTGTGGCGGTCGCTATCCAGCCCGGCCGCCACATCCTCGCGGCTGATATCGGCGATCTGGTTTTCATAACGCATGCGTTCCATGGCGTCGGCCATGTAGAGCTGTTGAAAAATGGGATCCGTGGTGAGCCGGTCTTCGATCATCTCCGGCGTCAGCCTGGCGGTGAGGCGCCAGTTGTTGCCCGTGGCATTATCATCGATCACAAAATGGAACATCAACTTGCGCTGCCGCTGATCAGCGGCATAGACCCAGGTTTCGTTCTGCTGGACATCGGCCTCGAGGGTCGAAATGCGGTCATTAGGTTCGCCATGGCGCAGGTAGATCAAGCCTTTGTCGTTAAATTTGCGGTTCAGGGCAAAGACTTTTGGAAATTGCAGATAGTGCAGTTTATCCGGATTGTTGAACTGGGTGCGAAAGCCGTCATAGCGGAAATGTTTTTCTGCATACACCAGACGGCGATAGTGTTCCATGAGGCGCAGATTGATCTGGGACGCTGGCAGCGGATCGCGGCGCAGCCAGATGACGCGGTAGAATTCCGCAATGTCGCCGGGCTTGCTGAGTTTCTGCAGCACTTCATACTCTTTATCGGAGAGGATATAATGCATATCCTCAAAGAGGAAACGAATGTCCGCATCACTTTGCAAAGCGTTGACCGCCTGGGTGTAGTAATCCTGTGCGGCTGTTTCGCGTTTTTGAGCAATCGCCGATCTGGTCATGGCGAGCAGCAGGGGAATGGCCGATAACTTGCGTTCCGGATTATCGAGAAGCCGGGAATAGATCGAATCCGCGCGGGCGTACTGGTCGTCACGGCGCAGATGTTCGGCGATGAAGAAAAGCGCCCGGTCCGTATTGCGTTTTTCCAGCCAGGGAATGGCCTTGCCCGCGGATTCATTTTCGAGCAGCACATCATAGGAGCGGTGCAGGTCGATCTCCGCGGCGGTCGCCTCCGGGTGATAGAGCAACTGCCGTTCCCCCAGATCCACGGCGGAATAGTGCTGTTCCCGGTAGCGCTGCAGGATGGCATATTGGGCAAAGACATCGCGATAGGCCGGATTTTTGGCGAGGATGTTCTCGAAGTAGCGCCGCGATTTGCGCCAGTCGATGGCGCGCAGCAGCAGGGCTTTATATTTGCCGGATTCGCGGTAAGCGATGCCGAGGTAGTAGTAGGCTTCGAGATCGCGCGGTTGCAGGGTGAGCGCTTTTTTCATCCATTTGCGCACCTGGCCCCATTTTTCGCGCTCGCATTCGATTTGACCGAGCAGATGCAGGGCGTCGAGGGTGGGTGTGCGCTCCTGCAACGCTTTTTCCAGCAGTTTCACCGCTTCTTCAGGTTTTCCCTGCTGCCACAGCATGCGCGCCCAGGAAACCTCCTGGCCGCTCACAGCCTCCTGCGCCGGCGCTGAAATGGCTGGCATTAAGGTCAACAGCAACAAGGGCATTAGCATGGTGCGAAGCACTTTTATTACTCTGTTCATGGATGGATGGTCCCTGAATAGGTGAACCTCTGATACCGGAGCGCTGCAATGCCGGTTTGATTTCAATATATAGATCCTAAACTGAGCGATTGCCTTAACCTTGCGAAGGTTCACAACCTTCGCAAGGTTGCCTTTTGTGCACCAATCGCCTGGTTTGAGTAGTTCGGAGTGCCCCATCATTCAGTGTGCGACTGTACTGCTCATTCGTTGCTCTGGCTTCTGATTTCATCCAGCATTTCAAAGGCGTAGCGCAGATGGGGAATGGTGATCGATCCGCCGACCACCAGGGCGATAGACAGGGTTTCATGGAATTCTGCATCCGTGACGCCCTCTTCGGCGCAGCGCACCATATGATAGGCGATGCAATCGTTACAGCGCAGCACGGCCGAGGCGACCAGGCCGAGCAGTTCCTTGGTTTTGGCATTCAGGGCGCCGTCGCGGTACGCCGCGGTGTCGAGATTGAAAAAGCGTTTGATTTCGAGATTGTCCGCCGCGAGGATTCTGGCGTTCATTTTTTCGCGATAAGCGCGAAATTCCTGCAGGTTTTTACTCATACGGAGATTTCCTGGAATAGTGTAATGATTAATCAATTTGTCGCAGGGTCACACGAACCAGCTGCGGACGGTGGTCTGACACATCCAGATGGTCGACGCGTGCATCCAGGATCTTGAAATGGGGTGAAGCGAAGACCTGGTCGATGCGCAGAAAATCAAAGAGGATAAAACTCCAATGTTTTGAAACGCTGCCTTGCATGCTGTAATGACCATAGGTGGTACCCAGGCCCCATCCCGCGGAGGCGAAAGCGTTTTGCAGACGTTCATTGAAGAGGCGGTAGACTCTGCTGTTGGGCGTATCATTGAAATCGCCCGCCAGGATGACGGGTCCGCGCGCCCGGGAGATGATTTTATGCAGTTGCTCCGCTTCCGCCTGACGGCGCAAATAGGCGGTGCGGGTGTGCGTGACAAAGCTCTCCAATGTGCGTTTGCCAAAGATCAGTTGCATGAGGGCGTGGCCGGCCGGATAGAGATGGCAGTTATAGAGGTAGACATCCTGGCCGAGCAGGCTAATGACCGCTTCGTTGACGTTGGTGTGGCCCGGCATATACGGGGTGCCGATGTCTATGTTGCGGCTGTTTTTGAATGGAATCCTGGACAAGATGGCGCCGCCGTTGTAATTTTCGAACCGGTCCGCCCAGAGCTGATGCGGATATTGAACGCCCAATCTGCGCAAAAAGAGCTTGCGATCGCTGGAGTTGATCTCCTGGATGAAAATCAGGTCCGGATTTTCGCGCGCGATGAGCGCAAAAATCCGGCTGCGTTGTTCTTCTTTTCCGCGCATGGAGATATTAAAATCGAGAATCTTGAGATGTCCGGGCCCGGAATGGCTGCTCAGGTTCAGGGTTGGCAGCAGCTGCGGACCATAGTGGATCACCAGCCCGGCGCAGGCCAGAAGATAGATGAATGCATTGGCTCTGATCTCTTTGCTACGCCGGATATGGCGTATTGTTACAAAAAACAGGGCTGCCAGGAGCATAAAGAGGCCGCGGAAGAAGGTTTCGATATCTGTCACCGCCCAGATGAGCAGGAGCAGGGCGGTGAGGATGATCAGACTGCGGTAGAGCCAGTGAGGGAATTCCTCGAGGAGGAGCCACATCAGATAGAGCGGCAGGGCCAGGCCGATGGGGATCCACAGGGTATCCTGGAGCAGGCTGGCGCTCATGTCCACGACAGCAACCTGCGGCAGAAACAGCAGGCGCAGGTTGGCCCAGATGAGCAGTTGCGCGGTCAGGATGAAAATCCAGAACAAAAACAGGAGATAGAGGAGAATTTTTGATATCAGGCTTCGTGTCTTCATGAGATAATGTATCATAAAAAAAGGAGATTTGAAAGAAAATTTGCAGATGCGGATTAACAGCTTTTTAGTTTACTTTTGCGTCCATTGGCTACACGCTGGCGGGCTATGGTTAACCCCCTTTGTCATGGCGTAACCATCCGTGTTAAGGTGCGACCATCATAGTTATGCTATAACCATCCTTGTTATGGCGTAACCATCCTTGTCATGG
Source organism: Candidatus Zhuqueibacterota bacterium (assembly GCA_963169875.1). Taxonomy (GTDB): domain Bacteria; phylum Zhuqueibacterota; class Zhuqueibacteria; order Residuimicrobiales; family Residuimicrobiaceae; genus UBA2214. Next base: position 5,292 of record CAUJEL010000160.1, read on the forward strand.
TGTAACCATCCGTGTTAAGGTGCGACCATCATAGTTATGATATAACCATCCTTGTTATGGCGTAACCATAATTGTCATGGTGTAACCATCATTTAGGCCCTGCGGCACAGGTGAGCGCCACCAGCAAAGACGAGTATGACAAGAACATATTACGCACAAGAATAGATTTGCTGCTATCATAATAGGAATACACAAGCAACATTTCCCGGGGAATGTACAGATTGCCGCTGAAAATATCTCTGAACAAGTTTATTAATGCGAACGCATATTTTATTTGACTTTTATGATATTGTTTTATATACTTAAAAGTATAATACTACAGAGTATAATATCTATAGGGCTATATGAATTTCATTAATAGAAAACAGGAACTTGATTTCCTCAACGATAAATGGATGAGCGGCAAAGCAGAGTTGTTGGTTTTATGGGGCAAACGCCGGGTGGGAAAAACGGAACTGGTGAAACAGTTCATCCAGGGCAAACCCTATATTTATTTTATGGGTGAGAGTACCAGCCGGCAAGATCAGCTCAGGCAAATTTCCGACTTTTTTGCCGATTTTTTCAAGGAACCTCTATTGGCAACCCGGGGATTCGCTGCATGGAGCGAGTTATTCATGTATCTGCAGCAAAAAAAGGAACGACTGATACTGGTCATAGATGAATTTCCCTATCTCATGGATGCAGAGCGCGGATTGGCTTCTGTTTTTCAGAAAGGGTGGGATGAAAATCTGAGACACAGCTCTGTGTTTTTAATTTTGTTGGGATCCAGCATCGGCATGATGGAGACAGAGGTACTGGGCCAGCACTCGCCCCTTTACGGCCGACGTACCGGACAATGGCGGGTAGAGCCGCTCGTTTTTCAACAGGCCCGGCTTTTTAGATCCAACGCCGGCTTTGTCGATCAGATATCTCATTTTTCGGTTGCAGGCGGCATGCCGGCCTATTGGCTGCAATTTGAGGACGAAAAAGATATCTGGAAAAATATCAGAGACCATGTGCTGGCCAAAGGCCAATATCTGTACGATGAAGCGGAATTTATTTTGCGCGAAGAGCTGCGAGAGCCGCGTCATTATTTTGCGATTTTAACGGCCATCAGCCAGGGCAAGCGCCGTCTTGCCGAAATCGTCAATGCGACGGGTTTTGCTTCGACGCTGATCAACAAGTATCTGGGCATCCTCGGCGATCTGCATATTGTGGAGCGCGAACTGCCGGTGACCGAAGATAAACCGCATAAATCCAAAAAGGGGTTGTACCGCATACAGGATCCCTTTCTGCAGTTCTGGTTCCGCTTTGTATTTCCGCGCCGCAGTTTGCTGGAGATGGGGCAAGTGGACCGTGTTATCGCGGGCATTCATAATGAATGGCCTGTGTACATGGGTGGCATCTATGAGCTGGTAGCGGCAGAGTTGTTGCGTGATATGGGCGCCACTTCTTTCCCCTTTTCGCGCATCGGACGCTGGTGGAACCGGGCGGAAGAAATCGATGTGGTCGCCGTCAATGAAAATGAAAACAGTATCCTGTTCGCAGAAGTCAAATTCAGCAACAGGCCCGTTGGCCTCAATATCTATGACGACCTTTTACGCAAAGCCCACCTGGTGACCTGGGGCCATTCGGGACGGCGGGAATATTTCGCCTTGTTCAGTGCCGCGGGATTTACGCCCGCGATGGTCGCGCGCGCCAGGCAGAATGGAGTGGGATTGTGGGAGGGGGAAAAGCGAATATTTTGAATACCCAACCCGGATATATCGGAACAGAACCAAATGTCGGATACCTTAGAGGTGGCCGACATTTGGCGACCACATTGCGCATAAGAAGAATATTAAGATACTAAAGTGCACGATCCGTGATTACAGCGAATGCTTGTGTTGGTGTTAAATCTTCGTAACGTTAAAACAATCGCTCAGTTCAGGAAAGCGGCAAACCTGAAAAGCACTGTAAAACATCGGAAGGTATAAAAGAATATGATGACCTTACGTCAATTGGCAAGCAAGCCAGCTCTGCTCCCGGCACAAGCGGCCTGGTATATCGCTGAACTGGCAGAGGCCAGGGGCAAGCAGGAATTGTATACCCGCCAATCGCCGCAGAGGCTCAAGGTGCTGCGCGAACACGCCTTGATAGAAAGTGCCACCTCCTCAAACCGGATTGAAGGTGTAACCGTGGAACACTCGCGGATCAATACCCTGATATTTGGCCAGCCAACCCTGCGCGACCGGGAAGAGGAGGAGGTGCGCGGCTATCGCGACGCACTGCAGATGATACACGAGCAGGGTGTGAATTTGCCGGTGACGGAGGAGACCATTAAAAAAATGCACAAGTTGTGCCGCGGTGACATTTGGGATGCTGGATTATATAAAGATAAAGATGTCGACATTTTGCAGACCTATGCCGACGGCCGCAGCCGGGTGCGATTCAGAACCGTTTCCGCGGAAAAGACGCCGGTGGCCATGGCGGAGTTGGTTGAACTGTGGCAACGCGGTTTGCGTGAGGCGTGGGTGCATCCCTTTATTCTTGCCGCGGCGGTAAATCTTGATTTTTTATGCATCCATCCGTTTCGCGATGGCAACGGCCGCGTCTCCCGTCTACTATTTTTGCTGTTGTCGTATCATTGCGGACTGGAGGCAGGGCGTTACATCAGTCTGGAGCGGCTCGTCGAGCAGAACAAGGAACGCTATTATGAAGTGCTGGAACAAAGTTCCGGCAATTGGCACCAGGGTAAACACGATCCCTGGCCGGTTATACATTTTATGCTTTACATGCTGGTTCTTGCCTTTCGTGAGTTCGAACAGCGCATGGGAAGTCTGAAGGCGCCAAGAGGGGAAAAGACAGCGCTTATTGAGGCGGCGATTGAAGCACAAACACGGCCTTTCCGCATCAGGGAAATCCAATCCGCCTGCCCGGGCATCAGTATTGACATGATTCGCGTAGTTTTAAAAAAATTAAGGGGCTTGAAGGTTGAATGCCTCGGGCGTGGACAATATTCACGATGGCAAAAGATTTCTAATGGGTAATAACATATCAAATAGGTAATTAATTAGGTAATATGATTGATATAAAAACGTGGGGCAGGGGATGGCGCTTGATGAAATAATTGCGCGTGCACTGCAAGACAAAAATGGTGTTTGGCGTGCACAGCGCTTGACAGATCACCTGGACGGTACGGCGAAACGGGCTGGTGATTTTGCTGCAGAATTTAGTAACCGCGACTGGGGAGACTGCCTGGGTTGGTGGCACGATTTAGGAAAATTTCATCCAGTTTGGCAGAGGCATATTCGAATATCTACTGGGTATGATGAAGCTGCAACCTTCGAGACCGCCAAGGGCAAGATCAATCACAGCACAACAGGTGCTATTTTGGCCATGCTGAAGTTGAAGGAATCACCAGTTGCACGAATATTGGCGTATATACTTGCCGGACATCATGCCGGATTGCCGGATTGGCTGCCGGATAAGGCCGGCGGTGATCTGTGCAGCCGTCTTTATCAAAAAGATGAACTCGATACCAAAGACTATGACTCTATTGTAAGTAACCCTGAAGCCCAATATTATATTCAAAAACCATTTCCATC
>CAUJEL010000161.1 GCA_963169875.1 Candidatus Zhuqueibacterota bacterium
CAGCGCTGCGCCGTTGGCGCAGGGGTGGTTATAAATGATATCGTAACCGATGCCGCTGTGCACGGTGATGGGCACGCCGATCCGCACCGCCTGCGCGAAAACAGAGCTCTGCTTGAACGGATGCCGGATGGCCACGAATCCATCCGGGATATTGAAAGCAATCATGGTCTGCAGGAGTTCCGCTTGAGCGGGGTGCAGGGGGGAGGACGATTGCGCGCCTCTTGCCACGTCCTGGCGCAGCGATTCAAGGGTTGGAAACGAGAGGCCATCCTCCATGATCATGGCGCCGATGGATTCGCCATAGCCCATGCCGCGCAGCGCGCCGAGTTGCACCGCCCAGTTGAGATAACGCCCGGTCTCGTCCCAGGTTCCGAAGCAACCCTGCGCCACATTGGCCTGGACGTCTTCTTCGGAACGGCCGTGAAAAGCAAATTCCCAATCGTGGATGCCGCCGGCGCCGTTGGTGGCCAGATGGGTGATCCAGCCCTGTTCCATCATCTCAATGAGCAGGGAGGCGGCGCCGTTTTTGATGAGATGGGCGCCAAATGCCAGGATGACGCTCGCCTGGCGCTCCCGCGCGGCGCGCATGCCCGCAGCCACCTCGGCGAGCAGGGGCTGCAGCTGCGGCGCCGGTTTGGGCGGTTGCTCCGGGTCGATGAGGATGTCCGCAATGGCGGACTTGCTTTTGCGTTCAGCCAGCGGCCGGACGCGGATTTTAGCGGGATCGAGTTGGGGATAAGGCATGGGATTTCTCTGCTTAAATTGAATAATGCGAATGTACTGCATGGCTCAAGGCATGCCGCAACCTGGGTTGCCCGTGGAAGAGTTCCCAGGACACTTGGCGAATTCCTGACGCGGATGCTAAAAGGTCCTTACAGGATGACATTTTTTAAATATTTGCCCCTTTTTTGTCATGCTGTAAGCACCTTTTGGGTCCTGCGGTTGGAATCTAAACCTTAGGGCTGTTCAAAAAGTACATAAACGATCCTGACAAGCCGTAATGTTCCAGACTGGATCGCACAGCTCGAAGGCGGTGTATATGCTAATACACAAACGGCACAAACATTTTCGTCTTTTTCATGTATTCCTGATAAGCCGGTCCAAAATGGGCAAGGCACTCTTTTTCATCCGCTTTGGCGGTGGCCATGAGAAAAGCCGTGGCGGCCAGCACCAGCATCAGCGTGTATCCGTTGACGTCTTTGAAAAAAATGCCCCAGGCCAGGAAAAGCAGGGAGCTGTATAACGGGTGGCGGATATAACCGTATATGCCGGTCGTCACCAGTACCGAGGTTTTCTCAAATCCCAGCAGGGCCTCATCCTGGCGTTTGTTGTCCGGTTTTCCCGCGGAGACCAGTTTCAGGCCAAAGCCGAGCATGACCAGCGAAATCATCAGTAAGGTCCATGCGATAATCTGAAATGCAGAAAACGGGTCCTTGAACCAAACAGGAATGTTCAGAATCGCCAGCGCCAGCATCACTTCCCAGGCAAAAAAGCGGTAATAGCCATGCGAGCCGGGCTGGCGCAGTGATTTTCGCGAAATCAGGATGTTAATTACCGAACCAAGGATGAATACGGCTACGTTTATCATGCTTTTACTCCTGGCGATTTAACCTGTTCTATTCATAAACCGCCGAGCGCGCCGAGGCCGCCGAGCTGTTTTTATTATAATTATCGAAAGTTTTTTGATTTGATTTTTTTTCAGTCATCAAAGTTGTTATCAATGCCATCTTTATGTTTTTCTATTCTTTGCGCACCTCTGCGTCCTCGGCAGTGAAAAATTCAGGTTAAAAGGCATAGGGAAATTACATCATTTATTGACGAGAAAAAAGCTTTTTCTGACCATTTTTGTTGCGAGACTGGCCATTTTAATGTAAATTGTCCAGCTACGTTCTTGTAAAGCTCATCAAGTGAAAGTATTGGACACCCTGAATTGAACGATTTGAGAAATTGATTTTAGCGATTTGGAAAAGGACTGGCATTGCGCGTCGCGAATCGTGAAATAGCCACAGTTACCGGCGGAGACGCCTGACATGCGTGCACCGGAGTTCCGTTTCATCGACCTCCACGAACCGCTGTTGCCGCGCCTCATCGACGATTGGGGGCAGCGCGATGCGCTGTTGCTGCTCCCCACCGAGACGAGCCGGTTCGCGGCCCAGCGTCTGCTGCAGAAACAGTGGCCCTTCTCGTACTGCAGTGCACTCACCTGGGAATCCTTCAAGGAGCGCGTGCTCCTGAGTGACCGCCCCCTGCTCAAGGAAGAAAAACGCACACTGGCTTTTTTTTCCTCCCTCGATGAAGAATGCCGCACTTCTTTTAAGATTCATAACTATTTTCAAAGCATCGAACTGGCGCACCACTTTTTCACCTTATTTGAAGAGTGCAGCGAAGCGGGCATCGGGATGCCGGATCCGCAAGAGCTCATCGCAGCCGGCATCGATTGGCTGCCGTGGCAGGAAAAGACCCTGGAACTGCTGTTGCGCATGCGCACCTGCTATCAGGAATGGATCGGCCAGCGCGGCTATGATGATCGCATTTTCATCACGGATCGCCGGCATCTGGATTTCAGCAGCTGCCACAACCATGAGGCGGTGATCATCGTCGATCATCTGCGCTGCTCCCCATTCGAGCGCGAGCTGGTACAGGCCCTGGGTGAAAAAAAGCATCAGGTGGTTTTTTATTACCACTTTCCGGAAACGCTGCTGGACCGGGAGCTGCTCCAGGTCAAACCGTGTTCTGCCCGTGATTTTCCGCACAACCCGGGGCAGAAAGTGAACGTATGGACCTGCGGCAACACTTTTTCCATGTATCACCAGCTCTTTCAGGTTCTGGATCGCGGGGATATCAGCCACATCGCCAGCGTCCATGCGCAAGCGCCGGCGCTGCAGCACTTTTTGTCGCCCGATTATTTTCATCTGCCAACAACCATCCCCCTGTCCGAGACGTCGATTTACGCACTTTTTTCGGCACTCCGCGATCTTTTGGACGCGTTGATATATGATCCCGAGTCGGGCCGGACCTTGCTGCCCCTGCCCGCCTTGCTCGACGCCATCCTGCAACCGGATTTTGCCAGACTGGCTTTGCCGGGCGCGAGCGATGAGACCGGTCTTCCCGGCCGCGAACGGCTGGTCACGCTGCTGCATAAATTGCAGCAGCAGGATTTCTGCTATGTCGATTTGCAGCGCACGTTTTTCAGCAGTACGTTTTCGGACCGCCGTGAATTGAAAACGGCCATAGATCCCATCCTCGATCTCATCGAAAAAATGCTCCGCATTCATGATATCGAGCAATTGACCGCTCTGATCGATGCAACGGACGGCCTTCCCATACGCAAAGCCCTCCGCAGGGAGGAACTGGAATGCAGCAACATTGTTGAGGTTTTTTATCAGTCTCTGGCGGACCTGGCTGCCATCGCGGATCTCGGCCTGGTGGATGCCTGGTCCGCTCTCTTTTCAGGCGACAGCCGTTACGCCACACCGCGGGGCATCCTGCGTCTCTTCCTTGATTACATCAAGTCGATTCGCATTCGCTTTGACAGGGGCGACGAAGACCGGGACCGCATCGAGTTCGTCTCCCTGCGCGAGACGCAGACGCTTTCCTATCCCGGTCTGGCGTTTCTCAACCTGACCGAGATGAACCTTCCCCATCGTCCGGCGGAGCCGTTCCTGTTCAATGACCAGCAGCGCAAGATCTTTGGTCTGGTCACCTTTGAAGAAACGCGGTATCTGGAAAAATATCTGTTCCTGAGAGCCGCGCTCTCCTCGCCGCAGCTCTGCCTTTTCACCATACGCAACAGCGAAAAAGACATAGAACCGAGTTCGTTTCTGGAGGAACTGCTGCTTGAACTTGCAGAGACCGCCATCACGCAGCAGAAAGTGGCGGATGTCAATTACCAGATTTACAGCCGCCATTTTTTCCAGGTCGATCCTTCCAGACCGCTGCCGCAGCCGGTTAAGGAACAGGCGTCCTTTTTCACTATTCCTTTTGATGCCCGCGATTTCCCCGATGAACAGTGGTCCCTGTTCTACTATGCCTATGATCGCCTGATGCAGGACGCCTTTGGCTACTTTGTCGATTATCTCGCGCGGATTCCCGAATGGCCGGAAAAATGGGAACTGGGATGGAGCAAACCTTTTTTCGGCAAGGTGGCACAACATCTGTTCGACAGTTATTGGAGCTACTTCCTCATCGATCAGGCCTCCTGCACAGATTTTTCTCAAATCGTGACCCGAAACGGCCGCCGCGCTGTCGAGCAGCTTCTCTCCCCGGATTCGGATTACTATTTCTCCACGCCCAAGAATCATGAACTGATCTATTTCCGGGAGATCTCGCTTCCGGTCATTGAACACTCTTTGCACACCTTTTTCAGGGAACTCGGCTGGCGTGCGAAAATGACCGCCGCTCACGTGCGCGTCATTCCCGAACAGAAATATCTCAGCGCCGGCGAACGCCATTCGCGGGTCTATATCCCTCAGGTCGAAAGCGGCCTCGGCATCGATGTGGGCGTGCAAGGCCGGGCAGATTTGCGCCTGGAGTCCACGGCATCGCCGCACTATTTCATTCTCGATTACAAGACCGGCACGGGCGCGAAAAAAGAGCAGCTGGTATTATATGAATTGTTTTACTATCTGATCGAGAATCCGCACCTGGCCGGCCAGGTGAACTCATGTTTTTATCATATCCTCGAAGAGCGCTTTGAGCAGCCCTCGTACAGCCACAATCGCAAAAACATGAGTAAGGAAGAGTATCTGCAGCTCTTTCGCGCGAACCTGTTGCGTGTCCTGCAGGAAATCCGTCAATACGGCTATACACCGGGACGGCGCAAGGAGTGGGGCGAAAATCATCTCGACGACATCATCAGACGGGAGTGGTACAATCCACGCTAGAGCACTACAATCATAGGGAGTTTCCATGGGCGGTTTTTTCGGCATTGTTTCCAACACGGACTGCGTCAGCGATCTTTTCTACGGCATCGATTATCATTCGCATCTGGGCACGCGTCGCGGCGGCATGGCAGTGTACCATCCGGATGGATTCAAAAAATCGATTCACAGCATCGAAGGCGCGCCGTTTCGCAGCAAATTTCGCGAAGATTTGCCCAAATTCAAGGGGAACCTCGGCATCGGCGTGATCAGCGATTATGAAGATCAACCCCTGCTCATCGCCTCGCATCTGGGCAACTATGCCATCGTCACCGTGGGCGTGGTTCGGAATCTGGAACGGCTGGCCAGTTATGCCCTCAAAACCCATCGTGGTCATTTCACCGAGATGAACCTCAATGCCATCAATCCGACCGAACTGGTCGCCTCCCTGATCAACCAGGAGGAGTCTTTTGCCGCGGGCATTCACAAGGCGCAGGAAGCGATCGAAGGCTCCTGTTCGATGCTGATCCTCACGGCAGCCGGCATTTTTGCCGCCCGGGACCGCCTCGGCCGTACGCCGGTGCTGATCGGTCACAGGGGGGACGCCATGGCCGTGGCCTTTGAATCGAGCGCTTTCCCGAATCTCGGCTTCGAGACCGTCAAATACCTCGGACCCGGAGAAGTGGTGCTCATCAACAAGGAGGGGTATCAGACGCTGATACAGCCGCAAGAGTCCATGCAAATTTGTTCCTTCCTGTGGATTTATTACGGCTATCCGGCCAGCAGCTACGAATCCATCAACGTCGAGCAGGCGCGCTATCACTGCGGGGCGGCGCTGGCGCGCGCGGACCATGTGACCGTGGACATGGTCTCCGGCATCCCCGACTCCGGTGTGGCCCATGCCATCGGCTATGCCGTGGAATCCAGGGTGCCCTACTGCCGGCCTTTTGTCAAATACACGCCCACCTGGCCGCGCAGCTTCATGCCCCAGGTGCAGGAGACGCGCGATCTCATCGCCAGCATGAAATTGATCCCGATTCGCGATCTCATCCGCGGCAAGCGCATGTTGCTGTGCGAGGACTCGATTGTCCGCGGCACGCAGCTGCGCGATTTTGTGCAGCGGCTCTATGAATTCGGCGCCGCCGAAGTGCATATGCGCGTGGCTTGTCCGCCGCTGCTGCACGGTTGCCCTTATCTTAATTTTTCCAGATCACGTACAGAAATGGAGTTGGCGGCGCGTCGCGCCATCGATGAGTTGCATGGCGCCATACCCGATGACCTCTCGGCCTATCACGATCCCTCCAGCGCCGAGTTCAAGGCCATGGTGGAGCGCATCCGCAAGCGGCTGCGTCTGACCACGCTGCAGTATCAAACCATGGAGGACATGGTGCAGGCCATCGGTTTGCCCAAGGAGAAACTTTGCACGCATTGCTGGGAAGGTGAACGGGTTTGAACGGTTTCATCAAAAAAGTCATCCGCGCCAGCGCCGGCACCGGGAAGACTTACCGGCTGTCGCTGGAGTATATCGGACTCCTTTTGCGCTTTCGCGACCAGGGTGTTCATTTCAGCGAAATCCTGGTCATCACCTTCACGCGAAAAGCCACCGCGGAAATTCGCGAGCGCATCTTTTCGCATCTGCAGAAATTGATAAAAGGCGGCGACGAGGCCGAAGCGCTGCGCAACCATCTCCACGACATGCTCGGCGTGGCGTGGCGTCCCGATGATACGGCTTATTTGCGCATGGTCTATGAGCAGATGCTCACCAACAAAAATCAGGTGCAGATCAGCACCATCGATGCCTACATCAATCGGCTATTCCGCTCCATCATCGCGCCCTACATCGGCCTCAGCAGCTACCGCATCGACAGCAAGATGGATCCCCGCTATTACGCTGAACTCTACAGTTATGCCCTGCAGCCGCAAAATCTGGGCCTGGTCAAGGACCTTTTCAAACGATCCGGCAAGCGCAATCTTGAGGATTATGAAAAACTGATCAAATCCCTGCTGGAACAGCGCTGGTTGTTCCACTTTATCGATGTCTACGCCCGGCCGCAGCCGCTGCTTTCAGAAGCTGAAATTCAAGAGCTCTTTAGTGAATATTGCCAGGCGTGGGACGCCATTTTGCACCTCTTCTCCGATTATCTGCGCCAGGATCAGCCCGATATGGATGCCGACAAGGCGGTGAAGAAAGATTATGTGAAAATCTTTTTCAGGGATGAGGCGCAAAAGAGCGGGGACTGGCTCGCCCAGGTGAAACAATGCCTGCAGGCGCGCGAGTTTGTCGTTGAGCATTTTCCGCTGCTGTTGAAAGGGGAAGCCTTCTGGTCGAAAAGCCAGTTGCTGCGCAAGAACGCCTATGCGGCGCTGCGGGACGAACTCGATCAACGCATTCAACAGGCGACGCGGCTGCTGGCCGATTACCTCGATGCCACCCTGTTTCATCAGGAAGAGCTGGAACTCCGGCAAATCACCAAAATGCTGCTGGAACGTTATGATGTCCTGCGTTTCCAGGATCAGATCTTCAGCCACAGCGATGTGGCCTATTATACCTTTCGTTATCTCTACGATCCGGATTTGTCGCTGATCGAGGACGATGCGGTCACCAATGCGTTTTATGAGATCCTCGCCAATCGCGTCCGTTTTCTCCTCATCGATGAATTCCAGGACACCAGCCTGCTGCAGATGCGCATCCTCTGGCCGGTGATCAAGGAGGTGGTGGCGGGCGAAGGCGTCAAGCCGTACGGCGGGGTCATCGCTGTGGGCGATGAGAAGCAATCCATCTATGGCTGGCGCGGCGGCGAACGCGATCTCTTGCTGCGGCTGCCGCAGCTGCTCGGCGGCGCGGAAGCGGTGCGTCTGGATCATTCCTATCGCAGTCAGCCGCTGGTCATGCAATTTGTGAACGATTTCTTTGCGCAGCCGTTCTTGCAGGAAACCCTGCAGCAGCACGAGATGGAATGGCCCTATGATCCCTGCAGTACGGCGGTGACGGAGAACAACGGCGGAATTCTGGTGCGGCTGCAGAATGTCAACAAGGATGCGGAGGGCAACAGCTGTCGCAGCGTCCAGGAGGCGGCTGAGGATTTGGTCAGGAACGAAATGGCGCCGCTGCTGCGGCAGGGCGTGTTGCAGGCGGGGAAAACCGCGGTGCTCAGTCGCGAGAACCGCGACCTGCTCGCCATCGCTGCTGCATTGGATGATTTGCGCATCGATTATGTGCTGGAAAGCTCGCGTTCGGTCCTCTATCACCGCGCCGTGAAACCCATCCTGTTTTTGCTGCGTTATGTGGCGCGCTATGATGTCAGCGAGCTGATCAAATTCTTGCGCTCCGATTATGTCCTCATGGACGGTCCCGCGTTGAAGCAGGTATTGCTGGTTTATCGGGAGTTATCCGCGGAAGTGTCCCCCTATACGCTGGCCAGGCGCTTGGCGGAACGCACGCCGCAGTTTTCTGTTTTGCAGCAGATCGCCCAAATGGTCGTTACCAGCGCCCGCAGCGATCTGCTCAATCTCTGCAAGACGATCATCGAACAATTCTCTGTGCCGCGCATTTTCACCCAGGAGAACGACAGCAAGAATCTGCACTTTTTCCTGGAACTGGTCGCCGCATTCGAACATCAGCAGGGCGATTATCCCGTCACCGCTGAGGGGTTTTTGCGTTATTGTCACGATCATCAGGATGATGAGAACTGGCAGCAGCTGGGACTGGAAGAGATCGATGCCATCCGCTTGCTGACCATCCACAAATCCAAGGGATTGGAATTTGACCATGTGTTCCTCTTCATGCCGATGCGGCCGGAACGGGGCCGGGACCGCGCCGAGCTGCAGCGCTATGTGCAATACGATGCGACGTTTCAGGAGATTATGGCGCACGCCTTGACCTATAATTTCCAGGCGGTGCTCGAGGCCTCCTCGCGCAACGGGCTTGTCCAGACTGAAGAAATTCGGGATATCATCGAAGACCTCAACACCTTTTATGTGGCCATCACGCGCGCCAAGCGTCATTTGTGTCTGTATGTGACCAGGGATAAAAAGGCGGGTCTGTTGGATTTGGAGGATAATCTGGATGAACCGACGGCCAACAAGATTCTTTATCACAACCTGCTGCAGCTGTTGAAACAACATAACCGGTTTTCAACAGAAACGCCCCACAGCAGCCGCGCCCAGTGGGGCTGCTGGGAAGCGTCCGCAACGACACGCCCTGCTGCTGAGGAACCGGCGGTGAGCGATGCCTGGCGTTACCTCGACACGCGCCGCAGCGCCTTCTGGCGCCGCGATCCGGAGCGCATCGAAAAAGAACGCTATCTCGATTACAAGAGCGTCTACCTCAACAAACGCCATGTGGATCGCGGCAATGTCGTGCACTATTATCTCTCCTGGATCGACTATGATTCCGCGGCGGCGCGTGCATTTGCGGCGCAGCGCACCATCGCCGATTTCGGCAGCCTGGTGAAACAAGAGGAGATCAGGGAGATCATCCAGCAAGTGGACCGTTTCCTGGATGAACAGGGCGATTTTTTCTCGCACAAGCAGTGGCAGCGTGTTTTCACCGAGCAGACTTTTTTCACGCCCGACGGCCAGGAGCTGCGCATCGACCGCATGATGGTGGATGAGACCAACCGGGCGATTCTCATCATCGATTTCAAGACAGGCGAAAAATACGAGCCGGAACAGTTGCAGATTTATATCCAGACGGTAGCCAGTCTGGCCCATGTGCGCCAGAACGGCTATCAGGTGAGCGGGAAATTTTTGGAGATACACCTGGATTAATCTTGCGAGAGATGTGCACTTTCTGAATGTAATCTCTTGCAGTCTATCCGGATCCATTTACAAACCGCCGGGCGCGCAAAAGCCGCCGAGACGCGTTTGTTGAAAAGATGGAATGGTGCCTGGTTTGAATTTTTATTTCTAATGCATAATTATTTTGAATATTTCATAACCACAAAGTTCACAAAGAACACGAAGCAAAACGGCTTGGCAATTCTATTTTAAATAAAGTTAAAGAGTTATTCTTCGTGCGCTTCGTGTTCTTCGTGGTAGAATAATATATGAATCTCTGAATGATATAGCATATTTTTGAATCGTTATTGGATGAGCGATCCATGTCATTTTAATGTTTTTATTCTTTGCGTATCTCTGCGCCCTCTGCTGTGAATAATGGAGCCCGGCAAAGAGCTGCGCGCCGGGGAATTAACGAAAGAAGGAATGGATGATCAAGATCGAATCGCGTCCAGCAGGGGAATTGTTCAGTGAAAAAAGCGAACTCGACCGCCGTCTGGGTCTGACCGAGGCCTTTTCGATTCTCATCGGCCGCATCATCGGCTCGGGCATCTTTCGCACGCCCGCGCCGATCATGATGCTGGTGGGCTGCGTCAGCATGTTCTACGGCGTCTGGATCCTCGGCGGCATCGCGACGTTGCTGGGGGCGTTTGTCTACGCCGAGATGGCGGCGATGATGCCCAAGTCCGGCGGACCGTACGCCTTTTTGCGCGCCGCCTACCCGCCGGTATGGGCGTTCCTGCGCGGCTGGGCCATGTTCTTCGTCTCCGAGACCGGCGCCATCGCCGCGGTCTCGATCGTCTTCGCCGAGTACGGCAATTCGTTGTACAAGATCATGACCGGGGCGACTTATTCTCGCGGCGTCGAGGTGCTGATCGCGTTGGGAATCATCTGGATGCTGACGCTGGTCAACTGCTTCGGCGTGGCCCTGGGCGGCAAGGTGCAGAATGTGCTCAGTCTGCTCAAGCTGCTGGCCCTGGGCGCGGTCATCGGCGTCTGTTTCTCCAGCGGCGGCAGCACGGCCAACTTTTCGCAGCCCTTTTGGCCGGACGAGTTCACCTGGGGTTCGTTGCTGGCCATGGGCGCGGCGATGCGTTATGCGTTTTTTGCTTTCAGCGGTTGGGAGGGGGCGACCTATGTGGCCGAGGAGGTCAAGAATCCGCGCCGCAACCTGCCGTTGTCGCTGATCCTCGGACTGGCGGGCATCATGCTCATCTATCTGGCCGCCAACACGGCGTATCTCTACCAGCTCCCGGTGGCGCGCATCATCGATGCCAAGTGGGTGGCGGTGGATGCCATGGAGATGGCCATGGGCGGCATCGGCGGCATCCTCGTCAGTTTGGCGGTGATGCTCAACACCTTCGGCAGTGTGAGTTCGCAAATACTGGTGAAAGCCAGGGGCATATTCGCCATGTCGCGGGATGGCCTGTTTTTCGAATCGCTCGGCAAGGTGCATCCCAAATACAAGACGCCGAATCGTGCCCTGCTGCTGCAGGGCTGCTGGGCCACGGTGCTGCTGATCGCGGCGGCGTTTGCGGCGCACGCTTATGAGACCATCATCGATTTCTTCAGTTTCACCTCATCGATTTTCAACATCTCGACTTTTGCGGCGGTGTGGGTGCTGCGCAAGAAATACCCGGATGCGCCGCGCTATTACAAAGCCTGGGGTTATCCGGTGACGCTGATCCTGGTGCTGATCATTCAGGTGTGGTTCATGATCACGACGCTGATCACGGCGTTCATACCCTCCTTGGCGGGATTGTTGCTGACCAGCTCAGGATTGTTGTTTTACTATCGCAAGCAGATAGGGGAGAGGCTGCGGCGGGTGGTGTAGAACTGTCATGCAGAAGGCATCTTTTAGCCAAGCGGCTAACAGCTGCGCCAGCAATGGATTCGCCATCGACAGGCGCTCGCGTTCGCTGAATCACAAAGATTCCTGAATGACACCTCTATTTTATTCCACTGTCATGCAGAAGGCATCTTTTAGCTAAACGGCAAACAACCGTGTGGGCTAGGGGTATTCCACAGACAGGTATTTCCGTTCGCTGACGCTAAAAGATTCTTGCAGAATGACAGGCTGGGGAGAAAAATTTTGTGGCAATAGCACGCTCGCCCTCTCCCGTCAGAGGGAGGGGGCGAGCAAAGGGTGCAGCCTTGGCATATTTGCTGTATATTAATTATTCCATCCCCAACTCCGCCAACACCGGATAGGAAGGCCGGATGTCCACGGGCACGGTTTTCAAGGCCTCCACCATGCCCTGCATCACCGGGGTCATGACGCGGTATTTTTCCACAAACTGTTTCGCGCCCTCATAATCGCCCGTGGCCTGGAACATCAGGACTTCACGGGCGAGATCGTTCAAGGCGGGCAGCACTTTGAGCTCGTCCAGCGTTAGTTTGCCGTTTTCGTCGAGCAGAAAGGCACCCTTGTCAAAGCAGTAATTCCACTGAATCGCCACGCCGCCGCCGTGGGCTTCATTGATGCCGAAGCGGATCGAGCGCAGCATGCCGCCGAGATAGCTGGCGTACATCGAATATTCCATCTCTTTGGGGAAAACGCCCTTGTCCATCATCAGCTTCAGATTGGTGATGCCGAGGACGTCCGCTTTGCACTCCTCCAGCACCGAATAGAGCTCTTTCATTGTTTTCGCCACATCGATCTTTTCGCCGCTCTCCAGGGTGATCATGCCCGGTCCGAGTCCATGGCTCATCTCGTGCATCAGCACATGGTTGAAATAGGCATCGAAAGAGACCGCGGCCAGTGGTTTGGGCGCGAGCACGGTATTGACGATGGGAATCCAGCATTTTTCGTATTTGGCCTGGGCGATGTTTTTCAGCATGACTTTTTTGGAGCCCTTGGCCTCGCGCACGCGCTCGTCGTTGGGCAGATTAAACGCGGTCGTCTGGATGCCGGCCTTGGTGTCGCCGGCGGAGAAAACTTCCTGCACCACCTTGATGGGCGAGGAGCTGCCGCGGTTGAAGTTTTTATACTGATCCGGAATGGGCAGATGCGCTTCCATATCGTTGAGATAGGCGGACAACACCTCGAGCTTTTTGCTCTCGGCGTGATCGACCACGCAGACAAACGATTCATAGGCCGCCTTGTAGTTGAACAGGGCATCCTCGTACACTTCGTAGGGTCCGATCACGACTTCGAGATTGCCGTTGAGGTCCATCCACGCCATGTCGCTCTCGTAGTAATCGTCGTCGCGAAAGGCCCTGGCGCGCAGCTGCAGGAAATACTTCAGCGAAGCATCATCGCTCAGGGCGGCGGCTTCTTCCAGCAGTACAGCCACTTCTTCGGTCAGCGGCTGATAGGCGAGATGATACGGCACCGCCTCCAGATTGCCCTTTGCCCTGCGGATCACGGTGAAAGTATTTTCCAGTCGATCCTTTTCATCCGGATGATTCTGCACGTGCGCCAGGAACTCTTCCTTGGTCATATCGGCTGGATAAAAGCCGGCGCCGGCCGGTTTGGCGCGGTCGTTGAGGAAGGGTTTGTCGTGGTCGAGGCGGTTCCAGGGTCCGAACATGATCTGGAACATCTCCTGATAGGGCTTTTCCAACCGGGCCACGGCCTGGCGCAGCTGCGGATTTTCGGGATTGACCTGCAGCAGGAACAGCTCGTCCACGAGTTTGGCCGCTTGAATGATTTTGCCGAGCGCGGCCTTGTCCGCCGCCGAGAGCGCCGAGAGATCGCATTGCAACGCCACCGGCGCCAGTTTGTCGAGCTCTGCTTGTACCGATTCTACGGGCGATTTGGAGGTGATGACGGGCTGCTGGCTGCAGCCCGCCAATAATGTTAATAGAATCATACTGACTCCGATGATGAATGATGTGCGCATACCTGCTCCTGGATAGTTTTATAGAATGTTTTTTTGAGAGATGTCGTCTCATTTGTTTTCGAGTTGTCGGGCTCTGGAGAGCCCTCCTACTGATTTTGAATGACTAAAACGTCCCCCGCAGCGTCATCACCAGGTTGCGGATGGGCATGATGGTGCGCTCCATCTGCGTGTGGTTGTGGTTGAGCGCGTTGTTCAAATTGGCGCTTAACGACCATCCCATGTATCTGTAGGTCACGTGAAGGTCCAGCGTTTTCTGCGCCACGCGGTCATCGCTGGGATAGAGCTTGACCACTTCCAGCCGCGAGATGTAGCGATAGTCCGCGCTCACTTCCACCGGGCCTCTGCCAAAAATCACCGTGCCCTGGGCGATGTGCCGCGGACGGTAGGCGAGCACCTGGCCCAGGTCCATGTCCCAGGGAT
>CAUJEL010000162.1 GCA_963169875.1 Candidatus Zhuqueibacterota bacterium
GACGGCGGTTCAGCTCGGCATGCTTGATGACGCGCGCGGGCCAGTACTGCGACATCAGACTCAGGGGCAGTTCCGCGCCAAACTCGGCATACAACGTCGACAGCGCATCGATGGAATTTTGCACCTGTCCCGGCAGCACGAGATGGCGCACGAACACGCCGTGGCCGGCAATGGCCTGCCCGGTGAGAAAATGATCCAGGAATCCCTTCTGCCGCACCATCTCGGCAATCGCATCCAGCGCCACCAGCGGATAGTCGCGGCAGCGCGACAACGCCTGCGCCAGATCGCCATCGCTGTATTTATAATCCGGCATGTAAATATCCGCCACCTCCTGCAGCTGCTGCAGCGCATCCACCTTCTCGTACCCCGAGCAGTTATACAAAACCGGAATCGTAACACCGCGCGCTCTCAACTGCTGCACAATATCAATGCTGTGGGGCAGAAAATGATCGGGCGTGACAAAATTGATGTTGTGAATGCCCTGTTCTTGATATAACTGCTGCAGCCGCTCCACCACATCCGCCGCAGTCATCGGATTGCCCATGTGAAAACAGGATATCTGATAGTTCTGGCAATAGAGGCAATTCAGGGTGCAGCCGCTGAAGAAGATGGTGCCCGACCCACGAGTGCCACTGATGGGCGGCTCCTCGCCAAAGTGCGCCTCGATGGCGGCGATGCGCAGCTCGGCCGATTCCCCGCAGACGCCGCGTTTGCCAGCCGTGCGGTTTGTGCCGCATTCGCGCGGACACAGCTTGCAGTCGCTATAGGCTGCGTACATCGCGCCGTCACAATCCATTGGTTTCAGGGCTCCCGGTAAAGTGTAAATTGAGGACCATGATCTCCGGCGTGCTGTTGGTACGCACGGGCGGACCCCAGGTGCCGGCGCCGCAGGAGACATAGACATGCGTATTGCCCTTGCGCTTGTAGCCATAACTCACTTCGTACACTTTTTGGGTGATGAATTCGAACGGAAATAATTGACCGTGGTGGGTGTGGCCGGAGAGCTGCAAGTCCACACCTGCCTTCTCGGCCTCTTCGAGATGAAAAGGCTGATGATCCATGAGAATGATGGGCAGGGCAGCATCCAGCGTGTCCATCAGGGCATGGAGTTCCGCGCGTCCCGATCCCATGGACCGGCTCTGGCGGTCGTCGCGGCCGACGAGATAATAGGCATTCTCCACTTTGAGTACGCGGTCGCGCAGGACCGTGATTCCAGCCTCTTCCATATAATCCAGCGCCCGGTCAATGCCGCTGAAATATTCATGATTTCCCGGGATTGCATAGACGCCATGGGATGCGCGCAACTGTTGCAGCACCTGGGCCATGTTCAGCCGCGACAGCGAGGCCACGTCCTCATCAAAAATATCGCCACCCAAGAGGATGACATCCGGGTTTTGGCGGTTGATCAGCTCCACCATGCGGCGCATGCGCGAATTGTGAATGAGGGTGCCGAGGTGGAGATCGGACGCGAAGACGACCTTGAGCTGCGGCAGCGGTGAGGATTTTTCAATGGCCAAATCGAGTGCGCGTACCCGCGGAAAATAGGCATTGATGGCGCCGGCCAGGGTGATCACAGCGACGGCTGATACTACAGCCAGAAAAACCTTGAGACTCGCCGCGGTGTGGTAACCGCGCCAGGCAGTCGGCAGAAAAGGCAGAAAATGATGAATGAGCCGGACAAGATCGATGACCAGCAATGCGAAAAAAGCGATGACCATGGCGGCCAAATAATAGGCCCCGATTTGTACCAGAATTTGGCTGAAGGCAGGGTGGGCGAATCGCTCCAGTATGCGAGAAAGAGGATACGCGAGAACCAGTATCAGCATGATATAGATGAACCAGTGCCGCGGCCAGCCCGTGGCAGGCAGCGCCTGCAATCCACGGCGGATGATGTAAAAGTTGAGCAAGCCATACAGGCTGAGCACAATACTGAAAAAAATGATGAATCCGGTGTGTTTCATGAGAATTTTTTCCTGAATCAGCAGATAATTTTCCGCAAATGTACACATTTTTTCATATAAAACAAAAGAGAATCCTGCGGTCTCTAAACAGGGCCATAAAAGCCTTGCGTATTTTTCGATTTTTCTTTAACTTCAACAAGCCAGGGCTAAACT
This sequence comes from Candidatus Zhuqueibacterota bacterium, assembly GCA_963169875.1. Lineage (GTDB taxonomy): Bacteria > Zhuqueibacterota > Zhuqueibacteria > Residuimicrobiales > Residuimicrobiaceae > UBA2214. Next base: position 2,115 of record CAUJEL010000162.1, read on the forward strand.
CTAATATTCATAAACAACAAAAGGAGAAGCTCTAATAATTCATTGAATAACAGGTTCTACCCTTCAGATATTAAAACTGTAATCAGCCGCGAAGGCCACGAAGCGCACGAAGGATAATTTGCCATCTGTATAAATACATTGATTATCAGGTCGTCGCGCTTCAGGTTCTTCGTGCACTTTGTGGTTAGGAATCATTCAGGCTAATAAGACTGGCACAGGCATCATGAAGACACATCGTCTGTTTTTTTGCACTCTGTTCTTTGCATTCGTCGCGACCGCGCCGGACCTGTTCGCCGCAGGGCCCCGGCAAACCGATTCCGTGGAGCGGTTGCGCGGTGAACTGGAATACATCTTTTCCGATCCGGCGTTCACCTCGGCGCACTGGGGCGTTGCTGTTCAATCTCTGAAAACAGGGGAATATTTCTATCTCCGCAACGAGCATAAGGCGTTCATGCCGGCTTCCAATATGAAGTTATTCAGCACGGCAGCTGCGCTGCTCGCTCTGGGCGCCGAGTACCGCTATGTCACACGGCTGCAAGCGCACGGCTTGATTTCAGCAGAGGGCGTGCTCGACGGTGATCTCATCATTCGCGGTTGCGGCGACCCCTCCCTGAGCGGACGCTGGGAGAACGACAAAATAACCGCCGTTTTCGAGCGCTGGGCTGACAGCCTCAAAACAAGGGGCATCAAGGAAGTCAACGGTAAAGTCATTGGTGACGACCGTTATTTCAACGACGAAATGCTCGGCCTTGGCTGGGAGTGGGACGATCTGACCGAGTATTACGCCGCCCAGATCAGCGCCCTGACCTTCAACGACAACTGTATCGATGTCCTCACCAGTCCTGGCGATTCTCTGGACGCTCCGGCGCGTCTCAGGCTCGAGCCGGAAACCAGATACATACAGCTGATCAATCGCATCAAGACCGCCGAACGCACACGCCCCAGTTTTTGGCGTAATCTCGGCACCAATCAAATTCAATGCGACGGCACCGTCTCCTGGCTGAGCAAGGGGCGCAGAGATCGAATCACCGTGGAAAATCCCAGCAAATACGCCGCCTTTGTGCTGCGCGAGATTCTGCTCCAGCGCGGTATTGTCATCAAAGATGAAGCGTATGATGTGGATGAGCTGCCGGGATATCTGCCGGTGGAATATAAAACAACGCAGCTGGCTTCGCACACTTCGCCGCCGTTGAGCGAAATCGTCAGAGAGACGAACAAGGAGAGTGACAATCTCTTCGCCGAACTCTTGCTGCGCACGGTCGGCCGAGAAACCGGCAATGAGGGCAGTGCCAAAGGCGGCGAAGCCGCTGCCAAAAAACTCTTCGAGCCGGCGGGCATTGCGCCCGATCAATTTTATGCGGCCGATGGCTCCGGCTTGTCGCGGCGCGATCTGGTGTCGCCCATCTGCGTGATACGGCTGCTGCGCTACATGCGCCAGCAGGAGACAGGAGCTGTCTATGTCGCCAGTCTTCCGGTCGCGGGTGTGGATGGCACGTTGAAGGGACGCATGCGCGGCACTGCGGCAAAAGGCAACGTCAAAGCCAAAACAGGGTCAATCGGGCGGGTGCGCGCTTTGTCCGGTTATGTCACGACCAGGGATGGAGAGGAACTGGTTTTTTCCATGCTGGCAAATAATTATGGCGTACCCATGGCGAGCGCCACCCATGTCCAGGATTTGGTCTGTGAGCGTCTGGCCAATTTCACACGGATGAATGACTGATGCGTTTTCGTCCGCGCGACATAGGGCGGTGGTTTGGTTCCGCGCCCATTCGGATCAAACTCATCTTCACCATTGGCCTGCTTTTTTTTGTACTCGTGTCGATCCTCAGTTTTGTGGTTATCCGCCAGGGGCAGGCCGTTCTCAATCAACGGCTTGAAGAGACTTGCACCATGGTGATGCGGCACGTGTCCAAGGGCATCAAGGATGACCTCTTGCTCTATTATCGCACAGACCTGGACGCCAACAGCCGCTCGCTGCAACTGGGGCACATTCGCGAATCCATTCTCTCGGTTTATAATGAAAACATCGCCGGTCTGGCGTATGTTGGCGTCATGGATCGTGCCGGGATCATCATTGCCCACACCAATACGGAGCGGTTGTATCGCAAGCTGGCGCCTGCGGACAGCGCCTGGCTGCTGACCCTGGAAGCCACCATGGTTCGCGAACGCGGTGTCAATATCGAATACATCCACCCCATGTACACGCGCCGCGAAAATGCGGAGGACCGGCGTGTTTTTTTGGGCATCGCGGTTCTGGGTTTTTCGAAAAAAACCGTGATGGAACCCATCAACCAGATCACCAGGGCTATTCTCACGGCTACAGCCTTTATCATTTTTTTGTCGATCGTGATCATATTTTATATCGCCCGGCGGATGACCGCGCAGATCGAACTGCTGGGTCATGGATTGCGCCAGGTCAGCTCGGGCGATTTGGGCGTACAAATCCAGGTCTTGTCTCAGGATGAATTGGGCCGTCTGGCCATGGAATTCAATGCCATGATTGTGCAGTTGCGTGAAAAACTGCAAATGCAAAAATTTGTTTCCAAGCTGACCTTGCAGATGATACGGTCCGATTCGACCGGCACAAAACTGGCAGGTTCCGGACGAAAACATGAAATCACGGTTCTATTCTCGGATATCCGCAGCTTTTCAGCCATGACAGAACGGCTTGGCGCCGAGGAGATCGTCAAGCTGATCAATATCTATCTTGATTTGCAGGCGAGAATTATCGAAGAAAATAACGGGATTGTCGATAAATTCATGGGGGATCAAGTGATGGCCCTGTTTCTCGGCAATCGCCAGGCGGACACCGCCATACACGCCGCGGTCGAGATTCAGCGGTCCATTCGCGAGATGAATAAACGCCGCCGCCTCAACCATGAGGTCACCCTGCAGGTGGGGTGTGGATTGCATATCGGGGAAGCGGTTCTGGGGCACATGGGGTCGCAGAATCGTCTGGATTACACGGTGATCGGAGAAGTGGTCAATCTCGCCGCCCGGCTTTGTACGCTCGCCAAGCCCGGCCAGATCATTGTGCCCGGCGAGATGATCAGTTCCTTGAGCGGAGAGTATCCGACCATCCATCTGAGCGCCGTCCAGGTCAAGGGGCGCACCCAGCCAGTGGAGATTTTCGAGGTTGACTATGACCGTTCGATGATTTTATGAGGTTTGGCGCCATGCGGATGCCCGCGCAGATAAATAAATCACTTGTATTACTTTTTTGCCTCGTTATTCCGTTTGCCGCAACGGCAGCTGCACTGGGTTTCACACCCGGCGTCCGTCCACTGCTACAGGGCAATCAGGGGGCGGTGAATATTTATGATGCCTCCGCACTCTACTGGAATCCCGCTGGATTGGCTTTGTGGCGTGGACAGCAAGCCCTGCTCTCACTCGAAAAACCTTTTCAGTTCGACTATTTCGCCCTCTCCGGTTTTTTGCCGGGCGCCGGCACCTTTGCCACGCACTTTGCGCGCCTGCCTGGTGCAATCCCGGTCGATCTCTTCTCCGTGGGGATGGGGCGTACCTTTCGAAACAGCTGGCATGCGGGATTTGCCATCAATCATGCCGGTTTGGATAAAACCACTTCAACTGCACTGGCGGTTGGATTGATTTGGAAGCCCATCGATCCCACCTGGTTTATGGGCCTCAATCCGCTGCATCGATTCCTTGCACCACTGACGCTTGGCGTCTGTCTGCAGAACATACCCCTGCAGAGCGAGGAGGAATTCCACAGTAATGGCTCAGCTGGCATTTCCTATGCCATCAGCGATCGCGGCCCGCTGGTCACGTATGCCTATTCCTGGTCCAAAGATCATTCGCAGCAGCACGTCGGATTGGCTTTTACGCCATTTTCCGGCATTTGTATGATGACCGGCATTGAAGATTTCGATAGTGAGGCCATCAATATTGGCATTTGTGGAACATTGCAGAACGCCAGTGCGGATCTGGGGTATTGTTTTAAAACGGAAAAATTTAAACTGACGTTGACGTTTTCATTGGGGCCGCGTCCACAAGAGCGATCCCGCATCGCACAGGAAAAGGCCGCGCAGATGCTGCAGCAGGGCGAACAACGGCTTGCGCTCGATTATGCAAACCGGGCCCTGGCTTATGACCCCTATAGCCCAGCGGCGCGCGATATGGTGCTCAGTCTCTCCGGCAGAGTGACCATCCACGACAGCAAAATCGATTCGCTCCTGGCCGGAGCCCAGGAGTATCTGCAGAAAAAATGGTATATCAGTGCAGCGGCTAATTATCAAAGAATATTACAGATAGATCCAGAGAACCGCTACGTTCAAATTGCCCTGAATGCGATTGAACCGCAAATTGTGGAACACACCGACCGCTGGTTTCAGAACGGCCAGCAGTACTATGACCGTGGGGATTTAAAGACGGCCTGGGAAATTTTTGATTCGATTCACCTGGTGCGGCCGGCTCATGTGGGCGCTATTGAGTATCTGCAAAAAATCAGCGAGCAGATGCAGGAAAAATCGCAGGGTTTCTATTTCGCCGGTCTGGGTTATTATACGCAAAAAAAGTACGCCGAGGCTGAGGAGCAGTTCCGCAAAGCGCTGAATCTGAACCCCAACCTGCCGGAAGCTCTGGAATATATTCAACGCATCCAGCAGGAACGAAAACGCAACGAGCAAACCATTGACAAATTGCTGATCGATGCGCAGCGGCGCAAGGATGCCAACGATTGGTATAGGGCCCAGCAATTATACCGGCAAATACTGGCCCTTGAGCCGAGGCATGACTATGCCCGGCAGCAGGAAGAAGAAATGCAAGGCAAGGTCACCGCTTATGTCAATCAACAATACAACCGGGGGGAAGCTGCTTTTGCTAATGGGGATCGCGAAACCGCGCGCAAAGTGTTCCGCAGCATTCTGGAGATCCGGCCCAATCATGCTGGCGCGCGGCGCTATCTGGATGATCTGATGATGGCTTCTGTTGACAAGAGTCAGCATTTTCTCGAACTGAGCCGGGTGAGTTATTCGCAGAATCAGTGGGAGTCCACGCTTACAGCGATCGATTCCCTGGTCAAATACAACCCGGAATCCAGCGAAGCGCCCCTTTTACGCAGACGCACCTATGCCAATTTATCCGTCGACCGTCTGGTGGAAATCGGCAGGAGCGGTTATCTGAGCGGCCGCTATCTTGAGGCGATGGAGGCCTTGAACGAAGCGATCAAGAAAAATCCCAGCCGTCCGGATATTTATGAGCTGCGCGGCCAGTGCGAACGCAGCATTTCCCGCCAGGTGGACGAATTTTTCAATCGCGGTCTCAAATACTATACTGAAGAAAAATACCGTGCCGCCGTGACCGAATGGGACCGGGCTTTGCGCTTGAATCCAGAACATCGCGGTTCGATCGAATACAAACGCCGCGCCCTGGAAAGACTCGAGGCCTTGAATCGTTTACCATGAGGATTATCTGCCGGCTGCATCTGAAAATAATCACTCCTTTCTTTTTTCCCGATTAATAACCAGGTGGGACGCGGGATTATTCATCATTGCCCTGTGCATTGGTCTCCTTTCGTGGTGGGGCGTGCATCAGGTGCAGCCGTCTGGCACGAAGGTGCGGATACAAACGGACCATCGACTTTACGCGCAATTCCGCCTCGATGAGGATCAAACCATCCAAGTGCCGGGAGCGTTGGGCGAGACCACGGTCCATGTTCAAGCCGGGGGTGTGCGCGTGATCGCTTCACCTTGCCCTGGCAAGGATTGCATGCACAGCGGCAAGATTCGCCGCTCGGGCCAGATGATCGTCTGTGTGCCAAACCGTGTGGTCATCAGCATCCAGGGGACAGAAACTTCCGCCCTGGATATGATCACACAATGAGGGGAAATGCCCGTGAGAAACCGCAAGATTGTGCACATGGCTACGCTCATCACCCTGGGGCTTTTGTTGTTTTTGTTTGAGAGTCTCATCCCCAGACCGCTGCCATGGGCAAAACCGGGATTTTCCCAGATAGCGACTTTAATAGCGCTCTATTTGTGGGGATGGCGGGAAGCCGTCATCCTGGTCGCTGCCCGGATCTGTCTGGCTGCGGTGGTGGGAGGTTCCCTGGCCGGACCCGCATTCTGGATCGCCCTGCCATCCGGTATCGCCGCCGCGTTGATGATGGCGGCCTGGCGTGGAGCGGCGGGCGACCGCTTCAGCATTCTCGGCATCAGCGTGGTTGGCGCGCTGACCCACAATGTCATCCAGTTAATCATGGCATATTTGCTATTGGTCCGCCATACTCATATCTTTTATCTGTTTCCCTTGCTGTGGCTGCCCGCCCTGTTCACCGGATTGATCGTTGGCGTGATCGCGTCCGCCGCCTTGTCTCTGCTGAAACGCACGGCATTTCAGGGGGAACCCGTCAGGATTTGAGCGGTTAGATAGATATGCCGTTCGTTGAAACCAGGCGGTAAGTTGAATACGGACGACGAAAAGCGCACGGCAGACGACGGACGACGAAAAACAGACAATGCACCACAGACCTCAGACCACGAAAAACGGGGTCGGACGACCGACTACAAGAAACGCACGGCAGACGACGGACGATGGACGACGAAGGACACAGAGAACAGAGGGCACCGGGCCGTCCCACAAGTACTCAAAGAGGCTTGAAAGGATGCAAGATGCCGGCCCTGGCTGGCCTGTTTCACCGCACCACGGCTTGGTCAAACTCTTTGGACATCCCCATGAGGACACGTGAAAACGGTCGAAAAAAATGAATTTTCCGCTGAACTCATCACCCGGCTGCGCCAGGCGCAGCGCATCGTTGTCTTGACCGGTGCCGGCATCTCCGCGGAAAGCGGCGTGCCTACATTCAGAGCCGCGGATGGGCTGTGGCAAAAGTTCAAGCCGGAGGAGTTGGCCAGCATGGATGCTTTCATGCGCAATCCGCAACTGGTGTGGGAATGGTATCAACACCGCCGCCAGATCTTGACCAACGTATCCCCGAATTCCGGGCATTTCACCCTGGCCGCCATGGAGCAGCACTTCCCGCTGTTTTCGATCTATACGCAAAATGTCGATGGATTGCATCAACGCGCCGGAAGCAAACGCGTTTTTGAACTGCACGGCAACATCGCCAGAAGCCGTTGTATCAGGTGTCTGCAGCTCACCAGTGATATGGACGAGGATGTGAAGGAAATCCCCCACTGCAAGTGCGGAGGCATGCTGCGCCCGGATGTGGTCTGGTTCGGAGAAATGCTGCTGGAAGGTATGATTGAGGCAGGGTACGTCGAGATCAGGGAAGCGGATGTATTCGTGGTCATCGGCACCAGCGGGGTTGTTTATCCCGCGGCTTCACTGGCGGTCGAAGCGGTGCAGCGCAATGTCTATTGTGTGGAGATCAATACAGAACCTTCGGCTTTATCCGCTCAGATGGACGTGGTTCTGCCGGGCAAGTCCGGCGAAATTCTGCCCGGTCTGTGGCAGCAGGTGGCGCCGCATCTGCATTTTTAAGTTGTTATTTATTTTGCCAGTGTTTATCTTTAGTTTTGCATACAGTTAATCAGAATCAAGACCCCATCGAGGCGGTGCATGCGCAAAGGCATTCTTTATATTATATTGATCATTCTGCTCAGTCAGTTGAGTGGTTGCGCCTATTATAACACCTTCTATAACGCCCGCAAATTTTACGGCGTCGCCGCAAAAGAGCGCAAAAAACGTGAGCGTCTTCAGGTTGTTGAATTATCACCCGAGGAGAAACTGCAGCAGAAGAACCTCGGAAATGTCAGCGCCTCCGCTGCCGCCAAACCTTCTGCGACCGAGATGCAGAACTACCAGAAGGCGATCGAAAAGGCCTCCAGCCTGTTGGAATTCTATCCCAAGAGCCGCTGGGTGGATGATGCCCTCATGATGCTCGGCGAATGTTTCTATTTTCGCGGCGAATACTCCCGCGCGCTGCGCAAATTTGAAGAAGTCATAAAGCTTTATCCGGACAGCCGTCACGTCCCCTACGCACATCTGTACACCGCAAAGACTTTTCTCGGAATGACCGAATTTGATAATGCGGAAAAGAAATTCCGCGATGTCGCTTTGGATGCCAGCAATCCCGATCGCGTGCGTCAGGAAGCCGAGTACGAACTGGCCGGACTCTATTACGTCAAAGAAAACTATGATCTTGCGGCTGAGGAATATCGCCGCACCGCCAAAGAGAGCGGTGATGAATTAATCCGGGCGATGTCGTTGTACCGGCTCGGCGAGTGTCTGATCAAACTCAATTCTTTCGATCAGGCGCCTGATGTTTTCAAACGCGCCATGGATGCCAGTCCCAACGTGGACTTTAGATCGCAGGCCACCATCAAGATGGGGGAAGCCCAGAGTCTGGTGAAGAATTATACCGCTGCGATTCGCACGTTCTCGGTCCTCTTGTCCAAGGAACTGGAAGTCAAGCGTATTCCCATCATCAAGCTGCATCTGGCGAATAATTATCGCCTCAACGGCGACCTCGAATCCGCCTTAAAATGGTACAAAAACATCATCGAGGAGCACAAGAGCACCGAGGCATCAGCAAAGAGTTATTATGCCCTGGGTGAAATTGAAGAATTCGTCAACCACGACTATCGCAAAGCCAAAGAGAACTATGATCTGGTCCGTGGTGAAGCGTCCTCCTCGCAAATTGCGATCAAAGCCAAGGACCGCTCGGACAATATCAAAGAGCTGCTCGATTTGCGCCAGAGCATCGATGAACTGCTGGGTATTGCGACGAAAATAGATTCGCTGGACGAAGAGGGTGGAAATGGCAAGAAGAAAAAATCGGCCGTTGATGATGCCGCGATCGATTTGAGCGCCGACGGCATGTGGATGAACTATGCGGGACGTGATCGTCCTGCACCCAGATCTTTGGCGGGAACAGAAGCCGAGAGCGCGGGGCTGGTCTCTGCCGCCACGGATTCCAGCGTCACCGATAGCACATCGGCACAGGTGGCTTTACCGGACAGCGCCAAAGAAGCGGAACGGCAGAAAAATCTGGAATTAAAAAAAGCGGCGCAGCTGGCGGAAAAACGTCTCGCGCTCGCCGAATTGCTGATGTTCAATTTTGACAAACCCGATTCCGCCATGCAACTTTTCCTCCAGGTGGTGGAGAGCAAACCTGATTCCAATATGACCTCACGTGCCCTCTATTCCATCGGCTATATCATGCGCTCAGTGCGCAAGGATACGATGTTGGCTGATTCGCTGTTTCGCGCTTTGATCTATCTCTATCCCGAATCGCCTCACGCGGAGGGCGCCCGCCGTTTCCTCGGTCAGCCGCTGCTGAGCGAAAAAGTGGATTCCGCCCTGTTCGTTTTCGCCAGAGCTGAAGAGGCCTATTGGCGCAACAAGAATACCGAAGAAGCCATGCAATTATATGCCTCCATAAGCGATGACTTTCCAGAGTCTCCCTTTGCCGCTAAAGCGGAATATGGGATCGGATGGTTGTATGAGAATGTCCTTAATGACTATGATAAAGCCATCGCAACCTATAAAACAGTTGTGGAAAAGTATCCAGAGAGCATCTATGGCAAGGAGCTGAAGGCCAAGCTGGCGCGTCACGAACAGGCCATACAAGCCATCGAGGCGCGCAAAAAAGCCATCGCTGATTCCATCGCCCAGGCGGAACAAAAACTGGCCCAGGCCATTGCAGATTCCCTGAGGGGAGGTGCAACCGATTCCACACAGGCGGCCCTCGCTGTCACGGCATCGGATTCCAGCGCCCAGGGCGACAGTCTGGCAACGGTCGCCAACCCGGATTCCCGTGCCCGGAGCGACAGCCTGACAACTCTCGACAAACCGGATTCACTGGCGGCGCCCGTCATCAGCGACAGCGTGGCAGATACAGCTGGTGTTCGCCCGCCGGACGCAGGACCGCCTCTGGATACGCCGGTACTACAGCAGCAGGAAGGGGATATGGCCTTGCCGGACGACGAGATCAAGCCGGATGATAGCAAGACCCCACAAAAGCCCAAGAAACCGCCAAAAGACGATAAAAAACATAATTTAGAGGAGTTGCGCTAGGGCAATTCCACACATACGGAGCAGAGAGGAACCCGTTTTGTCCAAGAGCGTAATACAGGTGCCTGTTGTTGAAATTCGCGAGGTTGCAGAGGGGATTTTTCGTCTCACCATCTCCGCGCCAGAGTGGTCCCGGACTGCCCGAGCGGGGCAGTTTGTGAATATTCAGATCCCGCAGCGGAATGATTTGCTGTGGCGGCGGCCGTTCAGCGTTCACAGCGTGGATCCGGTGCGCGGCACGCTGGATATTCTCTTCGCTGTGGCTGGCAGAGGCAGCGCTGCACTTAGCGAGCACAAGGCCGGCGACTCCTTGAATGTCCTGGGATTATTGGGCAACTGCTTCACCTGGACTGCGGATTTGCAGGAGATCATCATCGCCGCAGGCGGACTCGGCATTGCGCCGTTCATTCTCCTGCTGCAGCAGCTTGAAAACTGGCCGGGTAAAAAAACGCTATTTCTGGGGTTTCGTTCTTCCCGACAGGCATGCTGCATGCAGCAGCTTGGGGCGTTGGGGGCTGAAATGGTACTGACCACAGAGGATGGCAGTCTCGGCCACCGTGGTTTGATCACGACGCCTCTGGATGATTATCTCGCCTCACTCGATAAAAACGGCAAACGCATGCTCTTCCTCTGCGGTCCAACACCCATGATGAGGGCGGTGCGGGAATTGACACAAAAGTATGACATCCCCGCCCAGGTCACGGTGGAGAACCGCATGGCCTGCGGGTTCGGCGCCTGCGTGGGATGCCCGGTGGAACTGGCGCAGCCGCGCGAGGATGGCCAAACGTATATGCTGGCCTGTAAAGATGGACCGGTGTTCCCTTTGCAGGAGATCGTTTTCAATGACTGATCTGAGCACAAATATCGGGCGATTGCGACTGGATAATCCGGTGCTCACCGCCAGCGGCACCTTTGGTTATGCCGAAGAGTTTGCTGATTTTTACGATCTGAATCGTCTTGGCGGCGTGGTGACCAAGACGGTGACGCTCGAGCCCCGTCCGGGCAATAAACCGCCGCGCATCTGCGAAACCCCGGCGGGCATGATCAACTCCATCGGATTGCCCAATGCCGGCGTCGAGCAATTTATTGCGCAAAAATGGCCGTTCCTGCAGCAGCTCAAGACAGCGGTGATCGTCAATGTCGCCGGCAAGACCCCGGATGATTTTGTCCGCGCCGTGGAAAAACTGGAGGTGCTGCAAGGCATTGCGGCTTATGAGCTCAATTACAGCTGCCCCAACGTGAAAGAGGGGGGACTCTCTTTCAGCAGCAACGCCCGCATTGCCGAGCAAGTCACCGCCCTGGTCCGGGCGGTCACCCAGCGGCCGCTGATCACCAAATTGACGCCGAACGTCACCTCCATCAGCGAAATCGGCCGCGCTTGCGAAGGGGCCGGCGCCGATGCGGTCTCCGCCATCAATACCCTGGTCGGCATGGCGATCGACATCCACACGCGCAAGCCCCGGATCGCCTCCATCACCGGGGGACTCTCCGGCCCGGCCATCCGGCCGGTGGCGCTCGCCAAGGTGTATGAGCTGGTGAAGGCGTTAACAATTCCGGTCATCGGCATCGGCGGCATCATGACCGCGGAGGATGCGCTTGAATTCATCCTCGCCGGCGCCGCCGCGGTACAGATCGGCACGGCTAATTTCATGAATCCCGTGGCAGCGCTGCAGGTAGTAGAAGGGTTGCAGCGCCACTGCGAAGAAGAGAACATCTTGCGGCTGATGGAGTTGCGCGGGGCGGTTCAGGTTGGCTGAAAGTTCGTAGTACAAGCTTTATCTTGGAGAGAACAGCCGCCTCGATGCGGAATTTTAAAACATGGATTTTGAAAAGCAAACGTTCGTAGTACCAGCTTTAGACTGGAGAAAACAGCCGCCTCGATGCGGAACTTTAAACCATGGATTTTGAAAAGCAAACGTTCGTAGTTCCAGCTTTAGCTGGCGGAGATTCCGTCCAAGGATGGTATTACGCACCAGGGAGCCTGGAAAGCGTGCGTTCGCAGTACCGGCTTCAGCCTGGAATAAAGCCCGCCTAAAGGCGGAACTACGAACACGGGATTGCCAGAAGCACACGTTCGTAGTTCCAGCTTTAGCCTGGAGAGAACAGCCGCCTCGATGCGGAACTTTAAACCATGGATTTTGAAAAGCAAACGTTCGTAGTTCCAGCTTTAGCTGGCGGAGATTCCGTCCAAAGATGGTATTACGCACCAGGGAGCCTGGAAAGCGTGCGTTCATAGTTCCAGGCGGCGGAACTTGCGTCCAAAGATGGAACTGCGAATAAAGGAATGTGAAGGAGTCTTCCATGAATTGGCGGTGTTGTATCATCTGCTGTGCGGTCACTTTGATATGCGCCTGCATGCCCAATGCCCATTGGCGGGACGATGCGTATGCCCAGGATGAAGAAGCATCTCAACCGCGTGATGCGTGGCGGGATAGACCGGAAGAGCGCCCCAATCTCCTCAGCAAGGACACCGGCATTGCTTCCTTCATGGCGGATGAAATTCATGGCCGCATGACCGCCAACGGCGAACTCTACGATATCCGTCAGCTCACCGCCGCTCATCGCACACTGCCTTTCAATACCATCGTCGAGGTGAAAAATCTCAACAATGGCAAGACCGTGGAAGTGCGCATCAACGATCGCGGTCCCTATGTGGATGGCCGCATCATCGATCTTTCCTTTGAAGCCGCAAAACTTCTCGGGTTGGTGGAACGGGGCAGCGGCATGGTGGAACTGCGCGTCGTGCGATATGGACGGTGAAGTACATCAAATATTCTTACCATCACCATATCAGCCTGACTGATTAACCGCCAGGAATCCAGAGATGCGTAAAAAATGAGCAGCGATAGAAACCTGCGAACCTGAGATGCGATTCAAAATAAAACTTGTACTTTGATACCAACAAAACAGCTCGGCGGGCTCTGCACCCTCGGCGGTTTAGTAGCTTATCAGGCCTGATGAATTAATTTTTGGACAACCTCATTTGGTTTCTGTTTATACGGGTTGGGAATTTTTAAGTATGGGGCTGTGTGCTACAGAGAATTTTACTATCAAGCATTTTCTGAAAACGGAGGCGGTGTGAATTTAAAATCGTTTGCCATTCGATCCCTGATTGCAGTTATTTTTGGTCCGATGATTATCCTGGCCGCCTGGTATGGAAGTCATTGGTGGTTGGCTTTTATTTCGTTGGTCGTGGTGCTGTCCGTGTACGAGTTCTACGGACTGGCGCAGCACAAGGGCGCTCATGGCATGCACTACCTGGGCATCCTCACCGCTTTTGTGATGGTGTTTGCGCTCTATTACAATGCGGAATGGAGTATTTTCCCTTTGACGGTGCTTTTTTTCGTGGCTGTGCAATTTTTTGCCCTTTACCGTAAGGGGGAATCCGCGCTGCTGGATGTGCCCACCACGGTTTTCCCGCCTCTGTATTATGCCCTGAGTCTCGGCAGCTTTATCCTCATTCGCGAGATGCCGGCGCGTTACGGTCTGAACGCCGATCCGGCCGGCCGCTGGCTGGTCATGCTCATTCTCGCCATCTGGATTTGCGATACGGCCGCCTACATCGGCGGCTCCTATCTCGGACGCCATAAGCTCATGCCACGCATCAGTCCCAACAAGACCATCGAAGGCACGGTTTTCGGATTCATCTTTGCCGTGCTCATGGCCTGGCTTTGTCATGTCTGGTTCGTCCAGGGATTGCGGCTGCAGGATTCGCTGATCATCGGCGCCATCGCCGGCAGTCTCGGGCAGTACGGCGACCTCTTTGAATCCATGTTCAAGCGCGATGCGGGCGTCAAGGATTCTTCCAACCTGATTCCTGAACATGGCGGCGCACTCGACCGCTTCGACAGCCTCACCATCTGCGCCCCGGTGATGTATCTCTATTTGAAATGGTTTGCGTTTTAATCCACCTGATACTATGAACAAATTTGTTCAACCCCGGGGTTGCGGTTTATCCACCCCGGGGTTTTTCTATTCTGCCGCGTTTCTCACCACCTGCAGTCTGAGCGCCTTGCTGCACAGTGAACCATTCGCGTCTATGCCACTGCCGTTTGCATCGGTTATCTTATCTGATCAAATGCATCATTTTCACATCGTGCCAGTGTTCTGTTTTGATGACCAAAAAATATAATCCACTGCCCAGATCGCCGGGCAGCCACTGCAGTGAATGCAGGCCGCTGGCCAGCGGCTGGTCAATCAGCGTGCTGACCTTTTGACCCGCGAGATTATACACCGCGGCTTCGACATGGCTTCGCTGCGCAAGTGTGAACTCAATCCGGGTGGATGCATTAAAAGGATTGGGGTAATTTTGGGTCAGTGCAAACGCAGGGTCGGTTTGCCCCTGCGGTGGGCTCTGCGGCGTTTCAACGCCGACAGCAGCAAGCGGCCTGGCAATTTCGGCCAGCGTCACGAGAGCCAACTGCCCGCCCAGTCTGAGGAATCCTGGATGAATCGTCCCGCTCAGGTCGGTCGTCTGGTGGTAATTGGGATCCTGGTCAATCTCATCTCTGGTGGCTTGCGAGAACAGGAGGGCTTCATAACCGGCTTCGGTGAATGCCCTATGGTCAGATCCAAATACTAAACCGGCGATGGCGTTGAGATCAGCGCCAAGCTGATAACGCTGGTTATAGACTATCACCGAATCGATCAGGGACCGGTTTTTATTTGCACCGCCAATCACAAAGCGGTTGATCTGGTTGTCCACCGGGCAGCCAATCATATCGCAGTTGATGGCGGCGACGATGTCGTCTCCGCGCGCAGCCGCTTTTCCACAATAGTGCTTGCTTCCCAGGAGTCCGACTTCCTCTCCAGCAAAAGCGATGAAGCGAATCGTGGAAGCGAAAGAGAGGTCCTTGACGAGCCGGGCCGCCTCGATCAGGGCACTCACTCCGCTGGCATTATCATTGGCCCCTGGGGCGGATGAGAGCGGCTGGTCGCTGATCGAATCGTAATGCGCGCAAAGCACGACCTCGTGCGCCGGTGTGACGTCTCCTTGACGGGTTGCCACAATATTACGAGAACGGCGCGTGAGCGATTGCGGCAGGACGTCAGCGCAGGAGCGCCACACTTCGCCAAAAGGTTTTACGATGATCGTGGTGTAGGAAAAGCAGGCCGCCAGACTTGCATCTTGCAGCTGCAGGATACTACCTTGCCACTTCATTCCGCCCGGATTCGCGATGCTATTGTATTCTTCCTGCCATGTGGCTCCTGTATCAATACTGCGAAAGAGACGGCCATCGGCGCTGGCTGCAATAATGGTGGAAGAATCCGCCATGACCGCATCCACAAAATTTAATCCGGTTGCCTCGATCGACTTGCAGCGGTGCCAGTTTCGTCCCCCATTTGTGGTTGTGAGTATCGTGGACTGCTCTCCAACCGCTACACCTCTCTGTTCATCGTAAAAGTAGATGGATTCAAGTATGGCAGATAACCATGTATTTTGCACACCCCAGGTGAGGCCGCCGTCGTGAGAGACTCCGATGGTTCCACTGCTGCCAGCCAACCAGGCATTCAATCCGTCAAAAACGAACGCCTTGTTGAAAAACGTCACCGGCATAAACTGAGGATGGGGCAGTTCGATCTTCTGCCAGTGTTTTCCGAAATCTTCGCTGCGCACGATTCCTGCGTTACCGACGGCAATTCCGAGCCCGTTGGCGGAAAAATCTATGTCATAAAATACATCCTTTTCGGCCCCCCCTCCCATCTGAAATTCCCAGGAATGGCCGCCATCGATCGTATGGAGGATCGATTTATGACTCCCGCAGATCCAGCCTTCGAGATGATTGCTAAAGACGATCGAATGGATGGCAAAGTTCGCTGCTGTATAAAGCACGCTCCATGTCCGGCCCTGATCCGCGCTGAATACAATCATGCTGCCGCTTTCTGTGATGCCGGCACACCAGATGCTGTCGTTTCCAGCGCTGGCGAGATCCACGAATTGCGCAGCATCATGGACGAACCAGTCCGATTCAACCGTATAGCCCAACGACTTGAACTTTTTGAATAGATAGTCGGCTGCCAAATCCCGCTTTGGGGAGAATTCATATCGAGTGCCGAAATCCTCCAGCTTCTCGATGGTGGTGAGCATTGAATCCGATGACACCTGCTGCACCAGCATCTGTATCATGGGATTGCCGTTTGCAGGTTGGCTCGCTGCCGGCTGCCAGGATGCAGTCGTCGCGGAATCCGCATCCGCAATCGAGCTCGTTTCAGAAGCCACGGCGAGTGACACCGGTTTGGCTCCCTGAACCAGGTAAAAACAGACTGGAATGATCAGCACCCATATTCTGTTCATAGTGCTTCCTTGGTTAGTAACCGATAGTGCCGGATGGCGCTGCATGTCCGTGCAATCATTTTTACACAGTGACTGCAGGAAAATTCACGCCGACTGGCGTTGCAAAAGAGCGAGAAAGCGCTCCTTTTCCGTGGGACGGATGACCAGTTTTGCAATACTTGCAGGACCACGAGCAGTATTGGGTGAGCTAAAAATAATTTCTTGCGAATTATAGCCATTAATAGCGCAAAAAACAAGAAAAAATGTCGTGGTTTGATTTAATTTTCTCT
Organism: Candidatus Zhuqueibacterota bacterium; assembly: GCA_963169875.1. GTDB lineage: Bacteria > Zhuqueibacterota > Zhuqueibacteria > Residuimicrobiales > Residuimicrobiaceae > UBA2214. Next base: position 18,675 of record CAUJEL010000162.1, read on the forward strand.
GGGGACGTTTGCAGCATGGAGAAGGACCCGCTTTTTGCCTCAGGTGATGGCATCAGCGCCCGCAGTCCTGCTAATGAAAAAGCATGAACGTTAAAAGAATAGAAGAAAGAGACCGGGGGCCTGGCGCTTGCAGGTCATTTTAAAACACCGACCGCGCCAGCCGGAACAGCGCCAGAAAAGCCCGGTAGAGTTCCGGATAGGTCTCTGTTTTATACCGCAATACTTTGGTCTCAATGCGCTCTACGCCGGGCAATAGACTGGCCGCATCGGCCATCTCAACTTTGGGAAAGCGCACTTGCAGCACCTGAGGTGCCTTGAAAACGACCGGCTTGGCTTGCTGACGATTTCGCACCGCCGCTTCAGCGTTTTCGCGGATGGCTTTCAGGGTCTCCTGAAACGGATAACAGCGCGCGCACAAACGGCCGCGGCCCTCTTTCACCGCCACCGCCTGCACCCAGGGCATCAGCGTTTTT
>CAUJEL010000163.1 GCA_963169875.1 Candidatus Zhuqueibacterota bacterium
TTCACCGGAGAGGCGGGCGTGTATCTGGCGCGGCGCAAGATGCCGCACCATCTCATCGGTAAATCCTTCGCCCAGGCCAGCGCTCACTTTCTCGAACAGGAAAATGTGCTACTGATCGGCCTGCTCAGCGAAGAGGAGGGTTTCAAACTGGATGATATCCTCTCCGATGATTATTCCGCAGTGGACCGTTTCATTCGTGAAAAACTTGCTTCTGCAGGTAAAGGATTGGCCAAACGCGACACGTTAGCCGTGAATCTCAAACCCGCAGCGAATTATGTGATCGAATCCAGGGATATCGCCATTGTCCTGGAACGGTCATAAAAGGATGTTATATGTCTAATAAATACGAAAATCTTGGTCATTTTCCGATCCTGGATGGCTTGTCCCTCGATCAGCTCTGCGCGGTTGCCAACATCGTGCGCACTGCTACCTTCAAAGCCGGTGAGGCGATCACGCGCGAAGGAGAGGTTGGCAATGAGATGTTTTTACTGCTCTCCGGCCGAGTCGAAGTGTCCAAAAGCCTCACCTTGAAAATCGGAAGAGGTGGCTCGGACACTCGGGAAAAGTCCCTGATCTCCCTGCGCGCCGCTGATGCCCCCTATTTTGGCGAGATGGCATTACTGAACGAAGACAGCCGCCGTTCCGCCACGGTCATGGCGGTCGATGTTTGCCGCGTCGGCATCATCACGCGCGCAGATTTCACCAAACTCTGCGAGTCGGATACGGGACTGGGTTACCGGCTGCTGCTCAACATCGCCAAGACCCTGGTCACGCATCTGGAAAAAACCAATCAGGATGTACTCAAACTGACGACGGCCTTTAGCCTGGCCCTGCAAGGATAATAACCCATCGAGGATGTACATGAGCCGTAAAGAACTGGATAAACTATACGATCCCAAAGAGGTGGAAAACCACTGGTACGCTTTCTGGATTGAAAACCATCTCTTTCATGCGGACGCTGAAGCCAGCAGACCTCCCTATACCGTCATGATCCCGCCGCCCAATGTGACGGGCATGCTGACCATTGGCCATATTCTCAACAACACCATCCAGGATTTGTTGATCCGCTGGAAAAAGATGCAGGGCTACGAAACCCTGTGGATGCCGGGCACCGATCATGCCGGCATTGCCACGCAGAACAAAGTGGAAGCGGCTTTACGCCTCGAAGGGTCGACCCGGCACACCCTGGGCCGGGAAAAATTCCTGGAAAAGGTGTGGGAGTGGCGTGAGAAATACGGCGGCATCATCCTGCAACAGCTGCGCAAACTGGGTGCGGCCTGCGATTGGGAGCGCGAATGCTTCACCATGGATGAGCGCCGCAGTCAGGCCGTGCGCGAAGTCTTTGTCTCCTTGTACGAAAAAGGACTCGTCTACAAGGGCAACCGTCTTATCAACTGGTGCCCCAATTGCCATACCGCCCTGGCCGATGAGGAAGTGGACTATCGCGACGAAGAGGGCAAGCTCTGGAACATCGCCTATCCTCTGGCCGATGGCAACGGCGAAATCATCGTCGCCACCACGCGGCCGGAGACCATGCTGGGCGACACCGCGGTGGCGGTCAATCCGGAAGATGAACGTTACCAGCATCTCATCGGCCAAAACGTCATGCTTCCCTTGGTGAACCGGCCGATCCCCATCATCGCCGACGAGCATGCCGATCCCGCATTCGGCAGCGGCGCTGTGAAAATCACACCGGCGCATGATTTCAACGATTTTGAGGTGGGCCAGCGCCACGGCCTGGAACGCGTCTCCGTCATCGCCTCGGACGGCAAGATGAGCGCGGCCGCGGGCCCCTATCAGGGCATGGACCGCTTTGCGGCCCGGAAAAAAATTCTCGCCGATCTGGAAGGCCTCGGCCTGCTGCGCGGTGAAATCAAAAAAGTCATCCCCGTGCCGCACTGCTACCGCTCCGGCGATGTCATTGAGCCCTATCTTTCCGACCAGTGGTTTGTGAAGATGCAGCCCCTCGCCGAGCCGGCCATCGAAGCGGTGCGCTCCGGCCGCATCCACTTTTACCCGAAACACTGGGAAGAGACCTATTTTCACTGGATGACCAATATTCGTGACTGGTGCATCAGTCGGCAAATCTGGTGGGGACACCGCATCCCCGCCTGGTACTGCGACAACGGCCATACCAATATCTGCCGCCAAGCCCCCTCTGCCTGCAAGGAATGCGGCAGCACGCATTTGCGCCAGGACGAGGATGTGCTCGACACCTGGTTTTCCTCCTGGTTGTGGCCCTTCAGCACCCTGGGCTGGCCGGAGAAAACAGCGGAACTGAAAAAATTCTATCCGACCGATGCCCTGGTCACCGGACCGGACATCATCTTTTTTTGGGTCGCCCGCATGATCATGGCGTCCGAAGAATTCATGGGCGACATTCCCTTCAGCGAAGTCTATTTCAACGGCATGGTGCGCGATCTCGAGGGACGCAAGATGTCCAAGTCCCTGGGCAATTCGCCCGATCCGTTGTGGCTCATCGATGGCACGACGCTGGAGCAGATGGGCGATTTCGGCAAGGGCAATGCAAACTACAAGAACGGCATCCCAGCCTATGGCGCCGATGCGGTGCGTCTGACCATGGTTTTTCTCACCCCGCTGGGCGGCGACGTCCGCTTCGACCACACCCTGGTGGAGATGGGACAAAAATTCGCCAACAAATTGTGGAATGCGGCGCGTTTTGTGCTGATGAATCTCGAAGAGGGCGAAACGCTCCTGCCCATTGACAAGATTCCTGCGGAAGATCTGGAACTGGCCGACCGCTGGATTCTCAGCCGCCTGCATCGCGCCCTCGGCGATGTCGATAAATCCCTGCATGATTACCGCCTCAATGATGGCACGCGTGCCGTGTACGAGTTCATCTGGGGTGAGTTTTGCGACTGGTATGTTGAGTTGATCAAGAAGCGGCTTTACGACGAATCGCAGCCGCAGGCGCGCCGTGTGGCCCGCTCCATCGCCGCCTATGTGCTCGAATCCAGCGTGCGCATGCTGCATCCCTTCATGCCATTCATCACCGAAGAGATCTGGCAGTCGCTGCCTGAAGAGTATCAGGAGAATAAGCCGATGCGGTCCATCATGTTGCAGTCCTACCCCAAATCGGAAGAGCGCTGGCTCGATGAAAAAACCGAGCGCGGCATGGAACTGCTGCAGAATCTCATCGGCGCCATCCGCAACATCCGTGGCGAGATGAACATCCCGCCCGCCAAGGAGGCGGATGTCATATTCAACAGCAGCGCAACCGAGTCTTTGGAGCTCGTGCGGAGTTACGAACCCTATCTGCACAAACTGGCGCGGGTTCATCAGGTGCTTTATAATCAGCCCCGTCCGGGTGCGGCCGCCAGTGCGGTGGTCCAGGGCATCGAAGTGTTGATGCCGCTGGCGGACCTGATCGATGTGGATGTTGAAAAGAAACGGCTGGAGAAGGAAATCGCCCGGCTGGAAGGGCAGTTGGTGGCGCTGAACAACAAGCTCATGAATCCCGATTTTATTCAGCGCGCGCCCAAAGAAGTCATCGAAAAGGAAGAGAAGAAAAAGGAAGATTTCACCCACAGCCTGGAAAAACTGCAGCAAAGTCTGCAGATGTTGATACAACAATCGTGATCCGGTTATTGCGGCGAAAATGCCGGCTCTCTTGAGGGCATCCGGCATTTTTTACCACCGCGAATTCCCAAATTTCAAGGAGGGGATTTGTCATGCGAAAATTGCATAGTTCCTGGTTACTGGTTATATTTTTAATACCTTCATTGGTGGGAGGCGCCATGAAACCGCAAGTGGCTGTGACCGTGTACAATGATGATCTGGCGCTGGTGCGCGAGAGCCGTGAACTGGATTTGCAGAAGGGTGTGCAAAATTATGCGTTCAGTGGCGTCGCCGCCAAGATCGATCCAACCTCGGTTCATTTTCGCGCCATCTCGGATCCGGCGGCCATCCATCTGCTCGAACAAAATTTTGAGTACGATCTTGTGGGAACCGAACGGCTGTTACAAAAGTATATTGATGAGCAGATCATCGCCACCACCGAAGGCGGCGCCGTCTTTGTTGGAAAACTGTTGAGCGCCCAGGACGGCGATGTGGTCTTGCAGGACGACACGGGCAAGGTACACGCGGTCAAGGCCAGCGCGCTGCACAGCATTCAGTTTCCCGCCTTGCCGGATGGTTTGTTCACGCGGCCGACGCTCATCTGGCGTCTCGATTGCAAGAGTGCCGGAAAACAACAGGCCGAAATCAGCTATCTCACCAGCGGCTTGAGCTGGCATGCCGAGTATGTCGCGGTCAGCAACGAAAAGGATACCGGCCTGGAATTGAGCGGCTGGATTAGCATGGCCAATAATTCCGGCGCCACTTATGAAGATGCGACCCTGAAGCTGGTGGCGGGCGATGTCCATCGCGCCGAGACGCCGCGCCCGGTGCGCGCCATGATGAAGGCCGACATGGTGTACGCCGCGGAGGCGCAATTTGAGGAAAAAGAATTTTTTGAATATCATCTTTATACGCTGCAGCAGCCGGCGACTCTGAAAGACCGGCAGACCAAGCAGCTCTCGCTTTTTCCTGCCGCTGAGGTGCCGGTGCAAAAGCTCTATATCTATGATCCAGGTCAGGATGAGAAAAAAGTTCAGGTCAAGCTGCAATTCAAAAACGACAAGGAGCACGGCCTGGGATTGCCGCTGCCCAAGGGAAAAATTCGCGTCTACAAACGCGACCGCGATGGCGCCCAGGAGTTCATCGGCGAGGACCGCATTAATCATACACCCAAGGACGAAATCCTGCGTCTGACGCTGGGAAATGCGTTTGATATTGTGGGTGAGCGCATCGTCAAGGACGTTCGCGATGTCACGGACAAAGCCCGGCAGGAGACCGTGTTCATTCAGATTCGCAACCACAAGGAAGAGGCCATACAGATCACCGTGGTGGAGCATTTTTATGGTGACTGGCAACTGACCGGCAAGATGCCGCAATATGTCAAGAAAGACGCTTATACCGCCGAATTTCCGCTGCAGGTGCCGGCGCGGGGCGAGGCCTCTTTTACCTATACTGTTTTATACAAGTAGGCTGACCCTTCCGATGCTGGGCGCCAGCGCATGACGACGGCTGAAAAAACCGTTCTCGATGCAACCGTTGACCGTTTGCAGGGGATTGGCCCCAAGCGGGCGGCGGCCCTGGAGAATGCGGGAATCTATACCATCGGCGATCTGTTCTATTACTTCCCGCGCCGCTACCTGGATCGTTCCACGGTGACGCCCATCGCCAAGTTGAAGGAGGATCAGGAAGTCACAGTCGTCGGCAAGGTCATCAATATGGGCATGAAGCGGGGCCGGCGCAACCGCTTCATCCTGGTGATTGGCGACGGCAGCGGGTTCCTGCATTGCGTGTGGTTTTCGCGGCTGGTGTATTGGCAAAAGATTTTTCAGGTGGGCGAGTGGCTGGCCGTGAGCGGCAAGGCCGCTTCTTTCAACGGCTGGCAGATGACCCACCCCGAATTCGACCGGCTCGGCAAGTCGGGCGAAGGCGATCTGGTGCATACGGGCAAAATTATCCCGTTGTATCCATCCAGTGAGGCCCTGGGCAAAGCGGGATTCGACAGTCGCGGATTTCGACGTCTCATCAACGGATTGTTAAAGAAATACGCCGACAAGATCCCCGAGACGGTGCCGCAGCCGCTCCTGACAGCCCATGGATTCTTGCCATTGGCGCAGGCGCTGCGGCAGATTCATTATCCGGACGATTTTGCGCATCTGCAGGCGGCGCAAGTGCGCTTAAAGTTTGATGAATTGTATTTTATGGAATTACTGGTGGCCGTACGCCGCCGCCATCAGCAGGAGGGCAAGGGCGGCATCCGTTTCGAACAGGTCGGCGAGAACACGCGCAAGCTGGTCGAACAGCTGCCTTTTGCATTGACGGAAGCGCAGAAACGTGTGACGCGGCAAATTCGCGCCGACATGAAAAGCGGGCGGCCCATGAACCGCCTCCTGCAGGGAGACGTGGGATCGGGCAAGACCGTGGTCGCACTCATCACCATGCTGATCGCCGTGGAGAACGGCTACCAGGCCGCCCTGATGGCGCCAACGGAAATTCTCGCGGAACAGCACTATCTCACGCTGCGCAGTCAGCTCGAAGCGCTTGGCGTGGAGGTGGCGCTGCTCATCGGCGGGCAATCGCGGGCCGTGCGCGCGGAGATTCTCGAAAAAGTGGCCGACGGCCGCGCCAGGATCATCGTCGGCACCCATGCCCTGATCCAGGAGCACGTCGATTTTCACCAGCTTGGTCTGGTGGTCATCGATGAACAGCACCGCTTCGGCGTCATGCAGCGCGCGCAGCTGCGCGAAAAAGGGCTCAATCCCGATGTTCTGGTGATGACCGCGACGCCGATACCGCGCACCCTGTCGATGACGGTGTATGGCGATCTCGATGTCTCCGTGATCGACGAATTGCCGGCGGATCGCAAGCCCATCAAGACCTCATGGCGCGATGAGACGCGGCGGCACAAGATTTATCAGTTTTTGCGCAAACAGGTGCAGGAGGGCGCGCAGGCGTATATTGTTTTTCCGCTGGTCGAAGAATCGGAGAAATCGGATCTCAAGGCGGCGGTGGAGAGTTACGAACGCATGCGTCAGGGCTTTTTCGCCAACTGCCGTCTCGGCCTCATCCATGGCCGCATGCGGCCCGATGAAAAAGAGGCGGTGATGTCCGCCTTCAAGCGCAACGAAATTCAGATCCTCGTCAGCACCACGGTGATCGAGGTGGGCGTGGATGTGCCCAACGCCACGGTCATGGTGGTCGAACATGCCGAGCGTTTTGGCTTGACACAGCTGCACCAGCTGCGCGGCCGCGTCGGCCGCGGATCAAAGCAGTCGTATTGCATTCTCATCGCCTATGGTCAACTCACTGCCGAGGCGCGTACGCGGCTTGACACGCTGGCGCACACCAACGATGGCTTTAAAATCGCCGAAGTAGATTTAAAACTGCGCGGACCGGGTGAGTTTTTCGGCACGCGGCAACATGGCCTGCCCGAGTTGAAGCTGGCTGATCCAAGCGTCGATATGAAACTGCTGCAGCTGGCGCGTGATGAGGCGTTCAGGTTGATCGAAGAGGATCCCAACCTGCGCGGGCAACAGGTGCTGGGAACGCGATATTACTTCATGAAAAATTTTAAAGAACGTTTCGGGCTGGCGTGGGTGGGCTGAGTGCTGTATCTGCAAGGAATATTTGACATAATTCATTAATCTAAACAAAAACTATTGGTGTGACTATGGAAGACAAAGAACAACAACAAGCCGTACTCTTTTTGAACCTGGTGATGTGGTTTCAGGCCATGGCCATGCAGCAGATGGGCAAGCTGAAAAATCCCATGACCGACAAGATTGAACGCGACATGGAGCAAGCGCGGTTGACCATCGATATGCTCGATATGCTGGACGCCAAAACCAAAGGCAATTTAGGGGAAGAGGAGAAAAAATTCTTCACCCACATCCTCAGCGAATTGAAACTCAATTTCGTCGATGAAGTGAACAAGGACAAACAAGCGGCCGCCAGGGAAACAGAAAAAGAATCCACGCCCGAGCCGGTCAAGAGCGAAGAACCTGTCAAAGATGCCGCTGAGGAAACCCGGAAGAGCGATGAGTCAACCGACAACACAACACCGGCGTGAAGTCTGGGATAAATTCTGGCAGGATAAGGAGCAGATCGACCAGGTCTATTCCAATTCGGACCGTGTGATCCAGCAAATAGCCGCGTTGGGAGATCCGGCCGGCAAATGGATGCTGGAGGTCGGGGCGGGCTCCGGCCGCGACAGTCTTTCGCTCAGTCGTCAGGGCGGCCGGGTCATCATGCTCGATTATTCCGAACCCGCCTTGCGCGTCATCCAGAATCTGGCCCGCGATTGGGCGTATCCGGTCTACCTGGTGCGCGGCGATGCCTTTCATCTGCCCTTCAAAACCGGCTGCCTGGATGTGGTGTTCCATCAGGGATTGTTGGAACATTTCACCAATCCGCAGGATATCCTGGCGGAAAATTTGCGCGTGCTGCGATCCGGCGGGGCTGCCCTGGCCGATGTGCCGCAGCGGTATCATTTGTACACAGTCGTAAAACATTTATTGATCCGTCTTGATAAATGGTTTGCCGGCTGGGAGACCGAATTTTCCAAGCCCCAGCTCGAGCGCATGTTTGCCGCGACCGGTTTTTCCAGCATACGATTGTATGGCGATTGGATGCGGCCCAGCTTTATCTATCGCGCGGGACGGGAAGTTTTTAAAAAAGCGGGCATCAAACTGCCGCTCTATCCCAAGCCCTGGCCGGTGTTGAGCCACGTGCGCACCCTGTTGCGGAAAGGCATGAGACGCGCGCCATGGGCTTTGCATACCGTGATGGATATCGGCGCCGTGGGATTCAAACCGGGAGAAAAGACCGGGGCGAAACGATGATGCATGCGCCGGCAGATCACCCCCTGCGCATTCTCGTCATCAACTGGCAGGATGTCCTTAATCCGCTGGGCGGGGGCGCCGAGGTTCATTTTCACGAGATTTTCAAACGGGTGGCGGCGCTTGGACACGAGGTCACGCTGTTGTGCAGCTCTTTTCCCGGTGCACCCCGCGCTGAAATCGTTGACGGTATCAACATCATCCGCCGCGGGCAGCGCAACTTTTTCAATTTTATCGTTCCAGGCGCATACCGGCGGCTGCGAAAAACCAATCAGTTCGATATTGTGATCGATGATCTCAACAAGATTCCGTTTTGCACGCCCTTGTACGTGCGCGAGCCCTTGCTGACGATCGTTCATCATCTTTTTGGACGCAGCATCTATCTGGAGGCTTCCTTTTTACCCGCTTCCTATGTCTATCTTTCGGAAAAACTGGTGCCATGGATTTACCGGCGCACGCCCTTTGCGGCGGTGTCAGCCAGCACGCGGGATGAGTTGCAGCGTCTGGGCATTAAGGCGAGCATTGATTTACTTCCCAATGGTGTGGATGCAGACCAATATCGGGTCGACGATAAACGCAAGCGTGAGAAACCGCTCATCGGTTATCTCGGCCGTCTGAAGCGCTACAAGAGTGTGGATCACCTGCTGCGCGCTTTCGCGATCGTGCGCCGCAGTATGCCGGATGCGGAATTGGTCATCGTCGGCGATGGCGATTACGCCCCGGAGTTGAAGAAACTGGCTTGTGAGCTGGAACTGCAGGCGTTTGTCCGTTTCACCGGACAGGTCTCGCACGAAGAAAAAGTGCGCCATCTCAATGAATCGTGGGTGGTGGTCAATCCTTCCCCGAAAGAGGGCTGGGGTTTGACGGTCATCGAAGCCAACGCCTGTGGTGTACCCGTAGTTGCCGCGGATTCCCCGGGACTGCGGGATTCGGTGCGCGATGGCAAAACAGGCGTGCTTTATCCGTATGGCCGGATCGAAAACCTCGCCGCCGCGCTGCTGAATCTGCTGCGCGATGAGCCGCTGCGGCGAACCATGGGCAGCGAAGCGAGGCGGTGGGCCGCAGGATTCAGCTGGGACGCTTCGGCGCAGCAAGCTGTAGAGATTATGAAACATATTTGTCGATTATAAAAATGGAGAAATGCATGACGAATCACAAACTGATTCACCGGATTGGCGCTGCAATCGCATTTGTAGTCCCATTTCTGATGTATGTGCGCACCATAGCGCCCACGGTTTCTTTTTGGGATTGCGGTGAATTCATCGCCTGCTCCCATCTTTTGGCCATTCCGCATCCTCCAGGTGCGCCGTTTTATCTTCTCCTCGGACGCCTGGCCAGTATTCTTCCCTGGACCGCGGATATTGGTTTGCGCGTCAACATGATGTCGGCCATTGCCACGGCTTTGACCATCCTGCTGACCTATCTGGCCATTGTCATTCTCATCAAGCAATGGCGCGGCGAGCCGAAAGACGGGGCTGACAGTCTCATCCTCACGGCCGGCGGCCTTCTGGGCGCCCTCACCCTCGCCTTCTCCGACACCGTTTGGTTCAATGCTGTGGAAGCAGAAGTGTACGCTTTTTCCATGCTCTTCACGGCGGCCATTGTTTATCTGATTCTGGATTGGCTGGAACACTCCGCGAAAAAGGGGGCAGAACGCTATCTGCTCTTCATCGCCTATATCATCGGCCTGGCACTGGGTGTGCATCTCCTCATGGTGCTGGCCTTGCCAGCCATCGCCCTGGTTGTTTACTTCCGCCGGCTGGAAATGACCGGAGAAAAAATGACGGTTCGCAATGTTGCCTATTTCCTGGCGGCCGTCATCGCCATTTTTGTGGTCATCTATCCCGGCGTGGTGCAGTATGTGCCGTTCATCGCCGGTAATTTGGGCATGTGGGCGGTGCTGCTTCTCTATGTCCTTGTGCTGTTCGGCTGTTACTGGGCCATCAGCAATAAACAACGCATTGCCAGCCTCGCTTTCATGGGGCTTTTTCTCGTATTGTTGGGCTATTCCACCTATGCGCTGATTTATATCCGTTCCGGTCTGGATCCGGTCATCGATGAAAATGATCCCGAGACCGCTGCGGACATGGTGAAATACCTCAACCGCGAGCAGTATGGCACCTGGGGATTGTTTCCGCGCCGTTTTCCCAACTTGCCTCAGGAGTGGCAGTTCAAACAGGAGAATCCTGGACGTAACTACCAGACCTATCAGTTCAGCAAGCAGATGGATTTCATGTGGGATTACCAGATCAAAAAGATGTATCTGCGTTACTTCGGCTGGCAATTCATCGGCAAGGGCACGACCATTGGCAAGGACGGTTTTATCGCCGAGAACTTTACGGCAAAAGGAATCCTGGCATTGCCTTTTCTAATAGGTCTGTTGGGCATGTTGCATCATTTTAAAAAGCACTGGCGTCATGCCACCATGATCCTGGCTCTGTTTCTCGCCACCGGCGTCGCCATCGTCATTTATCTGAACCAGGAGAATCCACAGCCGCGTGAGCGGGACTATGTTTTTGTCGGTTCATTTTACGCGTTCGCTTTATGGATCGGCATTGGCGCCGGCGCCATCCTGGAGTGGATTAAAGAACGATTTCATATGGTGAAAACCGCGGCGGGCGCTCCATCCAATGGGGTGTTTAAAATGTTGAGTGCTGCGGTGATTGGGGTTTTGCTGCTGGCGCTGCCCATCAATCTGATCGCGCACAATTTTCATGATCATGACCGCACGGGCAATTATGTAGCCTATGATTACTCTTATAACATCCTGCAGTCTTGCGAACCCAATGCCATTCTTTTCACCAACGGTGATAATGACACGTTCCCGCTGTGGTTCCTGCAGTATGTATATAATATTCGCACCGACGTGCGTATTGTCAATTTGAGTCTGCTCAACACCAGCTGGTACATCAAGCAATTGAAAAATCAGGAGCCCAAAGTGCCGATCTCTCTGACGGATAATCAGATCGATCAGCTTGAACTCATGCCGTGGAAAGCGCAGACTATCAGGATACCCGTGCCGGAAAGGATGCGTTCTGAAGTGCTCGGCGAAATTGGCACGACAGCCACCCAGCCGTTTGAGGTGCTCAATGAACTCGAAGTCACGGTCAATCCGACCGTGTTCGGACAGGCATTGCGGGTGCAGGATTTCATGATCCTCAATATTATTTATGCGAACCAATGGCGCAAGCCGGTCGCCTTTGCGGTGACGGTTTCGGATGATAATAAAATCAATCTCGATTCCTTCCTGCGCATGGATGGTCTGGCCTTCAAGCTGGTGCCTGTCAACGGCGAGGTGCTCGCCACTGAAAAATTGCATAAAAATCTCACGGAGGTTTTCAAATACCGCGGCCTGGATGATCCGTCGGTGTACTATGATGACAATGTGGTGGGTTTGCTGCAGAATTATCGCGCGGCCTATTTGCGGCTGGCGCAAGAATATCTGATGAAACAGCAGAACAACAAGGTCGTCGAGGTGCTGGATCAAATGGAAAAAGTCATCCCGGAGAAGGTCATTCCGGTGCCGGACTACCGGCTCTCCATGCGGATCGGGCAGTTGTACGATTTCGCCGGTCGCACAGATGAATTCCTCCGCCGCGGCAAAGAAATCCTCAAATCACAGCCCGATAATCCCATGGTGGTCGGTTATCTGGTCGCCAGTCTGAGCCGAACCGGCGATCACAAAACAGCCGTGGAGATGCTGGAGGATTGGATCAAACGGCATCCGGATGATAATGAAGCCCGGGCGCGTCTGGCTGAGGAGCAGAGACTGCTCAGCAACAGCAAATAGAGCAAGATAATCAGATGGAATTGAGAACATGGAGTCTATCCCCTGATGGACTCCATGTTTGTTGTAAAAGGAATGCGATGCGTGCCAGAAAAGTCTCATAAAAAGATGATACGATTTTTCCGCCAGAGTGGAATGACGCTGATCAAGGTCACGGTGAGTGCAGGGTTGATCTTGTTGCTGATGCGCAACATTGGCTGGTCGCGTTGGGTGGATCAGTTCGAGCGGGCAGCATGGGGCGGCGTGGCGCTCAGTGTGGCGGCTTTTGTTCTCAGTAATATCCTGGGCGCGCTGCAGTGGTATATGCTGCTGCATCATAAAAAGATAAAGATATCGTTCCCGCAGGTGCTGTCCGTCTATCACGTGGGATTGTTTTTTAATAATTTTCTCATCGGTAATGTCGGGGGCGATGCCCTGCGCGTGTTCGACATTCGCCGGATGAGCGGCGAGACCAGCAGCGCGCTCTCTACGGTCATCATGGACCGGTTCATTGGTTTTTTTGCCATGGCTTCGCTGGCGCTCTTTGCGACGCTGTTGATGGCGCAAAGAATGGTCGCTGATGCGGCCATCGAATCGATCATCCTGGTCTTCGCCGCCTGGGCATTGGCAGCAGCGTTTTTGTTCTATGAGCCATTTGCGAAAAAATTTTCCGGCATTTTCCGTCTGCTGCTGCCGGAATCGCTGCACGTCAAAGCCAAAGCCTTCTATTACAGTCTGCACGATTTCCGTCATGAACGTACATTATTATTGAGGCTGTTCTGTCTGGCGCTGCTGATCCAGAGCCTGCGCATCCTCACCCATTATTGGGCTGCCTATGCGCTGGGCGTGCGCACCTATATCAATTATTTTTTTCTCTTCATACCGATTGTCGCCCTGGTGGCCAGCCTGCCGATTTCGCTGGGGGGACTGGGTGTACGTGAGCAGAGCGCTGCAACGTTGTTTGCCCAAATTGGATTGCCTTCCGTGCAGGTCGTGGCTTTTGAGTTTCTCGCCTACCTGGTGGGCATTCTGGCGACGATTCCCGGGGGGGTGGTTTTTGCCTTGCGACGGGAGAAAAACAGGCCGGCGGACGTGTAGGAGCCCGCTTCAGAGGGCGGTCGGCCGGGCTCCCTCTTTGCTGATGCGGCCTAACCTGGATTACGTTGCAGGGTGAGCCGCACCAAGGGCAGGTGGAGGAGCATAAGACTGGGCTCCGGAGAGCCCGCCTGCCGCCCGGGAACCAGAAAACATGTATCTAAATCAAACGGAGATCTTTCATGCCCAAAATTGCCATACTCATGGGGAGTTCATCGGATGCCGAGGTCATGTCGACCGCCCATGAACTGCTGGATTATTTCGGCATCGCTTATGAGGTTCATATACTCTCCGCGCACCGCAATCCCGATGAAACCGCAGCATTCGCAAAAAATGCGGAAGCCGCTGGATTTTCCGCCATCATCGCGGGCGCGGGCATGGCCGCCCATCTACCAGGTGTCATCGCCAGTCACACCCTGCTGCCCGTCATCGGCGTGCCTTTGGCCGGGTCGGCGCTCAACGGCGTGGATGCACTGTACGCCATCGTGCAGATGCCCAAAGGGATTCCCGTGGCCACAATGGCCATTGGCAAAGCGGGCGCTGGCAATGCGGCTATCCTCGTCGCGGAGATGCTGGCGTTGAATTACCCGGAGATCAAGGCGAAATTAGTGCAATTCCGCAAAAATGGCTGCAAACTTTAGTATTGGAATTCCATGCGATATCTCATCACCGGCTGCAATGGACTGCTGGGACAAAAACTGCTGGCATCCGCGCCTGCGGACGCTGAAATACTCAGAACTGATTTACAGGAGAACGGCGTCGGCCCGGATGATTCGCCCTACCGGCGCGTAGATTTGGGCGAGCGGGCGGAGACGGCCAGACTGGTACGTGATTTCAAGCCGGACTGGGTGATCAATGCCGCCGGTTTCACCAATGTCGATGCCGCGGAAAAGGAGCGCGAACTGTGCTGGCGTGCCAACGTCACAGCGGTCGAGAACCTGCTGCATGCGTGCCGGCGTCATCACGCCAAATTGGCGCATGTGTCGACAGATTATATCTTTGACGGCAAAAATGGTCCTTACAGCGAGGAGGACCGCCCCAATCCCATTGGCTATTACGGCAAATCAAAGCTGGCCGGCGAGAATGTACTGCGGGCGTCGGATCTCCACTTTGCGGTGGCGCGCACCATGGTGCTCTATGGCAGGGCGGTGGGTATTCGTCCCAATTTCGTCACCTGGCTCATCGAAAAGCTGAAAAAGGGCGAATCCGTGCGCATCGTCGATGATCAATCCGGCAACACCACCCTTGCTGAAGAGTTGGCCGAAGGCTTATGGCGCATTGCGGCAGTGGATGCTTGCGGATTTTATCACATAGCCGGCCGCGAAATCATCGACCGCTACCACTTTGCGCTGCTGATCGCTGAGGTATTCGATCTTGATGCAGGGCTGATCGCCCGCATCAAAACGGCCGATCTCGCCCAGACAGCCCCGCGTCCGATGAAATCGGGTTTACGCGTGGATAAAGCCATGCAGCAGCTGGGGCTGAAACTCAGCGATGCCCGGGGCGGCCTGCTGCGTCTGCGCCTGGATATGGAAAACAGGAATAGCCCGTAAAAAAGTAGAAATAGAACCTTAATACTGGTTCAATGAATCGAGGAGTTGACCTTGAAGACGCTTGTGATCGTACCCACCTATAATGAACAGCAAAATATTGTGCCTTTCATAAAGGCCATATTTCAGCAGCAGATCCCCGATGTGGAAGTGCTCGTCATTGATGACAACTCCCCGGACGGCACGGGGGATCTTGTCGAAGCGGTACAGCGCACAGATCCTCGGGTTCATCTCATGCGCCGTGAGAAGAAATTGGGACTCGGCACCGCTTATGTTGCTGGATTTCATTATGCGCTGGAAAGGGATTATGCGCGTATTATTGAGATGGACGCGGATTTTTCCCATGATCCCAAGGATTTGCTGCGACTCCTGGAAGCCAGTGCCGATGCGGATATCGTCATCGGCTCGCGATACATCGACGGCGTCAATGTGGTCAATTGGCCCCTGAAGCGGTTACTATTGAGCATGTTCGCCAGCACCTATACCCGCTTTATCACCGGCTTGCAGTTGCGGGATTGCACGGCCGGTTTTAAATGTTTTCGTCGTGAGGTATTGGAAAACATAGATTTAAAAAGAGTGCAATCGGACGGGTATTCATTTCAGATCGAGATGAATTTTCGCGCCTGGGTCAAAGGCTATCGCATCAAGGAAATCCCCATCGTTTTTGTCGACCGGGCGGCGGGCACATCCAAGATGTCCAAGCGCATCATCCGCGAGGCGATCTGGATGGTGTGGAAGCTGAAATTTTTGCAGATTTTCAAGCGGCTCTAGGCTTTGGCCGTCATTTGCGAGATGCCTTCCTCGACGCTGAGCAACGGCGTGTGCAGGATCTGCCGCGCCAGCTCGACATTGAGGGAGACATCCGCCGGCCGCGGGGCCGGTGTGATGTGATCATGCATGGAGGATGGGATCAGAAGATGCGCATCGTATCCGGCCTTTTGACAAAGAATCCGGCCAAATCCCAGACGATCGATGCGTTCGCTGCCGGCGCAGTGGAGAATGCCGCAATAATCGTTGCAGGCTAACTCCAGCAACTGGTCGGCCAGGTTTTCGACCCAGACCGGGGTGCGGAATTGATCGTTATAGAGGGTGACCGGTTGACGGGCTTGCAGCCGTTTTTCGATCCACTCGGAGAAAGAGGAGCCGCCGAGCCGGGGACGGCCGTAAATCAACGCTGCCCGGGCCACGACATGGGGGCCTTTGGCGGCCAGCACCCGTTTTTCGGCGGCCACTTTGGTGTCACCGTACACTGAAAGCGGTGCAACAGGATCCAGTTCATGGTAGTTGCCCTGGTGGCCGTCAAAGACCATATCGGTGGAAACGAATACCAGGCGTGCGCCAATGTCGTCCGCAGCCTGAAGCAGGGTGGCGGTAGCGGCCACATTGACGGCATGTGCCTGTTGCGGTTCCTTTTCGCACGAATCCAGATTGGCATTGGCGGCCAGGTGTAAAATGACGCGCGGTTTCACTGCGCGCACGATGGTGCGCACTTTAGCCGCGTCCGTCAGATCCACAGGCAGCATGCCCGGCATGGATTTGGAATGACAGAGGGCGGTGACGCGCCAGAGGTGGACGGCTTTATGATACAGGGCGCCGCCGAGAAAACCGCTGGCGCCGCTGATGAGCATGGCGCGTTCGGTCATAGGTCTCTTTCTTGACAGGTTCGGTTCCAGTAACAAGATAGTCAAATATATTATTTTATGCAAGTATAGCCTGGCGGGCGCGGGCCGGCTAGCGCGGCGTTTTTCAGGAGGCTGATTCATTGACCAAATCAAGATTTATTCGACTGCTGCTCGCAGGGGGTGCTGTTTTCATGGCTTGTCAGAGGGGGGCGGAGGTCGATCCCGCGGTTTCTGACGATGCAGCGCGTGATAACCGCGAAAAAATATATCTGCGTAAAGAAGGCACATTCCGCTTTGGCGAAACGCTGGACCAGGTGTTGATGCGGGATGTTTTGGATCGCGTGCTGGCCACTGATATCGTCAGCGCATTTGCGCAGGTTTTTGACGTTCGCAAAATTAGAGGCGAGAGCAGGTACAGCATCCTGCACGACTCTCTTGGTGTCGTTCACGGATTTGAATATTATCCCAGTTCGGACCGTACGATTCGTGTACTGAAGGACTCCCTGGGTTTGTTGCAGCCGCAGGTGGTGCAGACGCCCCTGATCACGCGCGTGCATGGCATCTCCGGCTATGTTCAGACCAGTTTGTACGATGCGGTCAAATCCATGGGACACAGCGACGAACTGGTTGTCGCTTTCAGTGATGTGTTTCAGTGGGATATAGATTTCTTTGTTGATCCCAGGGTTGGCGATGAGTTTCGCGTGCTCTTTGAGAGTGAACATGTTCTCGATCCGGCGAGGCCGGACAGCGTTGGCGATCTCATCCGCTACGGCCGTGTGCTGGCTGGACAGTATCGTGCGCAGGATGGCGATTATACTGCGCTCTATTTTCAGAAAGATGAAGAGCTGCGCGGCTATTATGATCTGCACGGCCGCTCGTTTCAAAAGACCTTTCTGAAATCACCCCTGAACTATCGCCGCATCAGTTCCCATTTCAGCGGTGGACGGCGGCATCCGATTCTGAAGATCGTGCGCCCCCATTACGGCGTCGATTTTGCGGCCGCGGCCGGAACACCGGTTTCCGCTGCGGCCGATGGGGTTGTGGTCGAGAAAGGGTATGATAGCGGGATCGGCAATTTCGTCAAGATTCGCCACAAGAATCCGCGATTTATGACCCTGTATGGGCATTTGAGTGGATTTGCAGCAGGCATTGTGGCGGGCGCGGGAGTGCGGCAACGCGATGTCATTGGCTATGTCGGCAGTACGGGTTTGGCGACCGGGCCGCATCTGCATTACACGTTTTACGAAAATGGCCGGCCGATAAATCCCATGAAAATCAAGAATTCGTCGGGGGATCCAATTCCCGCGGCTGACATGGCCGCCTTCGACAGTCTCAAGGAGGTTCGCGTGCTGCAGCTTATGGCTTTGCGGCCGCGGTTTCAGCAGATGCCGCAATACCCGGCTTTCAACGGACGGCTTCGCGTCGGGTTGCAGTGCCTGCCGTCGAGATGATCGCATCGTGGCAGCTGCGTGAGGGCTTACAGATTGGATTTGGGCCTGCGTTGGCCGAACTGGACGGCGCAGGGCGCATTTTTAGTGACGATTTGCTGCAGAGCGCTGCACCACAGGGCTGCGAAGGTGCGACAGCTCCGGGCGCCATCGAGATTTTCTTCGCTGGGGAAAGAGGCGTTTTCACAACGCAGATCGCAGAATTTTATCCGGCTGGTGGAAACACCGGCATTCTTTTCATGGTCCATGATCAGGTCCTGTTTCAGCGTCAAGCGGCAGTTGGTGAAAAATGAAAATACGAATTATCATCGTTGGCAAGACCACGAATGCGCACTACCAGGCGCTCTGCGACGACTATATCAGCCGCATCGGCCACTATCAACCCGCGGAACTTTGCAGCATCAAGCCGGAACGCATACTGCAACAGCGACCGGAAGAGATCTGCCGCCGCGAAGGCGCCCGTATGCTGGCATCCGTCTCACCGTCCGATTATTGCGTGGCTCTGGACAGCAGAGGGGAGGGCATGAATTCCGCGGCATTTGCGCAGTTCTTGCAGCGGCAGATGGCAGCCGGCAGCCGCACGCTGGTTTTTTGCATCGGCGGTCCCCATGGTCTTGGCGCCCAGGTTATCGAGCGTGCCAATCAGCGCCTTTCGCTCTCGGCCATGACTTTTGCGCATGAATTGGCGCTCACTGTTTTCCTCGAACAACTCTACCGCGGTTTCTCGATCCTTCGCAATGAGAAATACCACAAATAGCATGCGCGCGAGATGAGCGCTGCCGCCTCATCGCTGCAATTTTGCGCCGGCTTCAAACCTTCGCAAGGGTAGCGCAATCGAACGGGCTTGCATATATAAAAAAATGACCGTCGCAACACGATGCCGACGGTCAGCTATATCTATACACTCAAGTATCGCAGTGGCTGATTCAAGAATGTGGGTGGAACAATGCTGGTGCTTTCCCCCCATTTATGGTCAAGTTGATTATTCGAGAATTTCCAACGTGGCATGTTTTCCGGCTTTACGCGATACCGCGCTCAAAAGGACGCGGATGGCATGCGCGGTGCGGCCGTTCTTGCCGATCACTTTACCCATATCCGGCTGCGAAACGCGCAGTTCGTAAACGACTGTTGTTTCGCCGAAGACTTCTGACACCTTGACTTCGTCTGGATTATCGACCAAATGTTTGACGATGTACTCCACGAATTCTTTCATTGGTACACCCCTTCCTGCTAGCGTTAACGAATCACTTCTCGGTCCATGGATTGGGTTTTGCTGCTTGACAATGATGCAAGTAAGACTCGGATTCTGTGTCAAGAATCGCCAGAAGCCACTTCTCTGCATCGCAGCGGTGAATATTTTCACCTTGAGAGTTGTGTTAACACCGAATCCGAGTAAGATAAAGAACAGCTTAAGTTACATCAATTTAAATATATCCACTCAGCGGCTTAATGTCAAGCGAAAAATGGCAAATTTGCCGGTGAAGCAAAAATTACTTGACAAATACGAAAAATATCTTATATTATAGTATTGTTAGCACTCATCAATAAAGAGTGCTAACAACAATCATTTAAAATAACAAATTAAGTTACATTGGAGGATGCGATATGAAGATTAAACCGTTGGCTGACCGTGTGGTCGTGAAGCCGGTTGAGGAAGAAGAAGTCAAGCAGGGCAGTATCATCATTCCGGATACGGCGAAAGAGAAACCCATGCAGGGCACTATTGTGGCGATCGGGCCGGGCAAGATCTCTGATAACGGCGCCAAGATCGAGATGAGCGTGAAAGTCGGCGATAAGGTTTTATACGGAAAATATTCCGGCACCGAAGTGACTGTTGATGGTGAAGACTATTTGATCATGCGCGAGAGCGATATCTTTGCAATCATGTAAAATGATACATTAACCGAATCCTATCAGGAGGTTTTATAATATGGCCAAGATTATTGAATTTGATGTGGAAGCGCGCAGCGCGATGAAGGCCGGTGTTGACAAACTGGCCAAGGCGGTAGGCGCCACGCTGGGTCCCAAGGGACGAAATGTCGTCATTGAGAAAAAGTTTGGCGCTCCGACCGTGACCAAAGATGGCGTCACAGTCGCCAAAGAAGTTGAATTGGAAGACGCTCTTGAGAATATGGGTGCTCAGATGGTTCGCGAAGTCGCTTCCAAAACCAGCGATGTGGCCGGTGACGGCACCACCACCGCCACGGTTCTGGCCCAGGCCATTATTCGTGAAGGTCTGAAAAACGTCACCGCCGGCTCCAATCCGATGGCGCTGAAACGCGGCATCGAAAAGGGCGTCAAGGCTGTCGTCGAAGAGCTGAAGAAACTGAGCCGCCCATTGCCGGGCAAGACCGAAATCGCCCAGGTCGGCGCCATTTCGGCGAACAACGACAAGGCCATCGGCGAATTGATCGCGGATGCCATGGAAAAAGTCGGCAAAGATGGCGTCATCACCGTCGAAGAAGCCAAGAGCACTGATACGACGCTGGAAGTGGTCGAAGGCATGCAGTTCGACCGTGGTTATATCTCGCCTTATTTTGTCACCAATCCGGACACCATGGAAGCGGTTCTCGACGATGCCACAGTCCTGATTCATGACAAAAAGATCAGCGCCATGAAAGATCTGTTGCCGATTCTGGAGAAATCCGCCCAGACCGGCCGTCCGTTGCTGATCATCGCCGAAGACATTGAAGGCGAGGCGTTGGCGACGCTGGTTGTCAACAAGCTGCGCGGCACCCTGCGCGTCGCCGCGGTGAAAGCCCCCGGATTTGGAGATCGCCGCAAAGCCATGCTGGAAGACATCGCTGTGTTGACCGGTGGCCGCGTCATTTCTGAAGAGACCGGCTTTAAACTGGAAAATGCCACCATGTCCGATCTCGGCCATGCCAAACGCATCACCATCGACAAAGACAACACCACCATCGTCGAGGGTGCCGGCAAGACCGAAGACATCAAATCGCGCATCGGCCAGATCAAGAAGCAGATCGATGCCTCCACCTCCGATTATGATCGCGAAAAGCTGCAGGAACGCCTGGCCAAGCTGGCCGGCGGTGTCGCAGTCCTCAATGTGGGCGCGGCCACGGAAGTTGAAATGAAAGAGAAAAAAGCCCGTGTTGAGGATGCCTTGCATGCCACCCGCGCTGCGGTTGAAGAGGGCATCGTGCCCGGCGGCGGCATTGCGTATCTGCGCGCCATCCCGGCATTGGAAAAGCTGCAAGTCAATGGCGACGAAAAGATCGGCGTCGCGATTCTGCGCCGCGCCATCGAAGAACCCATTCGCCTGATCTCTGAGAACGCCGGATGGGAAGGCTCCATCGTCGTGCAAAAAGTTCGCGACACCGAAGGCGCTTTCGGCTTCAATGCCGAAACCGAGGTGTTCGAAGATCTCTACAAGGCCGGCGTCATCGATCCCACCAAGGTCTCGCGCATCGCACTGGAAAATGCGGCCTCTGTGGCCAGCCTCTTCCTGATGACCGAATGCGCCATCGCTGAGAAACCGGAACCCAAGCCGGCAACTCCGCCGATGCCTCCTGGCGGTGACATGTATTAATCGATGTTTCATTCAGGCCATCCCAAAAGGATGGCCTTTTTTTTCTCATGAGGTTCTACTGAAATAGTTGATGTGAATTCTATACCGCCGGGAATGCTAGGAAGCGCAAAGAAAAGGAAAACATAAAAATAGCCTCGATAGAAGCTTTTAAGACACAGATGAAATTCAAAGCAGAGCTTGTTCGATAATCCCCATAAAAACGGCTCGGCGTGCCTGGCGGATTAGTATCAAGTCTGTTCTTTAAAGCCTCAACCACGAATTACACGAATTTACACTAATTGATTTGTTTGAATTCAGGATCGTTGTCGTTCGTGTAATCAGTAAAAGTAGTGGTTTGCAGAGTGGGCGCATAAATAGAGCAGGACAAGGGCGAAAAATCAAAAAAGCCAGCGCCCTGGAACTGAATTGTGCACCTTTTCGCTCTATTCCGAGGCAATCATAATCCTATATTTAGTTCGTAATACGGGAAAATTGACTATAAATAGTGTTTTTTCTACCCTTTTTGCGCCCCGGGAACAAAATTCACTTGACTTTTACATGAAAAATCTTAACTTGAGTATTGTGCCGCAAGGCACAGTGTCGGGTGTGGGTAGCCGTGTGTGGTGATGGGATAAACACCCTTTTTAGCGCTGACGTCTTCGTCAGCGCTATTTTTTTCTGGTGGCGCCGTTTTTTTGGACGATGCAATCGTGATAAGAAGTTATATCGTCGTGTGTAAAGGCTTACGCCTGTATATCGCATCCAGCAAAAGCAGGGTTTGAAAATGCCCAGGAAACCGTTAATAAACGTCGAGTCGCCCGTCACCTTTCTCAGTGAGGAGCAGCAAATCGTCGGCATGCTGCACCAGGGCGGCAGAAAAGAACTGGTGTTGCTGTGTCACGGTTTCACCGGACACAAGGTTGAGAGCCGGCGCATCTTTGTCGAACTGGGCCGCTGCATCGCCCAGGATGGCGCCGATGCCTTGCGCTTTGATTTTTACGGATCCGGGGACAGCGCGGGCGTCTTTGCCGATACGCGGATCAGTCATAACATCGCCAATCTGCGCGATGCTCTGGAATGGGCACGGCAGCGCGGTTATGAAAAAGTGGCTGTGCTCGGTCTGAGCATGGGCGCTGCCACAGCCATCCTCACCCTGACCGGGACGCCGGTTGATGCCCTGATCACCTGGTCCGCTGTGCCGGACATGAACAAGGTGTTTGAGGCGTATAAAGATACAGTCTATCGCGTGCCGGAACATAACGGCCTCTATGAACATGAGGGATGGCTGATAAAAAAAGAGTTCTGGGAAGAGGCTTTACACTATGATGTGGCTGCTGCGTTCGCACGGCTGGCCATGCCGAAATTGATTCTTCAGGGCAGCGCGGATGATCCTGTTTTTGTCGACGGTTTTCAGCATTTCCGCGATCTGGCAGTGCCGCCGGCGGACTTTATGGAAATTCCCGGCGCCTCGCACTCTTTTATTGCGCCCGCACACCGCCACCAGGCGATCCGTCAGACCTTGATCTGGTTGAAGCGGAATTTTTACCATAAAGAGTAGGGAATTTGGGCAACAGCGGCATCGGGGCCCGGCTTTTGGGGGATGCCATACCCTGGTGAACATGCCCGCCTGAGTGCAAACATATTTTGCCTCAGAATGCATGGCCGCTCGAAGTATGCGGGGGTATTCAGCGCGAGGTGCGGAGACGGCAGTAGCCGCAACGGAAAATCAAGTACCTCGCATCCTAAAAGATTTGTAGCGCAACGTCCATATTTTTTGTACATTGCACCATGAAAACACATCTACTCTATCTCATCATCTTCTCTGCCGCTATGGCCTGGGCGCAGAATCCCCTGCACTTCACCCGGGATCATGGTGCCGTCATCCGCGGCGACACCACCCGCCACGAACTGGCCCTCATCTTCACCGGCGGCGATTTCGCCGACGGCGGCTCCTCCATACGGGAGACACTCCAGAACAAAAACGTCAAGGGCGGATTTTTCTTCACCGGCGATTTCTACCGCGATCCTGACAAAGCTTCGCTCATCCATGGCCTGATCCAGGATGGACATTATCTCGGCCCCCATTCCGACCGGCATCTGCTCTATGCGCCCTGGGATCAGCGCGATTCTTCGCTGGTCGATGAAGACCACTTCAAGGCCGATCTCCTTGATAATTACCATGCCATGGTAGCTTTCGGCCTCGGCAAACGCGCACCAGCCCTCTTCATCCCGCCCTATGAATGGTACAATGCACAACATGTGCAGTGGGCCGCAGAACTCGATGTCACCCTGTTCAATTTTACCCCCGGCACCACTTCCAACGCCGACTATACCACGCCGGATATGACTTCTTACCGTTCTTCACAATCCATCTGGGACCGCATCTTCAGCTACGAAGGACAGGATACTCATGGCCTCAATGGATTCATTCTGCTCATTCACATCGGTACTGATCCGAGACGCACGGATAAATTCCATGCACGGCTTGGGGATCTGATCGATGCACTCCGGGCCAAAGGCTATGCCCTGGTGCGCATCGATTCTCTTCTGGCCGGCGAGTGGCGCACGCAACCCTAAACCAGGAGGTTTGTCATGTTTGGAACTCTCATCGGATTGCTCATCCTGATTGCGGACATCTGGGCGATTTTGCAGGTGTTCAAGAGCTCCGCTTCCACAGCGGCGAAAATCGGCTGGACGCTTCTGATTCTCATTTTTCCGGTCGTTGGATTCATCATCTGGTTCCTGGTTGGTCCCGGCGGCAAAAAATTGTGAGGCCGTTGCCAGGGTTTGCGGACATTTTTAGTGCCAAAGTTGCGAATTCTCACCCTAAGGGTGTCCTCGCATCATTGCAAGGTTTCGCAGCCATTTCGTAATGTGTAAGATCATGCAGAAAAGAGCGCGATGAACCATCCATTTGATTTGATCCTGAAAAACGCCCGCCTGCTGGATCGCCCTGAACGCGTCGATATCGCGATCCAGGGCGGCCGCATTGCCGCCATCGGCAACCTCGATGCATCCGCCGTAAAGGTGCTGGACGCACAGGGCCGGCTCGTCCTTCCGGGCTTTATCGATCTGCATATCCAGGGCGCCGGCGGCGCCGACGTCCTGGATGCCACTCCAGAGGCGCTGCAGACCATGTCGAGGACGCTGGCCCGATTGGGTACCACCAGCTTTCTGGCCACCACCGTCATCTTTCCCGATGGTGACAACCGCCATTTGACTTTGGCCGCACAAGCCATGCAGGAAGACCTTGGCGGCGCGCGTGTGCTCGGCATCCATCTGGAAGGCCCCTATATCAATGCGCTGAAAAAAGGCGGACTCGATCCCCGTTGTATCTATGATACTCATACGCGGAATCTGGATGCCGTTTTAAACGCCTGCGGCGGCGCCCTGAAAATGATGACTATCGCCCCGGAACTCCCCGGCAATCTCGACCTCATCCATGGCCTGCTGCACAATGGAGTTGTGCCATCCCTGGGTCATACCAACGCCACCCTGGCTGAGGCGCGGGCGGGCCTGGATGCGGGTATCCCCCATGTCACCCATATTTTCAATGCCATGGCCGGACTCAGCCATCGCGAACCGGGTCCGCTTCTCGCGGTATTTGAACATCCCGAAGTCACGGCGCAAATCATCAGCGATGGCGTCCATGTCCACCCGGGTATGGTGCGGCTGTTGAGACGCCTTATAGGCGTCGAGCGCTGCATTCCCATCACCGATGGCGTCCAGGCCATCGGTCTGCCGGAGGGCCGCTATGTTTACAACGGCCGCGACTATGAATCCAGAAACGGCACGGCGCGCTACCCCGATGGCACGCTGATTGGTTCGGCCTTGTCCATGGCGGAAATCGTGTGGCGGTTTGCCGAATACAGCGGTTGCTCTTTCGAGGCCGCTGTCGCCGCGGGAACCGCCCAGGCCGCCAGGGTGCTGGGTTTGGAAAAGCGTAAAGGTCGTATCGCGATGGGGATGGATGCAGATCTTGTCATTCTCAATGAGGATCGCTCCATTCGGGCGACTCTGGTGGCAGGTAACCTGGTATGGCAAGAAACCTGGTGACGAGGTCGCCGCGATCCTGAACAATTCCTAACCACAAAGCTCACGAAGATCGGGAAGCACGACGACCTGACAATTCAAGTAAATTTGCAGTTTTTGTATTATCCTTTTTGCCCTTTGTGCCCTTCGTGGTAGAACTCAGTTTTGATGTCTATATACTATGATTTTTTATTAAATTAATTCCTAACCCGGATTGCCTTAACCTTGCGAAGGTTGGGAACCTTCGCAAGGTTGCCTTTTGTGCACCAATCGCTCAATTTGGATAATCATTAAAACTCCTCCTCGAGTTGTTCATGAATAGTGCAGGCTATCAAATGCGGGATGCTTGCCTTTATATAAATCTGCAGATGTTTGGGTCCGTCTTGTTGATTGAACGCAGTGCGGCTTGATCATTTTTTTAATGCGAGAACGAGATGAAGCAAATTATCACTTTTCTTTGCATGGCTGTTTTTTGCGCTGGAACTGCTTTGGCGCAGGGTGCTGCGGCAATGATCGAGTTTGTCGAGAGTATTCCTGTGGAGACGACGCTCGACAATCCGGATATTCGCAACACCGAGGAGGTCTGGATCGAGATGTTCAGCAAGGCGCAAAAGAGCATCGACCTCGAGCAATTTTATATCTCGCCGCAGCGGGGAGAAGCCCTCGATCCGGTCATCCAGGCTTTAATGGCGGCCGGGCAGAGGGGCGTGCAGATCCGGATCATCGCCGACCGCCGCATGTACAATACCTATCCCGCCATGCTGGATTCGTTCAGCCGCATGGAGCGCATATCCGTACGTTTAATTGATTTTGTGGCATTGGCAGGCTCTGTTCAACATGGCAAATACATGGTCGTGGATGGGCAGGTCTTTTTCATCGGCAGTCAGAATTTCGATTGGCGGGCGTTGACCCATATCCATGAATTGGGCCTGCGGATTGACGATGAACGGATCGCCTCTGTGTATCAGGACTTGTTTGACCTTGACTGGCGCCTGGCCGCGCTGCATGACCCGGATAGCAGCCGTTTTGTCCTCTCCCGCCGCACCTATGACGTCCCGGTGGTGATGAACACGGAAGATTATGGTGCAGTGAGCATTCAACCGACCTGTAGTCCGCGTACTCTGATTCCGGATACCACCCTGTGGGATGAATTGCACATCACCCGGCTGCTGGCTCAGGCCGGAAAGGAGATCTGCCTGCAATTTCTCTCCTATTCACCGCGGAGTCGCGACGGCTCCTGTTATGATGCGCTGGATGGGGCGCTGCGGCGCGCCGCCGGTCGCGGTGTGAAGGTGCGATTGCTGGTTGCGGATTGGCAAAAAGGTTCCCGCGCTGAAGCGGCGCTCAAGGAACTGGCTGCTCTTGAGAATATCGAGGTGAAATTCAGCGTCATTCCCGAATGGTCCGGCGGGTATATACCTTATGCGCGTGTGGAGCATTGCAAATATATTTTAGTGGATGGGGATGCCTTCTGGTTGGGAACCAGCAATGGAGAAAAAAGCTATTTCCATACCTCGCGTAATGCGGGATTGGTCATTCGCAATGCCGCGATGGCGGAACGCTTGCGGGAAATCTTTTATAAAAGCTGGGATAGCGGTTATGCCGAAGAGGTAGTCCCATCGCGTTTTTATGCGCCCCGGGAACACGCGGGAGAGTAGCGTGTGTTACACGCGGCGGATTTCCTGGATTAGCCGGTCCAGAGCCTGGAGAAATTGCGAGCGATCCCGTTTTGCAAAGGAAGAAGGGCCGCCGGTGATGGCGCCGGCGCCGCGAAGATCCGTCAGCAAATCACGGGTGGCCAATGCAGCGCCGATGTTGTTTTCTGTATATACCTTGCCGGAAGGCGTTATGACACGGGATTCTTGCCGCAGACATTGCGCAGCGAGCGGTATATCAGCGGTGATTACGATATCATCTTTTTGACAATGGGAGACGATCCAATTATCCGCAGCGTCGCCCTCTTTTTCCACTATGACCAGGTCTACCTTTTCCTGCGTTGGCAGACGCAGATGAGAATTTGACACCAGCGTGACGCTAAGGTCATAGCGCTTGGCTACTTTATAAATTTCCTGCTTGACCGGGCAGGCATCGGCATCCACATAGATTTGCAGCATCGGTTCATTCGCGATCAATAAGGTGGTTAAGACCGGGGTGATTGACAGCTCCGGATCATCTTCAGGCTGACTTGGCAAAGGCTGAATAAAAAAACCGGAGTGCGTCACAGGCTGCTACTCCGGTTTGTCATTTTTTGGGAAACCTATTTGGCCGCTTTTTTGGCCTTTTTTTCGGCCCTTTTTTCTTTCAGGGTTTTTTCAGATTTTTTCTTGTTTTCTTTTTTCTTTACATCTTGATTTTTTGACATGAGTTCCTCCTGCAATGATGATCGTATTCGCTGTCTATCTTATTAACCAAAGATAAAAAAAAAATATTCACGCGTCAAGTTGATTTTGAGTTTTTGCTTGTTTTTATGAGGCCGATTGGCTAATTTCCCGAAAAGTGCAACTGATCATTTCGAACAATTGTGCGGAGTGCTGGAACTGATGAAAGCAAAAAAGTCTATCAAACTCGGATTCGCCATTTTAACGGTCGTTTTGCTGGCTTTTCTGTGGTGGCGATATTATTTTGTCTTTGGCGAGGGCGTCAAGGCGGGCACCCTGAACTTTGTGGTCAAGAAGGGCTATCTCTTCAAGACCTGGGAAGGCCGGCTGATTCAGGCGGGATTCAAGACGCCCGCACCGGGCGCCCTGCAGAGCAATGAATTCGAATTCAGCGTCGTTGATGACAGCACGGCGCAAAAGCTGGAACGCGCCAGCGGCAAATTCGTCGAAGTGCGTTATAAAGAATATCTGCACACGCTGCCGTGGCGGGGCATGAGCAATTACGTCGTTACCGAGGTGCTGCGGATTGAAGATATTTCCAATGGTACAGGGCTGCCATTTTAATGATCCATCATTCCAATGGACAAGGATTGTATGAAAATACTGATGCTGGTCAATCCACATGCAGGCCGCAAACGGGGAGAAGCAGCCGCTGAGAAAGCGCTCGAGATTTTTACACAGCAGCGGGTGGACGTTGAAACCGTTTTTTCGCACGCCGCCGGCAGCCTCATCGAGGTAGCCGCACGGGAAGTCAAAGGAAACTGGGATGGCATCGTCGCCGTCGGCGGCGATGGCACGCTGTTCGAAGTCATCAACGGCATGATGAGTGGGGATGCGTCACTGCCGATCCCGCTCGGCATCATCCCCGTGGGCACGGGCAACTCCTTTTCCCGTGATGTGCCCATCCATTCCATTGAGCACGCCATCACGACCATCGTGGCGGGCAAGACGAGAAAAGTGGACCTGGGCTATTGCCAGGCCGCGGATCGCAGCTTTTATTTCGTCAATATCCTCGGATTCGGTTTTGTCGCCGATGTGGCGCAAAAAGCCAGCCTTTACAAGAAATGGGGTGATCTCAGCTACGTCATCGGCGTTTTCATCATCACCCGCAAGCTGAAATCCTACGCGCTGGACTGCGAGATCGACGGACAGGCGTTTCAGTTCGATAATATTTTCGTCGAAATCAGCAATTCCATGAAGACCGGCGGCGACATGATCATGGCGCCGGAGGCTGAAATCGACGATGGATTGCTCGATGTGGTGATTCTGAATAAAGTATCGCGGCTGCGGCTGCTCTCGGCTCTGCCGAAAATATTCAAGGGCACGCATGTTCGCATGCAGGAAGTAAGGACGTTTAAAGCGGCACAGATGCGGTTTACGCCCGATGGCGCCCGGATACTGACGCCCGATGGCGAGATCATGGGGCAGACACCGATCACAGTCTCGGTAGTGCCGCGCCATTTGACGGTCTTTGCGCCATGATGCAAAAGTCTATTT
>CAUJEL010000164.1 GCA_963169875.1 Candidatus Zhuqueibacterota bacterium
GTCACCGGCCAGATATGTCAAACTGGTCATCGATCAACCCGCGCAGGGATGGAGCCAGCTGGTCGAGCTCGAATTCTTCGCTTCCGATGACGCGGCCGCCCAATTCGCGGCAAAAGCACAGAGCGAAGCGGTCGCGCTGGCTGCTGTGTTCGAGCTCTCCGTGCGCAATTATCCCAATCCCTTCAATCCGGAGACCACGGTCGAGTACACGCTGCCGCAACGGGGTGATGTGCAGGTTGCGGTTTATAATCTGCTGGGACAGCAGGTGCGGATGCTCGCCTCAGGCGTTCAGGAGAGCGGAAGGTACCAGGTGCGTTGGGATGGCCGCGATGGGACGGGGCAGAAAGCCCCCAGCGGCATCTACCTGCTGCGGATTCAATCCGGATCGCAAGCAAAGGTGCACCGCATGGTGATGTTGAAGTAACCAGCAACAACACAAATAAAAAATCCCGGACTTTGTGCGAGTCCGGGATTTTTTTTGCAGAGCTTTATCCACAGGTTGCGGCATGCCGTGAGGCCGATCGGGGACAGAGCAAGATTCCGCAGCAGCTGATGCCGCAACCTTCAAGGCTGATCAGAATCTGCTGGTAAGGACTGGGCACAGAGACACCTCCCAGCGGCCGGCAGATGGCGGCATGCCAAATAGTTTACTTAAATCGCTATAAATAAACCATGGTAAATTTTAGTTTACTTTTGGCAGCAATGCAAGTAACATAATGATGACATGATCAGACTCGAGGCTCAGCGTCATCTACTCCTGGTGCGGACTATTTTTGGGGAAAAACAACCGTGAAACGCAGGAGATGCTTTGCGTGTTCACTATATAGTTTTCATTTTCTCTGTGTCTCGGAGCCTCGGTGGTGAAAGATTAAATCCCTGAGGCACAGGGGCGCTGAGGGAAACACAATCAAAAACCAATCCCGTCGATCTCCGCCGCACAGACCGGACAGCGTCCTGCCACCATCTTGTCATGGAGCACCTCAAATCCAATACGCTCGATGAGCAGAGCGCCGCAGCGGTAACAGAAGGTATGCTCTCCCACATCCCCGGGCGCATTGCCGCAATAGACATAGCGCAAACCTTCCTCAATCCCGATCTCCCGGCCGCGGCGCAGCACGGTCAACGATGTGGGCGGCAGCGCGCCCAGCCGATATTGCGGATAGAACCGGCTGATGTGCCACGGCGTCTCCACGCCGAGATGCTCCCTGATGTATGCGGCAATGGATCGTAACGTGTTCTCATCATCGCAATACCCGGGCACCAGCAGCGTGGTGACTTCCACCCAAATCCCCAATTTTTTCATCAACTGCAGGGTATCCAGAACCGGCTGCAGCGAGCCGCCCACCACCTTGCGATAGAACGCATCATCCCACCCCTTCAGATCCACATTGGCAGCCGTCAGGAACGGCGCGATCTCCTGCAACGGCGCCGCATTAATGTAGCCATTGGTCACCCACACCGTTCCCAATCCCTGGGCATGGGCCGTACGCGCAATATCCAGGGCCCATTCGTAATAGACCGTGGGTTCGGTGTAGGTGCAGGCGATGGTGCGGCAGTCCGATGCCAGGGCCTGATCAACGACGTCCGCAGCGGTCAGCGCACGCCCTGGCAGCCGGCTATATGAAGCGCGGATTTGCGAAATCTCATGATTCTGGCAGAACTGGCAGTGAAAATTGCACCCCGCCGCCGCAACGGAAAAAGAACGCGAACCGGGATGGACATGATAGAGCGGCTTTTTTTCGATGGGATCGACATGCAATGCGATGGCCTGATTATACGTCAACGCCTGCAGCGTGCCGCCCTGATTCTGACGCACTCCGCAGACGCCAAGCTGGTCATCGGCAATGATGCATTCGTGGGGACAAAGATGGCACTGCACCTTGTGTCCATCAAGTGTGGTGTAAAAACGGGCAGGGATCATGGCGTATCCTCATCGCTTTCTTTAACGCGCAGCGTCATCTCCAACAGCGCCTGGATGCGAAAGTAATCATTGAGATAGACGCGCGCCTTTTGCCCGCCGGTTCCGTCCAGTTTCACCACGTAACGAAAATATATCGTCTTTTCATGTTGTCCCTCGTTATAAAACAGGGCCATCGATGTCTCATTGATGGAGGTCGCCAGGCGCTGCGACCGCGCACCGGTGACGGTGCCGGCAGCATTGACTGGTGCGGCTTCGATGCGTAGCGGACCTACCGCCAAGTCCGGCTGCGCCGCCAATTTGGACGAGTCGGTGCCAAAATGGATAAAAAGCGAGCCGCCCACGGGGAGATGGTTTTCGATCTCGGCCGCCACGGAGACAGCGCGCATGTGACGTGTTGCATCACCAGCCAGAACAACCACATCGTCCGCTTCATCAAACGCATCACCCTCCTGGTTCTCCGGGGCAATACGCAGTTGCGAAATGTCCCCCTCAATGCTGCGCTTTTCCCATTTGAGATCCACCGGAATATCCAGAACAAACCGGCCGCGGACATAATCCGTCGAGGTCACCTGACCGAGCGTCATGCCATCGCCGACGGTGATGTAGCCGCCGGCCGCCAGCTTGGTGGGCTGCAGGTTGATGAACGGAACGATGGAACTATTTTGACTGGTGAAAAGCGGCAGGACGGTGGCTCTTTCCTGTCCCGGATCGGGCGGGGCGATGAGGACATTGAACGGGAAAAGCGCGGACTCGCCGCGGTCATTAAAGCCATAAAGCGCGCCATGAAATTCGATGGGCATTTCGATGGTGTTATAAAGGGTCACCTGCATGCGCGCATCATTCACCGTGACGCCGTCCAGCGTGCCCCACTCTTCGCTGACGGTCACGTTCTGCACCGTGCTATCCAGCTCCACGGTGCGCGCTTCCAGCCTGCCCCGGAAATGATCCAGCACCATGTGGTCCATGTCCAGTGACAGGATAATTTTATTTTCCGCGCCCAGGGTAATGTACTGACTGCGCAGATCGGCAGTTTGCGCTGCGATTGAAACGTGCATTTGTTGCGGTGAGCCCGCTTGCGGCACATCGAGATGAATGGCGTACGCGGCGAGATTCACGTCCAGAATTTGCGTCGCGAATGGCTGCATCGCCACTTTCAATTGCAGCGGCAGGCCGGAGTCTTTGTGCCTGATCTCATCAAACTGGATGGAGATACCGGGGCTGGCAAAGGGCGTGCGGTTGTCGATGGACAATCGGAATCGCCCCCCCCTGAACTCAAGATCGGCGATGGCATTTTTTCCACTTTTATCGATCACCATGGTCTCGGCATGATCGATGGTCAGGGCGGGTATGCGCGCTTCGACGCTGGAAATGCTGAAGCTGCGCAGTTCGGATACAACATCCACGGACCGCGTCCCATCAATGGCGATCTGGCCGCCGCGGCTGCCCTGGGAATTCCCGCTCAACAGCCAGCGGCTCTGCGGGGGGAAACTTTTCCCGGCCATGTCGACCTCGACGATGGCGGAATCGTCCGCAGCCACCAACCGCAGCAGTGGCGACGTGACGACAATCGCCGAGGTGGCGGGATCCTGAAGCGATAAAATGATATTTTCAAGGGGAACCGGCAGACGATTATAGATGTGCAGCCAGGCGACACCCGAAGTCAGTGTGGCGAAAAGCAGATCTTCGCTGGCATGAAAAGCGCCTGTGACGCGGTTGAAGGTAAAGGGCGCTATGGTGCCTGTGGTGCCATTTTTGCTGACCGCTTCCGCTGAAAGCTGCGACCACAGGAAGCGGTCAGCCACCACCGGAATGTTCGGAATCGTCAATGCATCCAGACCGATGTTGACCGTCTCGTGAATTTCGGGAAAAGTGAGGTAATCCTTGACATAGGAGGTATCCAACGCCTGTTCGAAATGGAAAGCGAGCAGGCCGTCTGTGCCAGCGGTCAGATGGTCATCCCCGCGGATCAATTCCTCGATGGAATAGATGTGATCGGTCAGGGGCACGCGCAGGGTGGTATCCCAGCTGGGCGCTTTGGGGGATTCCAGGGAGCAGGACAACCACATCAGGCTAAAAGCGGGCAACCAGGCTGCCGCACAGATATATTTTTTCATTTCACCATCCAGAAATCGCCAATTTATTCATAAGCCAATTCTAAAAACCTTAACCAGGACTTGAAAGAATTGTTTTATATTTAGTTTGATTTTTTTATTCGTATACCAGGCCTGAATGATTCACCGCCGAGGTCGCAGAGGTACGCAAAGAAAAGAAAAACATAAAGATGGCTTTTACAAAAACTTTGATGACTGAGATCAAATCAAATCGAATAAATTTTGATCATTGTAATAAAAATCGCTCGGCTGCCTCGGCGCACTCGGCGGTTTATGAATCGAACAGGATCGTGAAATTGGCCGTTATTAGAGTGGACTCATTTATAATTACCAACACAACAAAGTCATCGCCGAAAATAAATTCATACCTCTCAAGTTACAGCTTTTATACTTCCGCGGCCGTGATCCAGAACACCAGTCCGCACTTTGAAAGGCGCCCTGCTTGTGAGGGGTGCCTTTGACATACACACGGCGATCCTGTTTCAACCGATCCTGATCGGGACATTTACCGGCTTTGAGGGTGTCTCTGACATTCCCGCGGCGATCCCCTTGGGACAGCGCACTAGTGCATATTGCCGAGGCGCTGCAGGGATTTGATAAGGGCCTGGGTGCCTTCGCGGCCTTCGCCGTGGGCCTGACAGCCGTTGAAAAGTTGCGCCACCAGCGCCAGCGCAGGGGACGGCAATTTCATCTCCCGCGCCGCCTCCAAAGCCAGAGCGAGGTCTTTCTGTTGCAGATCGATCATGAATCCGGGCGCAAAATCGCTGGCCACCATGCGCGGGCCGAGGTTGTTGAGCTGCCACGACCCGGCGGCGCCGTTTTTAACCGCCTCGATCATGATATTGGCATCCACGCCCGCGCGGCGCGCGAACTGAACGGCCTCACACACGGCCAGGTTGTTGACCGATACCAGAATCTGATTGCATAATTTAACCGTCTGGCCCATGCCATGGCCGCCCACCAGGGTCATGGACTTGCCCAGGGCGCGAAAAACCGGCAGGCAGCGCTCGAATACCTCGGCTTTGCCGCCGGCCATGATCGCCAGCGTTCCCGCCTTGGCGCCTGTATCGCCGCCGCTCACGGGCGCATCGAGCATGTCGCCGCCTTGCTTTTCGATCTCCAGCGCCAGCCGCCGCGTCACCGAGGGCGAAATGGTGCTCATATCGATGACCACGGCGCCGGGACGCAGGCCTTGCAGTACACCTTCCGACCCTGCAATGACGTCGACAACGTCTGGCGAATCGGTCACCATGGTGATGATGATTTCGCTCTTCTCAGCCACTTCGCGGGGAGAATAAGCGCGCGCGGCACCCGCGGCAACGGCGGCCTCTGTTTTGCTGGTCGTACGATTATAAACAGTCACAGGAAATCCCGCCTTGAGCAGGTTCATCACCATCGGCTGCCCCATGATGCCCAGGCCGATAAATCCAAGTTGAGTCGCTTGCATGGTTCTCTCCAAAACAAGTTATTCTTTGCTCATATGGTGCTGCCAGATTTTCCACACGCCCTCAGATTTGATCAGAATCATGGTGTGCAGATTATTCAGGGGCGTGGTGCGGCCATGGCTGATAATATGAATGGTGCTCTTGTAACGCGCCGTCATCAGAGTGCCATCGCCTTGAAATTGCACATCTTTGAGCACTGTCCTGACATCCCCCCAGCTCCGCAGCATGGGCATGAAAAATTGATCAAAGGCCCCAGGCGGCAGAGCCTTGCCGTTGAGCGTGTACCAGAACATGTCCGTATGACACAGCGCCTTCAGCGCCGCCATGTCTTTTTGATCGAATGCCTGGTGGAATTCACGAATGACAGATTCTGCAGCAGCAGTCGGTTGTTTCTGACAACCGGCACCGAAGATAATCACACCCAACAGCACCACAGTGCCAAATAGTTTGCTTCTTGTCACTTGATGACTCCTTATAAAATGCCACTCTAAAATTGTCGACAAATTAAGATGATGCTCCCACGCAGCGGCGATTATTTCAATAACCGGTCACAGAGTGTTTCCGCCCAGGCCGCCTCTTCTTCTTTACCGTATTTACGGCAGCCGAGCGCATAGATGCGGCATTTTTCCTGCAACAGAGTGCGGGTTGGCGCACGATCCGATTCTGGTAACCCTTTCACCGTCAGCATCTTTGCCAGCGCGATGATGCGATAGCGGTCCAGGCCGTGCTGCCGGGACAGCTGCGGCCAATCCCCGGCCCGCTTGATGATCAGCCGTTGCGGCAGGAACAGCACCGGGTACTGCCATGTCATGCGCAGCCACAGGTCATAATCTTCACAGGCCGGCAAGCCGGGATCGAACAGGCCGACCTTCTCAAGAACCTGCCGGTGCAGCAGGATGGAAGAAGGACTGATGATGCACAGCGGCAGACAGTGGTGATAAATCCACCCCGCGTATTTTGCGTGTCTTTTGCCCTGATTCATCCAGCGGCCATGACGGCGCCACTCTTCATCCGTATAGCAGATGAGATACTCCGGCTGGTTGTGCAAGGCGGCCGTCTGCAGCGCCAGTTTTTGCGGCATCCACAGATCGTCCGAGTCGAGAAAGGCGAGCCACTCCCCGGTCGCGGCTGCAATGCCGCGATTCCGCGCCGCGGAGACGCCCAGAGGCTTTTCATGATGCAGCATCCGGATGCGCTCCCGATAGGGCGCGAGCGCATCCCGCGTGTTATCGGCCGAGCCATCATCCACAACGATGATCTCATCCGCGGGACGGCTCTGCGCCAGCACCGATTGCAGCGCTTCCAGGAGCAAACCCGCGCGATCGCACGTGGTTATGATGACCGATACCCGCATATCAGCTTAGAAGAAAAGGGCGAGCCCGAAAGCGGCGACGGTCAGCACGGCTGCAAGGACAGCCAGGAGACGATGTCTGCCGTTTTCACGACGAATTTCCTGATAACCGAGAAGCCAGGCCGATACATAGCCGCCCACGAATCCGCCGGCGTGCGCCCAGTTGTTGATGCCGGGAAAGAGAAAGCCAAAGACAAAGGCCATGAGCGCCCAACTGCCCACCTGACGGTAGACGGCCTCGCCGAAGGAACCACCACGATGGCGGCCGTAATAGATCAGGGCGCCCAGCAAGCCAAAAATGGAACCGGAAGCGCCGATGGTAAAGATCACGCCCAGCAAGTTGGAGGCCACGAAACCGATGATGCCGCTGAGGGTGAAGATGAGAAACGCACGCGAGGTGCCAAAAAGCTCATCCACAGCATAGCCGACATTGCGCAGCCAGATCATGTTGAAGAGAATATGAAGCAAGCCGCCGTGGAGATAGATGGCGGTGATCAGTGTCCACCACTTGCCCTGCGACATGGGATAAACACCGGTCATGCCAAGGCGGTAGAGCGCTTCACCGCCCGGCGCTAACAGGCCGAACAAACCGCGCGGCTGCATCACGGCGGAGATATCCATGAGCAAACTGATGACATAGAGAAAGATGCAGACGGCCATGAGCACGGGCACGAGTCCGCCGAGGCTGCGAATCAATGTTTCAAAACCCGTGCTCAGCCCGGAGACGCCGTAATTTTTCCAGCCGCAGTGGATGCATTCCCTGGCATTGGCGGAAATCAGACGGTTGCAATTGGGGCAGAGCATGGCGCCGGTTTTCTGTTTTTTGAACATGGCACTCCTTTATGAATAGAACAGGATACATTATTGCCACCCAACCAACATAAATTACAGCAAATTAATATGCAAAATATTTTTCATTTTATAAAGCATAAAATAGCTGTCTGAGCGGCCGATATTTTTCTTGCAAATGACCTCGTAAACTCTTATATTTAATTAAAATATTGACTTAATCAGGACCTATCTATGAAAACAGGAATCGTTGGTTTGCCTTTTTCCGGCAAGACCACGCTATTCAACGCCCTCACCGGGGCCGCACTCGATGCGGCAGCCATGGCCAGCGGCAAGCGCGATGCCCAGCACGCCATCGTCAAAGTGCCGGATGAACGTCTGGACCGGCTCAATGACATTTTTCAACCCAAGAAAAAGACGCCCGCCACCATCGAGTACATCGACCTCGCCGGGTTGAGCGCGGACGAACAGAAAAAAGGCGGCTTCAGCGATCAGTTTCTCGGACAGCTGCGCACGCTCGACGCGGTTCTGGTGATTGCCGCCGCCTTTCACAACGACAATGTGCCCCATCCCCTCAACAGCATCGATGTCCATCGCGATTTCAATCTGGTGCAGGAAGAATTCATCCTCAGCGATCTCGCCATCATCGAAAACCGCCTGCAGCGCATTGAGAAAGAGATGCGCGTGCGCAAGACCGACCAGCATGTAAAAGAACAAGCCCTGCTGGAACGTTTTAAAACCGCTCTGGAAAGCTTGCAGCCGCTGCGCAGCCTCTCCATTTCCGCCGATGAGGAGCATCTGGTGCGCGGTTATCAGTTTCTCACGCTCAAGCCGCACATCCTGGTGCCCAATATCGATGAAAAAGAAATCAGCAGCACGGAGGCCATCCGGTCACAACTTGGCGATTGGGAAAAAGTGCCGCATACGGTGGTGCTGCCCATCTCCGCGCAAATCGAAATGGAAATCCAGCAGCTCTCCGAGGAAGAAGCGGAGGTATTTCGTCAGGATGCCGGCATCACGCAACCGGCAATGCACCGGCTGCTGCGAACCTCGTACCAGCTCCTCGGCCTGCTCTCTTTTTTCACCGTGGGTGAAGATGAGGTGCGCGCCTGGACCATCCATCATCACACTTTGGCGCCGCAGGCTGCCGGTGAGATTCACAGCGACATCGAGCGCGGCTTCATCCGCGCCGAAGTGGTCCATTATGATGATTTCATCGTCAGGGGTACCATGGCAAAATGCCGCAGCGAAGCGGTGTTGCGCCTGGAAGGCAAGGAGTATCCGGTCAAGGATGGCGACATCATCAATTTCCGCTTTGCAGTGTGAGCCTTTACTCCCCCTGATTTTCTGATCTCATGTGCGCCCGATGCGCCTGAGAGCACGCAGGGAACTCTGACGCTGCCGTGCCATGCACGGCGCACCGTCAGGGTACACACAAAAAAGCCGCCTCCGGGGATGGAAACGGCTCGAAAAGGAATATTTCAACAAGGCTCCTAGCGCTGTTTCTCCAGCGCCTGGAGCCTTTTCTCATAGGCCTGAATTTTTTTGTCCTGTTCCTGCACCACCCGGGTCAGCAGGGCGATGAAATCCATGGGATCGACATTTTTACGTTCGCGTTCCGCGACCAGCTCAGGCACATCTTCGGCGATGAAACCGAGGTTGGTGTCGCCAAGGGGGCGGGTTTTGTACTCAAAACTGACCGGTTCCAGCTGGCGGAATACCTCATAGGCCTGGTCTGCTGGCAGCGGCTGGATATTGCGCTTGACGGCGCGGCTGGAAGCGGGCGTCCAGGTGGTGCCGTCGCAATGAGCCCCGCTGCTGCCGACGGCCAGCAGGTATCCCGGATTGGTGTTGCCGATGCCGACATAACCACTCGAACTGATCATCATGCGCTGGGAACCGTCGGTGGCCAAATTCCAGGTGCTTCCATTAGCCAGAGCCGGACGCGCATAAAAGTAAATATTGCCATTATAGGACATGATGGCCGTGGGCGCCACAGTTCCCGGGGTGCTCAGTCCCCACACCTTCCAAACACCATCATTATCGCGGAACGCACCCCCGCTGATGCCAAACTGGCTTTGATGGGCCGACGTCAGAAAGCCGCCCCCGCCTTCTCCGAATTCAGTCCAAGCGGCGACATTACGGAATCGAATTTGCGAGCGTCCACCGACCGTGGACGAACGTGTGGTGATGGCATCCAGTTTCAATTCGCTGTGTATTTGAAAGCCATCATAGCCAATCCCGGAATTTTTAAAAGTTCCAATATATACAGTACCGGTCCCGCCCAGCACCATGTTCTTGGTGGGTTCAAAGGTTGTGCCAACACCCACGCTAGGATCGTTGTTAAAGTAAATGTTTCCCAGATATGATCCAATGGAAGTGGGCTGGGTCGTTTTGGCTGTCATCGCAGGCCCGGTTGTGCCATTATAGGCACATCCTCCAGCAATGACGAATTGAGTCGGAAATTGGGAAGCGAGATATCCGCCTGTATCATCCGTATTTTTGCCAAAGTGTATTGAAGTTTCGTTGGTTGTAGTTGTATTATTTGAAATATCGATCTGGTAGAGCGGATTGGTCTTGCCAATGCCCACCCGGCCCTGAACGAGCAACCCGTTACTCGGCGCCGCTATGAGGTTGTACCCTGTGCCGATCGTACCCCCTCCATAGACCGTCAGCTTTGATGCCGGGGCTGCAATGCCGACGCCAAGACTGCCCGTCTGCGTCAACGCCATGATCGTCGTGCTGGCGCTGTTCTTAAAATTCAACTGCGCCGATGCATTCATGCAAAAAAGCACCATGATCAGAAGGGCTCCGCCCCCCAATCGGACATACTTTGACATGATACAAATCCTTTCTTCTGCGCTATGCAGAAATAGTCGTCCTAATCTGCAACCTCGCTTGATTTCATTACTCACATCACGATTTATGCAATAACTATGCCATCCAACGAGAGTAACCGCTGTTTATTTTTATTAAAGTTAAATCATCCGCCTGCAAACAGATGTCAAAAAAAGACGACATCAGGTCAAGTATTTGTGACACATCGGGTGTGATGACAATGACAGGTTGAATAAACGGAGGAGCGTCCCTCACGCCTGGTTGCGCATGGTTTTGTCAACGGTCTTGGCGAGCGTGGCAAGGGTGTAGGGTTTTTGCAGGAATTGAGCGTGGTACTTATCCAGGATGCGCTTCATATCCGTATCCGGGATATAGCCGCTGGAAAAAATGATGGGGATGGGAGAAATGGCATGTATTTTTTCGGCTGTCTCTTCACAGGTCATATCCGGAAGCTGCCAGTCGAGCAGCACGGTGCCAATCTCCTCTTGATGCAATTGCAGCAGCTTTAATCCCTCAGTGCCGGTCAGCGCAGCCAGGACTTTATACCCCGCATGCTCCAGCATGAGCGTATTCATCTGGACGATGCCCGGTTCATCCTCGATCACCAATACCGTGGTGGATTTTTTATGGCGCGTTTTAGCTGCGGGTGCCGCAGGCCAGAACATCCGGATGCAATTCTTGCCCTTGGGACCCGGGGGCACCTTGATCTCACATCCCTGGGCGGCTGCAATCGCATGCACGGCTGCCAGGGCGAGATCGCCCTCTTTGTGGTGTGGCCAGGTCCACTTTTGCGGCTGCGGCAGCGCAACGCCGGGATCTTCATAGCAGATTTCGAGAAGCACCGCGGGATTTTTCTGCTCCACCTTCTCTGCGGCATCGGGCCATGGGGCTGATTTGATTTGCACCCGCAGCGGCGTTTCCACGGTGACGGAGCGGCGAATGTAATCCAGCAGATAAATCATCGCATGAAAAGTCACCACCAGATCGGCATGAGCCATCAATCCCTCGTCTGCGATGTGCCATTGCACGCTCAGGGGTTGTTCAAAAAGTGTGACCTGGGTATTGGTCGCATGGCGAATGAGACGGGCCAGGTTGACCGCGGATTTGTTGAGTTGAATCCTGCCACAGCCATAGTGCATCTCTTGCAGGAGACGTGAAAAACGTTCGCCGCTGCGCAGGGTTGCGGTCGTCAATTCCCGCGAAGCCGGTGCCAGGGACCGTTCCCCACCCAGACGCTGCAGGGCCGCGTACAATGCCCCCCATTCGTTTTCAACCCGTTCGATGAGTTCAGCCAACACATCACGGACCTCCGGTTCGGTTGGCCCCAAAGTGGGACTGGCAGGCGCTTCCGGGAACGATGGCTCAATAGATCTCGATCGTAATCGCAGCGGCAGCGTTGTTTTTTCACACGAGGCCACAATGGCGGAGATTATCAGTTGATCCATCACCGTACTTTTCGCCAACTCCAGGCGCAAGGCAAAGGCATCGCCGCTGTTATCGAGCAGATGCAGCAGCGTCGCTGACTTGAATTCAACGGCATCCCGGTCGATGCGAAAATCGAAAAGCCACTGTTGCCAGATTTTTAACGAATCGTCAACCAAAAGATTTCCGAACGAAGTACCCACCACCGCGGCCGCGGGAATATGCAGCTGTTGCTCAAGCAGTCTGTTCCACAGCAGGATGCGCCCATCCGGATCAATGGCAAAGAGCGGCAGCTTTAGATTATCCAAAAAGGATAACTCCTCTGGCGAGACCTCCCGGATGACACCTTGCTC
Source organism: Candidatus Zhuqueibacterota bacterium (assembly GCA_963169875.1). Lineage (GTDB taxonomy): Bacteria > Zhuqueibacterota > Zhuqueibacteria > Residuimicrobiales > Residuimicrobiaceae > UBA2214. The sequence goes on from CAUJEL010000164.1 coordinate 12,231, forward strand.
AAGAAATTCCTCCTCTGGCAAGACCTCCCGGATGACACCTTGCCCAGGAACTTCCTCCTCTGTCAACTCGGAATCCACCCCGGCAGGCGCCTCAGTCCGGGTTTCGTCGCGCTCGCCAATGGCAGCGCGCACCCGCTCGTAGTCCGAGCCATTCTCTTCGAGCTTTTCCAGCGGCAGCGATTCGGTGGTGACCGATGCCGGTTTTCCTGATTCATATACCGGTTTTACATCTTTCACGCCCCAACGCCAACCTACATCCTGACCATCCGTATCTTTTTCGGGCAGGATCCTCCAGTTAATCTCCAGAAGATAACCATCCTTGGTTTGCACATGAGCGCTTTTGCTGAACGCACCCCGCGGATGTCGCATTTCTTTCTGCAATGCGACCTGATCTGCAGCGCGGATCACGAGATGCGTGACAACATTCAATCCGACTATTTCGGAAACGTTCTCATAGCGGAGCACTTGCACCATCGCATCCGATGCATTGAGGATGTCTCCCTGGCTGTTGCAGAGCAATTCCGCCTGTGACGCGGCGGGTTGGAGCGTTTCTCCTTCTGCACTGCTTTTCTTTGCCGGGCTGGATTGAGCAAATTCGATTAAGTCAGACAGCTGCGCCTGCAGCAGCGCACTGTTCTGCATCAGATCTGCCATGGGAACATGCGGTTGAGAATCCAGAAAAGCCAGATAGCTCACCTCATTCCAGGCAAATCCGTCGAGAATATACTGCCAGCGCTGCAGGTCAAATTTGTCCATTTTTTTGCATGCCAGTAATTGGGCCGCACCCACCATTTGCCGATTCACAAGAATCGGCACGATGGCGCGATGGATGGCACCGCCAAAAAAGGAGGCAAAAATCGTATTGCCGTCCTGCAATCCCAATCCCGCAAAGTGCGGGGGATTGCTCAAAATGAAGTGCAGAAATGGCTGTAACAACCGTCCGGCCTCACCACTCATATGACGATACGTCGCAGGTCTGCACAACGGACTTGCATCGCGGGAGAACAGGGCGATGGATAAATGTTGCTGCGCGGCGAATGAATCCTGCAGGTGCTGCAGCATCGTCTCATCGATGAAGGACCATATGTTGTGAGGCTGAACCGCCATTACTCGTTTCTCTCTATTTCACAAGGGTATCTATGACGCGATCGATCGCCTCGGCGCAGACCGGACAAAAAGGGACGATATTTTTTGAAAACATGATGCAATCGATCGCTGGCCGGTACAGTCCGTTGCTGGCATAACCGGCCCCTTCGTAGGCGCCCACACGCGACACCGGAATGGCCGTGCGAATGCTGTCCATCCTGGCGGCGTTTTTAAAATAGTCGGCGGCAGATAAACGCAATTGCAGGCTCAGGGAATCATACCCGGCTTTGCCCCAGGGCGTTGGCAACGGTGTACCCGGTTGAACCAGATGCTTCCATTTCAGATTATCCTTGTCCAACAGCGCGGTCAGATTGGGATCCACGGGCTCGACGCCCGCGGGATAAAATTCATTGTAGGCGACATCCGACGTATAGTATTCATCGCCCAGTCCGCCAAAAGAATGGCCGAATTCATGGACAAAAACGTACAAGGACCACCATTCCGGTATATTCTTGCTCTCGCCCGCATAGCAGGTGGAGTACCAGTTATAGATGCCGCCGCCGCCATAACCAGGTGCATTGAAGATGATATAGAGCGCATCATAGGGCGCCATGGAAGCCACATCCCGTAGCATGCGGTTTTCTGTGGTCAACACATAGCGCTGCAGGTCGAGCGAATTATACGTGGTTCCCAGCAGATTATTTTTCCAGACGCCGGCGCGCGGATCATCAATGCCGGATTCCTTCGCAACAGCGTGAATGGCCCAGACGTTGAAATCCTCTTTGCGCTCCTTGAACGGAGTGACCGAAAAGAGCCGTTTCTGAAAACGCGCCACATCATCCTTAAACGCCTGCGCTTCCTCCTGCGTGTACCCATCTCCAAGAATCAGCAGATCCACTTTGCGCGCCGGATCGCCGTTATGCAATACCTTCTGCACGGTGAACGGAAAATGTTTGCTCTCACGATTGACAAAACGGGAATCAGGTTCGATCACTGTGGTGAAGTGATCAGAAAATATATTTTTGCGATCGCGGCTGGCGATGACAATCTTCACTGCACGGCGTGGAAAGGGAAAGCGCACACTCTCGTGCATGGTGCGCTTGATGCCCGAAATGGCTTCAGACGTGGTCTGCCACTCACCGAATACCGTGTTGTAACTATAGCTGAACAAGAGCTGATCCGTCTGCACATCATAGACCCTGGCCAGATATTTGCCCAGATGCAGTGAATCGAGCAGCCGGGTTTTGCTGCCTGGCCAGGGTCCTTCAAGATATACCTGATCGAGGCTGAATATTTCTTCAGCCGCCGTACCGGTGTGATAATAATCGACGCGCATGGTTGAATCTGTAAAGAAGGCCTGGTAATTCTGCCCCTTCAGGGCTGGGGTGGAGAACAGAATAACGAGAAAAGGAAAGATGAAAATTCTGCGCATGCGTGACTCCTCATCTATGAGATGGCATTGAACAGATAGGCAAGCGGACCCCTTAATATAACAGGAAAAAAAGAAAAAAACAATTTCAGATTAGTGTTTTCCCAACAACTGCTTCACAAAAACAGCAATGGGCGCTTCCAGTCCGATTCTTTCGAGTTCTTGCACTTGCTGGAAAACAGCTTCGGGCGCCCCCTGAATATGAATCGCACCCTGATGAAAAATCATCAGACGTTGTGCATGCACGGCTTCATCGGCAAACTGGGTGACCAGCAGCGTGGCAATTTTTTCATGGCGATGCCAATCCCGCAAAATTTCCAGAATATCGCTGCGATGCTGCGGATCCAGCAGGGAGGTCGGCTCATCGAGGATAACATACTGCGGCCGCATCGCCAGTACCGCGGCCAGGGCCAGCCGCTGTTTTTCTCCGCCGGATAAATAATGCGGCGACTTGCGCCGCAGCGGCACCAGATCGAAACGCTGCAGCATCTCCTCCACCCGGGCATGCATCTCATCGGGTGACAGGCCGAGGTTTTCCAGACCGAATGCAATTTCCCGCTCCACCGTGGCGGAGACGATCTGATTGTCCGGATTCTGAAAGATCATGCCGACGCGGCGGCGAATGGCCGCCAGCTGTTCGTCGCTGGCCGTATCCAACCCATCCACCAAAACCCGGCCTGAATACGGCACGAGCAGGCCGTTCAAACATTTGACGAAGGTGCTCTTCCCCGAACCGTTAGCCCCCATAATGGCCAGCGATTCGCCGGGTTGTATCTGTGTGGAAATCCCCTGGAGCACAAGCCGCTGTTCGCCCCCTTCATCGCGATACGCGAAGCGGATGTCTTCAACCGAAATCAACGCCCGGCCAGCCAGCGTGTGTCTTCGCTGAAGCGGGTCATTTCACGCAAAGACTCTACCCGGGCGCCAATATCTGCCTTGCTCAGCGACTGCAGCCGGCCGATGCTAAAGTCCTCGACACAGAAGGAGGCCAGCGCACTGCCGAAAACCACGGCCCGCCGCAAATGATCTTCCGTGACCTCTCCGGCCATGGCCAGGTATCCCATGAAACCGCCGGCAAAGGTGTCCCCGGCGCCGGTTGGATCATTGAGCGACTCGACCGGATAGGCCGGACAGTGAAAATAGCTGCTGCCATGCACCAGCAAGGCGCCGTGTTCGCCTTTCTTGATGATCAGGGTCTTGGGGCCCATCTCCTGAACGCGGCGCGCCGCGATGAAGAGATTATCCTCCTCCGAAAGCATCTTCACTTCCGAATCGTTGATCAGCAGGGCGTCCACGACCCCCAGCGTTCGCCGCAGGGATTCCAGAGAACCCGTGATCCAGAAATTCATCGTGTCCATGGCGACGAACTTGGGTTTTCGCACCTGTGTCATGACGTGGTACTGCAGTTCCGGACTGATATTGGCGAGAAAGACAAATTCACTGTCGCGGTATTTTTCCGGCAATACGGGATTGAACGTCTGAAAAACATTGAGATGCGTATAGATCGTCTCGCGATCGTTCATGTTGGCCAGATAACGGCCTTTCCAGCGGAATGTTTTGCCCTTTTCCGTGGTCAACCCATCCAGATCAACGCCGCGCGCCCGCAAAAAGGCAATCTCTTCGTGCTTGAAATCTTCGCCCACCACAGCGACCAGGTTCACCGGCGAAAAATAGCTGGCCGCGGTGGAGAAGAAAGTAGCTGATCCGCCCAATGCATCATTGACCTGCGCGTGCGGCGTCTCGATATCATCATAAGCCATGCTGCCAACAACCAGAACACTCATGAAAACATACTCCACGTTATAAGTACATATTTTCCGGTGCGGAAATACCCAGCAGTGCGAATCCATTGGCCAAAACCTGCCGTGCCGCTTTGGCCAGCATCAACCGCGCCAGGGTCAGGGATCGGTCCTCGGTGACCACGCGATGCTCATGGTAAAAACGATGAAAGGTTGTGGCCACTTCCTGGACATAATTGCTGATGCGATGCGGTTCTGTGTTCAGCACCACCCGCTGCACCACATCCGGGAATTCCAGCAGCTTTTTAATCACCTGTACTTCCTGCGCATTGCCCAGCGCGGACGTATCCGCAGATTCGGGCACGGCCACGCCCTGCTCTTCCGCATAACGCAAAATATTGCAGATGCGGGCGTGGGCATATTGGACGTAAAATACCGGATTTTCATCGGATTGTTTTTTCGCCAAATCAATATCGAAATCCATGGGTTGGGAGATGCGACGGTCGACAAAATAGAATCGCGCGGCATCCACGCCCACTTCCTCGATGAGTTCGTCCATCTCGATGATCTCGCCCGCACGCTTGGACATTTTCACGGTCTGGCCGCTGCGCAGGAGGTTGACCTGCTGGATGATGCTGACCTCAAAACTCTCTTTGGGATGGCCCAGCGCCATGATGGCGGCGCGCATGCGGTCGATGTAACCATGGTGATCCGGCCCCCAGAAATCGATGACCTTTTCAAAGCCGCGCTCATACTTGTCCTGATGATAGGCGATGTCGATCAGAAAATAAGTGGGCTCGCCGTTTTGCGTGATGAGCACGCGGTCTTTTTCATCGCCGAACTCGCTGGAGCGGAACCACAGGGCGCCTTCGTGCTCGTAGGTAAAGCCGGCCTCCGCCATCTTGCGGAGGATGTGTTCCTGCGCATTGGCATCGCGCAGAGTGCTCTCCCGGAACCACAAATCGTAAACAACACGGTATTTGTCCAGGCTGGCTTTTTGCCGCTGCAGCATGTATTCCAGCGCCATCTGGCTGAAAAGCGCAGCCCGTTCATCTGCAGCCAGTTTGCCGTGACGGTCACCGTCGCGGGCTGCAATTTCACGCGCCAGATCCAGCAGATAAGCGCCGTGGTAGCCTTCTTCCGGCACCTCTTCAGGGTGTCCCAATTCGGTCATGTAACGCGCGCTCAGGGAGGCGCCCAGCAGACGAATCTGCCGGCCCGCATCATTGACATAGAACTCGCGGCGGGCATCATAGCCGGCTGTGCGATAGCAACTGGTGAGCACATCACCCACCGCCGCGGCGCGGGCGCTGACAATATTCAGCGGACCAGTTGGATTGGCGCTGACGAATTCGAGCTGTATTTTACGGCCCTGGCCCAGATCGCTGCGGCCATAACGCTCTCCATCGCGGATGATCTCCAGTACCGCCTTCTGCAGGCAGGGCTTGGCATAATAAAAATTGATGAAACCCGGGCCGGCGATTTCGGTTTTTTCAACATAATCAGGATCCAGTTCGAGGTTTTGCAGCAATATCTCTGCAATTTTTCGCGGCGCCATACGCAGCGGCTTGGACAGCGACATGGCCAGCGGCGTGGAAAGATCGCCGAGCTCCTCCTGTTTGGGCCGCTCCAGGCTGATATAAGGCAACTCTGGTAATTGAAATTCGGACTTTTTGAGCGCCTTTTGCAGGGCGGCATGGACATATTCTTGAGGTTTCATTTTCAATCCGTCTTTATGATAACAGCAGTTCTTCTACTAACCTGAATTATTCACCGCCGAGGACGCAGAGATTTCCGGGTGCTGGTTTCAGTTAGCAATAAAAGTATGGTCATCGATTTCAATAAATTCCGCATCACCCCAAAGACGCTCGAGTCCGTAAAAACGCCGTGTTTCCGGACGAAACACGTGCAGCACCACATCGACAAAATCGAGCAGCAGCCAGCTCGACCCGGCCGTGCCTTCGACATGCCACGGCTTGATGGTCTCAGAGCGCAATGATTCCTGGACATGATCCAGAATGGCGCGCGCCTGCATTTCGCTGTCCACGGAACAAAGGACGAAAAAATTGGTCATGGTGGTCAGCTGCCGCATATCCATGATCAGGATATTCTCGGCTTTTTTATCCCAGACCAGACGCGCAATCTTGTCCGCCAATTCCCGGCTTTCCAAAAAACCTCCTCGTGTAGTTACAAAAATTACTTCTGTTTATGACCTGATGTATCAGATCCAGTGTCGGCAACGAGTCCACACCATCTCCGGCGTGATCTCCCGCATGCATCTGAAATGCGTTTTCGGGCAGCGATCCTGTCCCATGTGCGTGCACGGCCGGCAGGAGAGCCCCTGAACCTCAAGCACCTGCGATCGCGCGCCCGACGGGAAAAACCCCAACTCCGCGGTCGTCGGGCCAAAGATCGCCAGCAGCGGCACTTCAAGGGCCGACGCCAGATGCATCAAACCCGTGTCATTGGTGACCAGCAGCCGGCAGTGCGTCAGCGCTGCCGCGGATTCCATGAGCGACAGTTGTCCGGCCAGATCGATCACACCCGAGCCCACCCCAGCGGAAATTTTTGCCGTGATTTCGCGATCATCCGGACCGCCGAAAAGCAGGATACGCGCCTGGCGTTCAATTTTCAGCCGCCGCGCCAGATCAAGATAGTATTCCATGGGCCAGCGTTTATTGGCAAATCCGGCGCCCGGCGCCAGGCCGACAAGCAATGGTTCCTGCTGCAAAGAGGCCAGTTTATGATTTACAGTTTCCGCAACTTTTGCGTCCACATGAAATTCCAGGCCCAGTCCATCATCCTGCAAATCCCACGCCGCCATGGTGTTGATATAGCGCCGATGCACGGGCACAATTTCCCGATACAGATTCCAGCCGGTTTTGACGAGCAGGAAGCGCTTGAGATAATATTTCTTCAACACCACCACTCTGGCAGGACGAATCCGGCGCCGCAAATACAGACTGCGAAAATTCTTGTGAATATCGATCACCAGATCATAGGGAACCTGCTCCAGTTCTTCACCCAAAGCAACAAGTCCCGCCTTGCCGGCATCCGCGTCCAGAGCCCAGACCTTGTCGATATGGGGATTGGTGCGCAGCAGATCCATGTACATCGCCTTGACGGCGAAATCGATTCGCGCTTCCGGGAAGCGCTTGCGCAGCAGCCGCAGCAGGGGTGTGGCCAGCAAAATGTCGCCAATCGAACTGAGCCGGATCACAAGTATATTTTTGGGCGCCGCGGGCATGCCATGTCACCTGGATTGTGCCAGGACTTTTTTGAACCAGGCTATGGTTTGCGTCAATCCCTGTTCCAAAGCCACCTTCGGTTCCCAACCGAGCAGGGTGCGCGCCAGCGTGATATCCGGCTGCCGCACTTTGGGATCATCCACGGGTAACGGCCTGGTGACCAGTTCACTTTTGCTGTCCGTCAGACGGATGATGGTCTCCGCCATCTCCTTGATGGTCATTTCATGGGGATTGCCAATATTGACCGGTTCATGATAATCGGACATCATGAGCCGGTAAATCCCTTCAATCAGGTCATCGACGTAGCAGAAACTGCGCGTCTGTGATCCGTCGCCGAATATGGTGATGGGTTCGTTGCGCAAGGCCTGCGGCACAAAAGCGGGGATGGCGCGACCGTCATTGGGACGCATGCGCGGACCGTAGGTATTGAAGATGCGCACGATTTTCGTATTCACATTTTTATAGCGATGATAGGCCATGGTGATGGCCTCGCCGAAGCGTTTGGCCTCATCATAGACGCCGCGCGGTCCGACCGGATTGACGTTGCCCCAATACTCCTCGGTCTGCGGATGAATCAAGGGATCGCCATAAACCTCCGAAGTGGACGCGAGCAAAAAACCGGCATTTTTAGCCATTGCCAATCCCAGGGCTTTATGCGTGCCGAGGGCGCCGACCTTGAGCGTCTGAATCGGCAGCTGCAAATAATCCAGTGGACTCGCTGGCGAGGCAAAGTGAAAAACATAATCGATGGGGCCGGCAAGATAGATATATTCGGTCACATCCTGTTTGATGAATTTAAAGTCTTCGCATTGCAGGTGTTCAATGTTGGCGATGGTTCCGGTCAAAAGGTTGTCCATGGCGATGACCTGATGACCCTTTTTCAACAAAAACTCACACAGATGCGATCCGAGGAATCCCGCCCCTCCAGTGACCAGCGATCGTGGCATCCAACCTCCCTATTCATGCAGAATTTCAAAAACGGGTTCCAGTCCGGAACTGATTTTATGGATCAAATTACCGTTTTCTTCAAAAATAATCAAGCCCTCAATGGCGGGCGTAGATTCGATCAAGGCCATGCCCTTTTCAGGACCCAGCACAAAAACAGCGGTCGCCAGCCCATCGCACAGCGCCGCCGTCGCCCCCACAATGGTCACACTGCGGCACTGGCGCGCCGGATAGCCGGTGTGGGGATCGAGGATGTGATGGTAGCGCACGCCCTCCGCCATAAAAAACCGTTCATAATCCCCGGATGTGGCCACCGCGCCGTTATCCAGGGGAAAACGGCCATAGAAACCATCGCTTTTCAGGGGATGGCGGACATAGACATTGCGTTGCCCGGCCGTGAAAGAAGACGAGAGGGCGCGTAAATCGCCTCCGGCATCCACCTGGGCATCAGCCATGCCGCGGCGCTGCAGAAATTCAACGGCAGCATCCACAGCATAGCCCTTGGCGATGCCGCCAAGATCAAAACCGCCGAGCGGATCATGAATGTAAACTCGATCCGGGGCCAGCGTAAAAACGCGGCGTCCGACATGCTGCAACGCAGCCTGAATATCACCGGGATCCGGGACCGACATCTCTGTATGGCGCCCAAATCCCCACAACTCCGTCAAGGAAGCGATGGCAGCGGTAAAAGCGCCCGCGGAAAGGCTGTCGATGAACCAGGCTCGTTCCAGCAGGGCGGCCATATCAACAGACAACGCGGCGCCTCCCTGCCCGGCGCTGCGGTTGATCATCGCCAGTTCGCTCCCCGATTGATAGTTATCAGCCAACGCCTCAATTTGTTCCATTCGCTTCACGGCGGAATCGATGAGGGCAGCAGTCGTGCGATGGTGCGAATCCTGGGTGAACACCTTGATGGTTACCACCGTGTCCATCAGGAAAACCGTTTTTTCAACCGGCGTTTTCGGCGAATGGCTGCACGACAGTGAAAAAACGAGGACGAGGGTCGCTACGACTTGGGGGGCAGGGGCAAAAGAAAAGAGTTGCTTAATTTTCTCGAGATATCGCAAAGTGGACCAGCGTTATTAAGCTCGCTTGTGCTTGGGATTCGGGATAGGAATGGAGAATGGCAAAAGCCTGATCCGCATAGGAGCGGGCCACTTTTTCCGCGTACGCTAACCCACCCATTTCCTGTACATGCTGGACGATATTTCTGATGTTATCTTCGCTGGTCTCATCCTGCTCCAACACCCGGATGATCTCATTGCGTTTATCTTCGTCCGAATGCGCCAGCGTATAGATGAGCGGCAGCGTCACTTTATTTTCACGTATATCATTTCCAACCGGTTTGCCGAGGAGGTTGACATCGCCGGCGTAATCCAGCAGATCGTCCTTGATTTGAAAAGCAATGCCCAGGCACTCCCCGAATTTTTTCATTTGCTCGCGATGTTCGGCGGAGGCATCGGCCGCCAAAGCGCCCAGCTCACAGCAGGCGCTGAACAGAGCCGCGGTTTTCTTGGCCACCAGATCATAGTAGACCGGTTCCTCGATGCGATAATCCCGGGCATGTTCGACCTGCAGCAGTTCGCCTTCGGTGATGCGGTTGGCCGTCTCCGAAAGAATACTCAGCGCCTCTTGACTTTTCAAATTCAGAACCGCCGTCAATGTGCGCGAAAACAACAGGTCGCCCACCAGGATCGAGATGCGATTATCCCACACAGAGTTGACAGTGGGATGGCCGCGTCGAAGTGCTGAATTATCCACGACATCATCGTGTACCAGGGTCGCGGTATGCAGCAGCTCAACGACAATGGCTGCATCCATGGATTTCTCATTAAGCACACCATGCAGCTGACCGGTGAGGAATACCAAAGCCGGGCGCAGGCGTTTGCCTTTGAGCTTGGAGATGTACTGAACAACTTTGTCAGCAAGAGGAACTTGCGAGCGAAGCATGTCCGCGAAAGACCCTTCGAATTCCTGCAGCTGTGTCTTGACCGATGGTGTGATGGCGTCTATGATCACTGATTATCCTGTGAAACTCCGGGTCATCTACTTGTTATGAGTAATCTACGGCGCTTAATTTAAGCAATATCGCGCTAACAGTCAACAGCGAAGTCGTTTTTACATAGGCACATCGTTATCTTTTGCAACCGGCAGGCGCACACTGAAAGTCGTACCAGCGCCTTCGCGGCTCTTGACCAGAATGTCGCCGCCTTCCCGCTTGATGATGGTATAAGAGAGATAGAGTCCGAGTCCGGTACCGCCCGTCTCCCGTTTGGTGGAGAAAAAGGGCGTAAAAATATGACTGAGATTTTCCTCGGATATGCCCAAGCCGGTATCGGTGAAATCGATGGTCACCCACTGCCCGTCCTTGCTCATGGAAGTTTTGATGCGCAAGAATCCGCCATTGGGCATGGCCTGCACCGCGTTATAGATGATATTCAACAAAACCTGTTTGAGTGAGTCGAGGCTGAAAAAGACACGCGACACGTTGGTGTAATTCCGTTCCGCGACAATATTACGCACCGCGATCTCTTTATCCAGAAGCGACAAGGTGGTGTCGACCAGTTTTTCCACATCCACCCGTTCCTTCTCGTAGACCGAGTGCCGTGAAAACTGCAAAAGATTTTCAATGATGGCCGATGCGCGGCGGACGTTCTTTTTGATGATGTCCAGTTTGCGGTCGAATTCTTCATTTTTATGGGCCAGACCATCTTCAATGGAATAGCGAGCCGTTTCAATCACATTCAACGGATTGCGCAGCTCATGCGCAATGCCGGACGACAGCAGTCCGATGGTGGCGAGTTTTTCCGATTTGATGAGCTGCTTTTCGATCTCTTTTTGATCGGTGACGTCCTTGGCATACTCGACGAGGAACTCCGGCCGGCCATCGATGCCCGCCATGGGGAACGTCCAAAGATGAAACGTCCGGCCCTGATGAAAAATTTCGATGAAGCGGGATTCCCCGGTGCGATAGGTTTCGAAGGCCGGGCAGTTGGGGCACGGATCGCTGCGATTGAACAAAGCCTTGAAACATTTCTGCCCCACCAGTCCGGTCGTGTGCGCGGCCGTGATCTGCGTATACTTTTTATTGCCCATGATGAGGTTGTGATCGCGGTCCTGCACCGAGATGGGGTCGGTGATGCCGTCAAAAAGCGAAATCAAACGCTGCCGGCTGAGCAGCAACTGCCGCTGCATCTTGACTTTTTCACTGATATCGCGCGCAAAACACTGGATCACCTGAATGTCACCAACCGACACCAGACTGCCATTGAGGTCCACCGGTATGAGGCGGTGATTTGATCCCGCCAGCACCGCCTGGTCCATGCTCGCCTGGCCTTCGTTTTTTATCCGGGTGAGAAAACTCTGGATTTCCTGCAAAGAACGATTGGCACTGATCTGCAGAAAATTTTTCTGCAACAGTTCATCAGCCGGACACCCGATCATCCGCACCGCCTGCCCGTTGGCCTGCAACAACCGAAAAGAGGCGGCGTCCGCGATAAAAATGGCGATGCTCGCCTTTTCAAACAGGGCAAAATAGCGCTCTTCGCTCTGCTGCAACCGCGACGACAGACTCTGCTCCTCGATGGCGCGCATCACCACCCGCGGCAACAGATCGAGGAAATCCTTGGTCTTGACCAGATAATCATAGACGCCCTGACGCATGGCCTCCACAGCAATGCGCTCATCCCCCTGACCAGTCACCATGATCACCGGCACCGTCGCAGGCATCTGTTGTATCTTCGCCAAAACTTCCAGGCCGGACATTTTCGGCAGGCTGTAATCCAGCACCACCGCATCAAATGCAGTCGCCCCCAATTTTTCCAGCCCCTCCTCGGGATCATGGCAAATGTGGGCTTGAAACGGCTGATTATGACGCTGCAGGATCAATTCCATCAGATGCGCTTGTTCCTGATGATCCTCGATGATGAGAATCTGGTATTTCTGCGGTTGCCTGGTCTGCACGGTGCTCATTCCTCGATTAAGGCCTCCTGCCTGGTCAGGACACGAGGCAGTGTGAATTTGATGGTGGCGCCTTCGCCCGGACTGGATTCCGCCCAGATGCGCCCATGATGCCGCTCGATGATGCGCTTGACGATCGTCAATCCAACGCCGGTGCTCTTGTTCTCCTGATCTTCATCGCGCGTGTAGAAAAGTTCAAAGATATGCCCGAGATCAGATGCGGCTATGCCGCTGCCATTATCCGTGATATAGAACTCGTACTCACCATTCTGCAGATTGCAGCCAATCTCTATGCTGGGAATGTCCGCAAAGCGCGTAAATTTCAGCGCATTGGAAATAAGATTGGTGAAAACCTGGGTCATCTGCGTCACATTGCAGGTAATGCGCGGCAGGGTTGAATCGATGATCATATTGACCGGCCGCTGTTCAATCAATCCGGACAGAGACTCAAGGGCATTTCTGAGGATTTCGGTGGATTCCACTTCCTCGAAAAAAGTTTCGCTGTGCGTCAATCGCGACAAATCGAGAAGGTCCGTGACCAGATGCTCCATTTGCTCCAGATTGACAAACATCCGCTCCAGATAGGTGCTGGCCTGCGCCGGCAGATGGTAACCGTACTCTTCCCGCAATAGGGTGGCAAACCCCTTGAGACTTTGCAGAGGCGCCTTGATGTCATGGGATAACGTGTGTATCACGGTTTCCGCGCCGGTTTGACTGAAGAGCGGCGATTGTTCCTGCCAATCGCTGATGAATATGATCAAGCGGCGCTCGGGCACTTGTGTGGTCAACCATGAACTGAACACGGTTGCAGCCAACCGCTGCCCATCTGCCGCAGCCAACTCCACGGAAACAGGCTGGGGCGGCCAGATTTCCTGGTCTATTCGCGCTTCGGTCATGCACAAGGACGAAAATTCATGCGTGAAGACCGTCTGCCGGTCATAACCACTCCATTCGAGAAAGGCGCGGTTGACTTCTTCGATGCGATCGGTTTGCGCGTCTGTGACAACGGCTGGATAGGGCACAGCCTCCAGAATGGAGAGATATTTTTCGCGAAACGTGGACAGGATATCGTGGGTTTGCTGTGCACGCCGTTCCCAGTGGATGCGTTCCATGGGATTGGCCAGCAGAAAGGAACAAAACTCGGCGCGACGGATTTCATCCGCCGTGAAGACTTTGGGGACCATGCGTGCGAAATAGATACATCCCAGCACCTCTTCCGGCGCCTGAACAGGGACAAACAGCTCCTCTTCTGCGTTTTCCAGCAGTGCATCGGGACTCCCCTGGCGCACCACCGTCTGGCGGCTCAACAAAAGATCCTTGATCAGGGCGTGGTCATAGGGGATGACAATCTCTTCCTGGGTCGGCGAAGGCATGATATTGTGCGTGAAAGAGGCGGACAGACATTCGCGCAGTTTGTCATTGAAAAAGATCAGATAATGGTCATAAGGAATCATATCAAACACCAGCGCCCGCGACTGACGGAAAATCTCGGCGGGATCGGAAATGCACGAGGCATGGGCCGCAAGCGCATAAAAGCGATCAATATGTTCCTGGCCAAACTGCGACATAGATCAGGTTATCACCCGTCAACTGAATAATTTTTTGGCCTCTCGGACCACCATCTCCACAGTCTCTTGCAGCCCTGTGGCCAATGTGGCGCCTGAGGCGTATTTATGTCCGCCACCGCCAAAAAGGCTTGCCATGCCGTTGATGGCGACGCGGCCCTTGGAGCGGAAACTCACTTTGGTATGACCATCGGCCGTTTCCGTGAACATCAGGCTCACTTCCACACGCGCGATATGCCGGGGCAATTCAGAAAAGCCTTCCGTCTCCCACAACTCTGCGCCTGTCTCGCGCAGCATCTGTTGTGAAAGGGAGAAATAAGCAAGACGGTCTTCGCACTCGAAATGCATCTCTTGCAGCAGCCGCGCCATCAACAGGGTGCGCTGTTTTGAATTTTTTTCATACACTTCTTCATAAATCGCCCGGTAATGGGCGCCGCGATTGAGCAAATCCGCGGCGATCACATGGGTTTTGGCGGTGGTGTTGCTGAAACGGAACGAGCCGGTATCCGTCAGGATGCCCGCATAAACCGCATCCACCATCGCCGGCGTCCAGTCCGCTTTTGAGTCCATGAGAAAATCATAAACCATCTCGCCGGTGGAGGATGCTTCCTGAACGCAGACGTGCACCTCGCCCATATCATCGGTTGGTATATGATGATCAATGCAGGCAACGGGCAGCTGATGGCGCTGAATCACCCGGCCGATACCGGCCAGCCGTTTCCAGTCACTGATGTCAACCACGATACACCCATCGACCGTCGCGATCTGCGCATCATGCATTTCGGGATCGTAGATGGCGATCTCTTCGCCTGCATCCAGAAACTGGAAATACGGCGGCGTCGGATCACAATTGATGAGCAGTACCTTTTTGCCCATCTGCCGCAAATAATGCGCAATGGCCATTTGACTGCCAATGGCATCTCCATCGGGATGCACATGGGTGGTGACGAGAAAACGTGTCCGGCCGCTGATAAAATCCCGGATAGCCTGCCAATTGCCATCGTAAATCATCAGAATCCTTTTTCGGTCGAGTGGTGTACGCTGTAATTGCCGTTTCGATCTGTCGTTTTTATGGAAATATCCATCTCTTCCGCGATGGCTTGCAAAGGAATTGCGAATTTTTCACAGGGTGAGTCTGCCAGTCCGTCCACCGGATAGACAGGCAGCCATCCGCCTGAATTGATGCTGATCCACGTCTCCTGCAAGGGCGTCAGCGCATCACAGATGGTGAAAATCAAATGCCCTTTGCTTTCAACCCGTTGGATGGCGACCTCTTTGATGTCCGGTCCCGAATTGTCAATGGTGAACATCGAGCTGAGCTTCTCGGTGGATAACCCCATGCCCAGGGGCAGCAGCAGGCTGTCGCTGGCCACGATCTTTAGTTGATACGCGCCATCCGCCATTTGCGAAGTATCCCATGAAAAGACCCGCTGGGCAATCTCTTTTCCAAGCTGGCGCCAATGCTTCTGCTTCTCGCCGCGATAATAAACCGAAAACCACAATGCATCCTGATTCGCATCGACAAAATCCCAGGAGACGCTGCGGAATCCCAACTTTTTTTCCGGTTTGGGCAAGCTGCCCGCCTCTGTGATCCCTGATGCGGCCGTCATGGATCCTTCATCCACATCAAACGCAATGCCCTGCGGCAGGATTTGCATCTCCAGGATTTCCGGCGCACGATTTTTCTGAATAAAGGAAACAGAGACTTCGCGCACCTCAGGCGGCTGATTCCCTGCTTTCAGTTCACATCGCCACTGCAGAAACCGGGCGGCGGGAGAGTGAATCCGCCCTACACCCATCTGCTCTGTGACCGGCTGCCAGGAACTCCAGGTGGCCTCCGGTTTTTGTGTATTACCGGAGCGGGTGGAAAAAGACACGCTGCCCCGGCCTTTATAACTCAGCGTTCCCCAGGTCGACAGGGCTTCCGCATCCAAAGGCTCGGATTCATAGTAGCCTGTTTTGGCGGCAGCGCCGAACAGATTGCAGCGCCCCATGTTGGAGGTCGCCACCGCAAGCTGCCCCGCGGCGGTGGCCGCAATTGCGGAAATGTGTGAAGCCTCCATGCGCAGGACCAGCGTGAGTTCCCCTGCCGGACCGATCTGATATAACACTCCCTTGTCACCGGACCCGGCGAACAGGTTTCCATTTGCATCCGAGAAAAGCGTCTGTACAGCCCCGTTTTCCGCCTGCCAGATATTGCGCGCATATCCATCCGTGTCGATGCGCAAAAGCTGAGACTGTGAGGTTTCCGTGGACACCGATTCAGACACCATGGCGCCCCGAGGCGCTTCGGACGACTCCTCTCCGTCAAGCGACTCGATTTCTGCAGCACCCTCCTGCTGCGCTGTCAAAATCTGCATCAAGGCACCGGCCGGACTCGCGGCGGCCAAAGCAGCGGCATAGAGCCATCCATCAGGCCCCTTGGCCAGGCTGTGCACTTCCTCCGCGCCGGCATCCACCAGAACAAAAGGCGGAACGTTTTTCCTGAGGCTGTAAATCAATCCGGGACGGCTGGTGCCGGCGTAAACCGCCTCCGGCGTTATCAACAAGGAGCGGATATGTTCCGCTTCGCTGGATAATTCGATACGGGTGCTGCCATCCGGCTTGATGCGCACTAATTGGGCTTTTGCGCCCGTCGCAACCCAGAGATCACCCTGGGCATCAAAGGCCATGGCCCAGATATACATCTGTCCGGTAGTGGTAAAAATCCGTGATTTCCCCGATGCTTCCATCTGAAAGATCGACCCATTGGGCGAGGTGGCCATATAGACGCGATCTTGCCGGTCTATGGCCAGTGCGAACACCTGCGCTTCATCGGCATCGAAGAACAGGGTGCTGTCGCCCTGCGGATTGACGCGGTAGACTTTGCCGTCATTGCCAGTGCCAAGATAGAGATTGCCGCGGCTGTCAGCGGCGGCGCACCAGATGTACTGATCGCCCGTCTCGAGCGTACGCACGACTTCAGGCGCCAGAATCAAATGGCCATCGTGGGTCAGAGACAGGTTCACAAGCTTGCCGCGACTATAATCATCAAAAGAAGCGTAAACCTGCAAAACCGTCCCCCCGCCCTGAAGCGGCCGCGGCACAGCAGCCAGCCACAGGAGTGCACAACTACATGCTATTTTAAGCCAACGTGTTTTCATATTCACCATTCGAAAGTAGGCGTGATGGACAGGCTGTTATCCGGCGTGCGCTTTTGTTTGCGCGGCTGTTCGATTTTCACGGTGATCCGCTTCAAACCGGCGACCTCGCAGGGTGTTTCGATCGACCATTCGCGCAAAATCCGGTCGTGCAAAGAACGTTCACTGCCTTTGCCGCTCATGACCCCCAGGATGGAGGGCGGCAGAGACGGCATGGCCTCCCCCTTCACCGCAATACCCGGGGCGCTCTCACGAATCTGCACATAAAGATGATTGGCCCGGCGGCGGCCGCTGAGAATACGGCAAAGCTGCGAAAATGATCTGGGCCGGTACTTGTCCGGGTTGGATTGCACATCCAGTAACGTGAGAGCCGCAGCACCACCGGCCACGACGATCAGGTTTCGGGCCTGAAGGTATTGCGGCAGACGGATGGACTGACTGAATTTCATCTCCTCGCCATCACTCTGACGCAAGACAAACACCAGCCGCAGTGAATCTCCAGGTTCGACTTTCACGTGATCCTGACGAATATCCTGAATGCGCGTCAGGCGCTCTCCCGGCTCAATCTCTGCGCGCACGGTTAACGAGGTGATCGCCGGTGTCACAAAATCATTGACCATGATGGCGCCCGTACTGATCGCCACCACATCGGCGGCCTCGGCGAGTTCGGAACCCGCCCCCATGAAACCGAGCCGTTCTTCATAGGAGATAAAATCCTGCAGATGCAGCGAATCGCCACCCGCGAAATGGATATCATAACGCAAGCGGATGGTGGAAGGATCCGCCCCCATCTTGCTGCTGACCAGCGTTTGAAAAACGGCCGAGCGTAAAAAAAACGGCATGAGATTGGCAAACGCGGGATCGGAGGCCATGTTCAGGTGGAATCTCTTCTCCCCCGCCGGAAGTTGCACAAAAATATCCACGGGAATCCATTGCGGCATAGTTCCGAGTTCGCCATAGAGGCCTGATAATCGATCCTGGCGGAACGTGCCGACAATTTCCACGGATTTACCGAGTTTGTTGGATCCCATCAAACTCGGGATGGTCGCCAGGATGTGCGTGCGCGCCATCGGCATCTGCGTCGGTCCGATGTTGAAAATGGGGTGCCCGAATGCCAAAACCCGGTCCCGGTCCACCGCGGTCACGGTGCCCGTCATCTCCATGCCGAGATCGCCGCTGATGAAGACCTGGGACACGGCATCGCCGGGTTGCAGCGCTCCTGTCGGGACCGAAGCAGCGTCCAGCGTGCTGCCGCCGGCGACCGGAACAAGACCAGTGCCCGTCAGACAAGGCTGAAGCGCAGAAATAACCTGACTGGAAAATCCTGAAAGCAGCAGCGGGGAATCGATGTGCTTCACGGAAAAAGAATTCTGCGGGGGCGGGGTTCGCGCTGCCAGCACGCGCTGCCATAAGGAATCGGTGCTGCTCATCAGGATGGCATTGAGATACACCGCGCCCATGCGAACCGGCGCGACGCTCTTTTCCGGTCGATCGGACTCAAAGTCCCGTGTGCGGATCATGGCCTCGATGGGCATGACGCCGGCAATCGGTTCTTTCTGAAAATCGCCAAAACGCAGGGCCAGGGCGCCTGCGAGTTTGCCATTCAGGTAGACCGGGCTGCCGCTCATGCCGCTGACAACCCCATTGCGCTCGGCCTGCTCACCGCTGAGGCGGACGATAAAAATATCCTGTTGCGGATAGAATCCCCGGACCACATCCACGACTTCAACGCCAAAAGACTCGACCGTCTCCGCAGCAAACACGGTTTTGGCAAACCCCTTCATGCCGGGTTTTACATCCTGAATGGGCAGATAGTCGAGCTGCCACGGTTCCGCGCCGCAAGCGGGCGCGGTTGCCACCAGTGTGATGATGAGGAACAGTAGATAACGCCCGGCGGGTTTTATCATAACCGGCCGGATTTGTTGAGTATACTACGGATTGGCATGCATCACTCGATTCTAAAAGGTAAACGCCTCTCCCACCGACATCACCTTGACGCGATGGCCTATGGCTTCGGCTTTGGTTTTAAAGGAATGCGGATCCGCCGCTATGACGTCGAAGGTGTTATAATGCATGGGAACGGTCCACTGCGGTTTGATGAACTCGCAGGCTTTCACGGCATCATCCACACCCATGGTGAAGTTGTCGCCTATGGGCAGTAACGCCACCGTGATGGGGTTCATCTCACCGATGAGTTGCATATCCAAAAACAGGCCGGTGTCGCCGGCATGGTAGACTGTTTTTTCGCCCAGGGTGACGAGAAATCCGCAGGGATTGCCCATGTACGCCAGGGTATCGCCGCCGAGATCAGCCCCGGATCCGTGATGGGCGATGGTCAATTTCACCCGTCCGAAGGGGAAGTGGAAAGCGCCGCCGATGTGCATGCCATGGGTTTTGGCGCCGCGTTTACCGCACGCCGTGGCCAATTCATAAGGTGCAATGATGGTGGCGTCGTTGGCTTTGGCGATCTGCAGGCCATCGCCAAAATGATCACCGTGCCCGTGTGTCAACAGCACATAATCGACTTTGACCTGTTCCGGTTTGAGCGTAGCGGCGGGATTTCCTTTTAAGAAGGGATCAAAAATCAGCCGCACCTGCTCGTCTTCGAGCAGAAAAGCGTCATGACCTAAAAACGTCAATGTGGGCATGGGACCTCCTCGCAGCAGCAGCGCTTAAACGTCTCCCCCTTTGGGCCGTATCACCAGGTCTTCCACCGTGGCCCCGGCGTTGGTCTGCAAAATAGTGATCACACTTTCAGCGATTTCTTCGGGTTTAATCATTTTGTCATGATCCACCTGCGCATCCGCCCACAGCAGCGTATCCGTGGCACCGGGCATGAGCGCGGTGACGCGAATGCCATGCTCGCGTGTTTCCATGCGCAAGACTTCCGTGAAACCGAGAAGACCGTACTTGGAGGCGCAATAGGCGGCGCATTTCAGATAGGGTGTTTTCCCCGCGACGGAGACAACATTGATGATGTGCCCCGATTTGCGTTCAATCATGCTGGGCAGCACAGCCTGCGCGCACAGGAAAGCACCTTTCAGATTGGTGTCCATCATGGCATCCCAATCCACGGCGCTGATGTCCGTGACTTTATCAAAAACCGCCACCCCGGCGTTGTTGATCAGAATATCGATCTCACCATAGGTCCGCTGCACAGCGACCACCAGCCGGTTCACCTGATCAGCCTGGCGAACGTCGCAAGGCATGGCCATGGCTTGTTTTCCGTGCTCGTTGATCTCCGTTGCCACGGCTTCAATTTCAGCCACCGTGCGCGCGGAAAGCACCACACGCGCTCCATGTTGGGCGAGAATTCTTGCCATGGCGCGGCCAATACCGCGTCCCGAACCCGTGACCCAGGCTATTTTTCCATTCAAATCCAACGGCGCCATACTACTCCCACGATTTGATGAGATTCAAAAATTCCATACGCGTTGCCCGGTCATTTTTAAACTCCCCCAACATCGCGCTGGATGTGACGAAACTGTTCTGCTTTTCCACGCCGCGCATCATCATGCACAGATGTTTGCCTTCCAGAACCACGGCAACGCCGTAGGGATTCAACGTTTCCTGCAAGGTCACGGCGATCTGATTGGTCAGACGTTCCTGAACCTGCAAGCGGCGGGCATACATGTCCACGATGCGCGGTATTTTGCTCAATCCGATAATCTTGCCTTTGGGAAGATAAGCCACATGGGCCCGGCCAAAAAAGGGCAACATGTGGTGTTCGCACAGACTGTAAAATTCAATATTGCGTACCAACACCATCTCTTCGCACGCTTCGGTGAAGATGGCGTCATTGAGAATTTCGCGAATGTCCTGATGATACCCGCGCGTCAGAAAATGATAAGCGGACTCGACGCGTCTGGGCGTCTGCACAAGTCCCTCCCGTTGCGGATCTTCACCCAGGTTCTGCAGCAACTCTGTGATCAAGGGCTGAATTGATTTTTTCATACAGGATTCCTTTCAAAAACCAGACACGCAGCCTCATTCGCCCCGATAGACAGCCATATTTCGCGGCGTCTCGTAGAGCTTGAGTTCGTACAAGCGACACGAGGTGAATTGATCCTTGAGCAGATGCCAGAAAGCGACCACGATGTTCTCCGCAGTTGGAACAACACCCTGGAGGCATTCAACTTCGTAATTCAAAAATCTGTGATCCACGCGATCAATGACTTCCCGCTGCACGATATCCTTTAGTTCCTTCAAATCGATCACCATGCCCGTCACCGGATCAGGTTCTCCCGCCACTGTCACTTCCAATTCATAATTGTGGCCGTGTCCCAACGGATTATTGCAGGCGCCATACAGGGCGGCATTGGTTTCAGCATCGATGGATTCATTGTGCAGACGATGCGCAGCGCTAAAGTGCAGATGACGTGTGACATAAACAAGAGGCATATGGACTCCCCTCCTGGTCCCCTGTTGCGGGCACGCGAAAATAATTTAGGTTTTTGCGGGACAGACACCAAGGATAATATTACAAAATCTCTCCCAATGAAGCAAATTGTATTTTCAGCGACAAACGGCGCCGAGAACGCGCATAAAATTGCCCCAGCAAATGGCCTCGACCTCGTCCCGGCTGTAATCCCGCTCGAACAGGCCTTCCCGGATCTCGCCAAAGACAGAGCAGTCGCGCACGCCCTCAGGAAGGATCGGTATGCCGTCGAAATCAGAACCAAAGGCGATATACTCGGCGCCGATCAGTTCGCTGAGGTAGAGAATATGGTCGTAATAGCGTTCCAATGGAATTGAACGTCCTTGCAATGCTGCCTGGAATTTCGCGCTGAAATCCGGAAAAAGCCGCCCGATTTTCGCTAAATCCATACCCGCGGATCTCTCGAGTTTTCCCAATTCAGTGAACAGATCCCCGGCTTTTTCAAAGACCAGACGGTTAAACGCGGCGTCCAGAAAAGCCGGATAGATGTTCAGTCCGATCAGGCCATCAGCTGCGGCGATGCCGGCAATCAGCTCGTCCGGCAGGTTACGCGCCGTGTGGCATAGTGCCCTGGCGCATGAATGGGAGGCGATGACCGGTTTTTTGCTGGTGTGCAAGACCGCCTCGACCGTGCGATCGTGACTGTGCGAAATATCGATGATCATGCCGAGGTCATTCATCGCCTGGATGACATCCCGCCCGAAGGCGGTCAACCCGGCAAAGGCTGGCGCGCTGTCGTTGGAGCTGATGACCCACTCGTTGCTCTCCGCATGCACAATGGTCATCAGGCGCACACCCATGTTGTACAATGCTTCGAGTTTGGTCAGGTCGGCTTCGATGGCATTGCCATTCTCAACGGCCAGAATAGCGGCGATCCTGCCCTGGCCACGGCATTCGAGGACCTCCTTGTGGTTGAGACATAGCTTAATGTCTTGTTCATGGCGCGCCAGTTCATCTTTAAAACGCGCGATAAAATCGCTGATCATCGCAAAGGCTTTGCCTTTGGGTATGGCGGGCGGAAGATAGCAGGCGAACACCTGCAGAGCGATGCCCGCTTTTTTCATCGCCGGCAGATTCACCTGGAGGTGGGCATCCTCCAGGGAGTCGCCCATCAACAGATTGGTGGCGGTGTCGCAATGGAGATCGCAAATGGGTATGATAGAGTCCTGAGTCATTTTATTATCCATGGTTTGCGCACGTGCGTAGCCGGTTGTTCACATTATGATCGTACAATTTATTAATTTAGAACATTAATGGCAAGATCAAAGAAGTTTTCTGAGTAAAGTGGCGGAGGGATGAAAGATGTGGGACGCAGCAGCGTCATGCCGAGCTCATGACGAAAGAGACGTTTTGGGCAAGACAACCGAGGAAGCAGAAGAGCATGACACGGGCAGAGGCGCGCGAGGGATCTCCGCCAAGCGCATCATCCCGCCCACGCCAGAAGGTATTCTTGCTGCAAGACAGACTGGCCCAAACGGCGCATGGTCCCGCTGCACTTAAAAAATCCTTTCAAGGATGACATTTTTTTGAACTTCCCCATCAGGTCATGCAAGCATCTTGTAGGTCTTACGATACAATCTTGTGAGTGGGGCAAGCTGCCCCGCATGAGTCCTCCGTGACTGTCCAAAAAGAAAAAATAAGACCTGTTTGGAGTGTCATTTTTACTTCTTTTGTTGCTTTTTGAAATGATTCTTTGCATCTTTTACTATCCGAAACCCAAACAGCGGGAGTCGTTATGACAGCACGAAAAATTGTTTTCTTTATCTTTCTGGCCGCCAGCCTGGCCTGGTCCTGGCCCGGACAGGTGCTGCGCCAGTTCAAGGCGCCCGGATCTTTCTGCACCACGCTCGCTTTCGATGGCCAGTATCTCTGGACCGCGGACTATAAAACCGATATGCTCTATCGCATCGATCCCGAGACCGGCAAAAAAGTCTCCGAAATCCCCGCCCCGGGATTCTGGCCCACGGGTCTCGCGTATGACGGCGAACACCTCTGGTGCGCCGACGGCAAGCAGAAGAAAATATTCCAGATCCGGCTCGCCAGCGGCGCCATCATCCGGGCCATTGACGCCCCCTCCGACAATCCCGAGGGGCTGGCCTGGGACGGCTTTACGCTGTGGGTGAGCGATGCCCAGGTGAAAAAAATCATGAAAATAGATATCCAGGACGGCACCGCGGTCAAAACTTTTCCAGCGCCCGCTACAGCACCGCAAGGCCTGGCCTGGGACGGCGTCTACCTGTGGTGTGCGGATCGCCTCAGCGACGAGATCCACATGATCGACCCGGCCAGCGGCGAAGTCATCATCATCCTCAAGGCGCCCGGTCCCCACACCCGCGGCGTGACCTTCGATGGCCAGTACCTCTGGGCCCTGGATTACCAAACCGATCAAATCTATCAACTGGTGCGGCAGGATGCCGAACCGTACCGCCTCGAGAATCCGCGCACCTGCCGCGTCACTTATACCCATGACGCCGCGGTCTACGGCGACGGCAAATTGCATGAACTGAATCTCTATGTCGCCGTGCCGGCGGATCTGCCGCAGCAGGGCATTTTCAAAACCACCTTTCATCCCGCTCCGCAACAACGACTCCAGGACCGCTGGGATCAAGCGGTGGCCCAGTTTAAATATTCGAACAAACCTTCAGGCAGTCATCTCACCACCACCATGGAAATTGAAACCCGCATCAGCGAGATCAACTATTTTATTTTCCCGGACCGCTGCGGCACCCTGGCCGACATCCCCGCGGCCATTCGTGAAACATATACTGCCAATGGCAGCAAGTATATGATCGATGACCCCTATATCATGGAGCTGAGCCGCAAGATCGTCGGCAGCGAGACCAATCCCTACTGGATGGCGCGGAAAATCTTTGATCACGTCCGCAACGCACTCGAGTACAAACATGAAGGCGGCTGGAACACCGCGCCGGTGGTGCTTCAACGCGGCACCGGCTCCTGCTCGGAGTATACCTTCAGCTTCATCGCCCTGTGCCGGGCCGCCGGCATACCCGCGCGCTATGAAGGCGGCCTGGTGGTGCGCGGCGATGATGCCAGCTTTGACGACATGTTCCATCGCTGGCCGCAGGTCTATCTGCCCAATTACGGCTGGATTCCCATGGATCCCCAGGGCGGCGACAAACCGGGCCCGCGCGACCGCGCCATGAACATCGGCCATCTCCCCAACCGCTTTCTCATTCTCACCCAGGGCGGCGGCGATTCGGCCTTTCTGGGGTGGTATTACTATTCCTGGGAAAATTATGTTGCGGATGCGAAGGTCAAAGTGGAGATCGATAATTTCGCCGAGTGGGAACCGCTCAGCCGTTAACATCCATGAACCTGAATGATGAACCATTCGATCGCAGGAGATAAACCCCATATCTATTGGTCTTGCTGATAAAATAAAATCCGCGGCCGGGGAGCTCGGATTCGACCGGGTCGGTATCGCCCGCGCGGAGCCGCTGCCGGGAAAGAACCTGATAGAATGGCTGGCAAACGGCTGCCACGGCGAGATGCACTACATGGCCAACTACCAGGCGCAGCGCCTCGATCCGCGCACGCTGGTGCCGGGCGCCAAATCGGTGATTGTGGTAGCGATGAATTATCACACCGGCCAGCCGGCTGTTGTTACGGAAGGCACAGGCCGCATCGCGCGCTACGCCTGGGGCCTGGATTATCACGACGTGCTGCGCCATCGAATGAAACAACTGTTGACGCACATCCAGCTTCTGGCGCCGGGCACGCAGGGCCGGGTGTTCGTCGATTCCGCACCGGTGCTGGAAAAGGTCTGGGCAGCGCGCGCCGGCATCGGGTGGCAAGGCAAAAACAGTCTCATCATATCGCCCCAATTGGGATCGTGGATATTTCTGGGCGAATTGATCGTCGATCTGGAGCTGTCAGCGGATGCTCCTGACAAAAATCGCTGCGGCACCTGCCGACGCTGCATCGATGCCTGCCCCACCGGCGCCCTGGTGGCGCCCGGCGTCCTCGACGCCCGCCGCTGCCTCTCCTATCTGACCATTGAATTGAAGTCCCAACACGCTATTCCGCAAGAATTTGCCGATAAAATGAACGGGTATGTTTTCGGCTGCGACATCTGCCAGGAGGTCTGTCCATGGAACCTTTCCTTGAGTACGGATACGCAGGAAGAAGCCTTCCAACCTGTGCCAGGACGCAACAACACCCCGCTGCACGAATATGCCGGGTTGACAGAAGATGAATTCAGGCGATGGTTTGCCAGGAGTCCGGTGAAACGGGTGAAATACGCGGGATTTATGCGCAATGTCCGCGCGGCGCTGGGGGAGTGAGAACCGGTATTACATCCCGGTTCGCCGAGACGCTTGCGCGTCCCGACGAATCCTGCCTTTGAGTTTTATCATCGCAATCACCAGGAATACCAGCCCGACATGGGCATAGACATCGGCGAAATTGGCGCAAGGCGAATCTAAAATCTGCAAAAAATCGGTGGTATAGGGCACCAGCATGGCTTCGGCCACATGTCCGCAACACGCGGCCGTCAGCGTCACAAAGGCGGCTTGCGCCCAGCCATCCAGCCGGTAGCGTCGCTCGTAATAGCGCCAGGCCGGCCAGGCCGCGGCGGCAATGGCCGCCAACAGCAGGATATAAACCCGGCTCACCCAATGAGGCAGTTCAGGCATGAACCAGCTGAATCCTTTGGTGTTGGGGATGAAATGGATGGAGAACCACGCCCCCAGCACATGGATTTGCCCGCCAGCCGCCATGTTCGTGCGCACCCAGGCGCGGCTGAGCTGGTCAAGTGCGACGAGGATAATAATCCACCGCCACAGAGAAAACGCTTTTACAGGCAGCAAACTCATGTCGCAAATTCTTCGCCATCAAGCTGTAAACATCTGCCGGGACGTTCCCCTGCCCCGCTTCTCACGACACCACAGCAGGCCGACCGGGTCGGGCGCTGCGACGCGCGCGCACCCCAGCAGCATGCGCGGGTCTGCTGCCAACAGACCCGCGCGTCGACCTGCCGGATTCTTATTTGAAAACAACAATTGGGAAACAACCCGCACGGAATATAAAACTCATTTCACTTCCGACGTGCAATGGCCGCAGCGCGTCGCCTTGATGGGAATGACCGACAGACAGTAAGGGCACTCTTTGGTGGTCGGCTCCGCGGGCGCCGGCGGTTGCTCCCGTCTGAGGCGGTTCAATCCGCGGATGAGGAAAAAAATCGCCAGGGCGACGATCAGGAAATTGATGATCGCGTTGATGAAAAGGCCATAATTGATGCTCACAGCACCCGCCTTCTGCGCTTCAGCCAGTGACGCATAGGGTCCCGGCACGGCGCCATCCTTCAAGATGATGAACAGGTTGCTGAAATCGACATTGCCCAGCAACAGGCCGATGGGCGGCAGCAGCACATCGGATACCAGAGAGCCGACGATCGTGCCAAAGGCGGCGCCGATGATGATGCCGACCGCCATATCCACCACATTGCCTTTCAATGCAAATTCTTTGAACTCTTTGAACATGATTGCCTCCCTTTGTTCGTACCTGAATAATTACATGAATGAGCCTGTTCTATTCACAAGCCGCCGAACGCGCCATGGCCACCGAGCCATTTTTGTTATAATGATCGAAAATTTTTTAATTTTAATTTTAATTTCATCTCAGTCATTCAAGTTGTTATCAATACCATTTTTATGTTTTTCTTTTCTTTGCGTACCTCTGCGTCCTTGGCGGTGAATAATTCAGATCAGGCTTCACGGAAGCTGTAAAAAAACCACAGATCATCCCGTGCAGCGTATAAGATCCTTACAAGGATGACAAGCGTGGTCATTTTTTACCGGACAGCCGCTATACCCCCCGACATGGTGTTACCATCTTTTAATTATTCCATTCACTGCGGTGCGGCGTCACCACCACTTTTTTGCCCGGAGCGATGTTGGTGACCGGTGGCGTGTGAGGCGTGATTTTATCCGCGATCTCCTGCACCCACGCCACCCCCTTGATGATCTCGTTTTCCGTGATGGGTTGGCCGCGAAATTCCAGATAAAAGGATTTCGGCTTGACGATCAGAATACCGCCCATGGATTTCAGCCGTTTTGCCACCATCTGCGCCGCGCCGTCCCGCTGCCAAAAAGGGCGCCGCTTGTAACGAATATCGAATACCGCCATCTTCATCCCGCGCAAGGCACCGGGCGGCAGTTTGAAAGGCCACGCCAGCGTCACCTCGGGTGGAAGATGACGATGCTGCGGACATCCGACGATGAGCAGGTCAACCGCATAGGGGGTCTCAGCCTCTTCCACCGGGATAAGCCGCACCAAATGCTTTCCGGCCAAGGCTTCCGCCATGGCTCTGGCAAGCTTGAAGGTGTTGCCCAGCTTGGATTCATATACCACCCATACCTGCATGCCGAATTCCTCAACATGAACTGCTGCCTGCGCTGAAGCTGAACCCTTACGACTCGATATTCCGCAAGAGAGCAAATGCCCGTCATCTTTTTTCCGGCGGATGCTCCCAATCAACGGGTCCGACGCGAAAGCGGTACTGCAGATTCGGCAATACCGCGTTTTTCCACGCCCTGTCAAAATAGGCGAACGCGTCATCCCACGCTTCGCTACGCCCCCACCCACCATGGATCAGTTCAACCCGGGTTTTTCCCTCCCCGGCTGCTGTCAAAAATATCATCACCTGGGTGCGTTGCGATCTGGCCCAGGGCATCTGAGGCGGCGCATTCCAGGTGAACGCCAGATAGCGGGGCGGTTCCAGCACCATGATGCGATTGCCATCCCCGCCGCGGCTGCCAACCGGCGCATCGGGCATAAAAAAGATTTCATAAGCGCCGTCCACACAGGTGTCAATCTTGCATCCAGGCGCGAAAAAGGATGTGACGCCCGCCTCCGTCGTCCACGCTTCCCAGACCTGTTCAATGGGCGCATCGACGGTAACCTCGGCATGGATGACGCGCTCCCCGGGTGTTGCAACGAGCATCCCGCTGCAGGCGACCATGATGACGATCAAGATGATTCCAGGTTTCATAGCAGTTAGCCTCACAGTCGTATAGCAAAACAAATCCGTATTAAAAATCACAATTGCCGGATGCGCTCCAGAAGCGGCGGATGCGAATGATGCAAGAACACATAAAGTGGATGCGGCCAGAGGTTGGAGAGATGATCGCGCGACAATTTGATCAATCCCGTCACATAAGCTTTTTTATCGCTGCTGGTTTCAACCGCGAAACGATCCGCCTGGTGTTCAAAACGGCGCGACAGGGCATGAGAAAACAGATTCAGGATTAAATCAAGAGGCGTGTACAACAGAGCAAAGAAAACCAGGCCGGTATAAACCGCAGGTTGCTCGACAAAAAAGGCGGCAAAGAGGCCCTGTTCATGCAAAAACAGCGACAGACAATAGAAAAGAAACCCGGACTCTGCGATACTGAGGCACATCATTTTGATGATGTGCCGCTTTTTATAATGGCCGATTTCATGGGCGAGCACGCCGATCAGCTCAGAGACGGTGTGATTTGCGATCAGGGTATCATACAACGCAATGCGCTTGTTGCGGCCCAAACCGGTGAAAAAAGCATTGGCTTTGCTCGAGCGCTTGGAGCCATCCATGACCGAGATTTCACGCAACGGGAAATGCACCCGTTCTGCAAGGGCGACGATTTCATCGCGCAATTCCCCCGGCGCCAGCGGCTGAAACTTGTTGAACAAGGGCATGATCCACACCGGGGCGATAAAAGAAATAAACAGAGAGACGATCGTGGTCGTCCCCCAGACATAGAGCCATGCTGCGGGGCCTGCGTACTGAAACAGCGCCAGGATGCCGACCAGGAGCGGCGCACCGATGAGCACGCCCAATAAAGCACCCTTGATCCGGTCCATGACAAAGACGCGCCAGGTGGTCTGGTTAAAGCCATAGCGCGCTTCGATAACAAAGGTGTGATAGATTTGCCAGGGCAAGTCCAGAAAGGATTTGGCCGCTGCGAGCAGGCCGATGTAAGCGAGGCCGGTGAGGATGACGTGCCATCCGAATCCCCGCAGCCAGACATCCAGCGCGGCGAAACCGCCGGCGAACCAGAAACCCAGGAGTACCACCAGATCAAAGGACGCGCTCGCGATTCCGAAATGGGTGAGATCGCGCTGATAGGCGCGCGTCTTGTTATTGGCAGCCTCGTCATAGAACTCCCGCACCGACTCGGGCACTTGCCCCCGGGGATGACGCAGGTTGAGGAGGTCGGCCAGCAAATCGAGAAGATACGTGGCGATGAGAACGCCCAGAATGATGTAAAAATAGAGATTCATCTGTTATCCATTGAAGAGCCATTTTTTAAATGTAAGACATTTTCGCCACATATGTCAAATTATTTTAAAATATTAAATCCTGTTTTATATTAAAAATCTCCAGGAAATGTCGGACCTTGATGTGTCCGGTAACTGCTTCCGGTTTAGCCTGTTCTATTCATAAACCGCTGAGTGCGCCGAGGCTGCCGAGCTGATTTTGTCGGGATTATGGAACAAATTCAGATTTGAATTTCATCTCAGTCATAAAAATGGCGATCGATGCTATTATATTGTTTTTCTTTTCTTTGCGCATCTCTGCGTCGACGGTGAATAATTCAGATTAGTCGGGCTGAGAATTATTAATAATACTATCGCCCTTTTACATCCCGCACTCACCGCACCGCTTCCATCAGGCCTTCATACAACCAGTTGGCCACTGCCTGACGGTTGTCGGCGATGATGAAGCGGTCCTGATCCTTCTTGTTCTTGATATTACCCAGCTCGATATAGACCGCTGTTGGTTTGGCCTCATTGAGGACGTGCAGGCTGCGCGTAGAGATGGAGCCCGAGTACCCCCGGCCGGGTTGATTCTCCGCATACTTGGCATCGATCTTTTTGAGCAGCGTTTTCGCCAGCGCGCGGCTGGCGGCATCGTTCGACTGGTAGTAATAAAAGATATCGATGCGCTTCGAATGCGACCGCGAATCCACATGAATCGTGACCATGATTTGTGCCCGGGCGCGCGCCCGGTAGCGGTCATGCAGGGCGTTGACAATATCGACGCGGTCACTGAGCCTCCGCAGATGGTCTGACGAGATGGCCTTGCCGCCGAGATAGTACTCATGATCATCGTGGGGCAGAATGGCGTCGTCGCGAATGCCATCATCATCATCCTGCACGATCATAAAGACGCTGGCGCCATGTTCGAGCAGCCGCCGTGCCAACCGCAGGGTGATATCATAAGCATATTCATCTTCATAAAGACGGTCCTTGCCGCGCTTGCCGATGGCGCCCGGATCCGGACCGCCATGACCGGGATCGAGATAAAAATAACAATCTTTGAGGACCTGGTCCACCATATCGACGGCTTGATTGCGCGGTCCGAAAATGGGAAAACTGGCGGGTTCTTCAGCTGCCGACACCTCTGTCAACCAATCCGCGGGCACCCAGAGCTCGCGGCTCTTTTGATACGCGGCTTTCTGCAAACCCGCTGACAAAACCTTGTGGTTATAACGTTCAATCTTCTTCGCCAGGGCGAGATCCGTGATCTTCAAGGTCGAACGAATGCTGCTGCCATCGTAATAGACCTTATAAATCGGCAGCCGGTAGGCAAAGCCCAGCTTTAAATAGCGGCCGCCCTTGACCAGATCACTGTTCAGTTCCCAGAATTTGTCGATCATCTCCGCCGTCGTGGGCAAGTTGTAACGTTTGAGGAGGGTATAGACGCCATCGCTCTTGCCGGGGTAACAGGTGACATATTCCTGCGCACGGGAAGGGCGCCCTTCCAGCAGCACCACGACAACGACCGCCACGAAAAAAATCGAATTACGCACGTTCACTGTGATTCCAGTCTGGTTGTTCAAGTTTCTCAGAATTAATTATTGCTATCCGGCTGCACTTACTTCAACTGCTGCCTTCATTGCCTGATTTCTGGTTTTTCAGATTATACGTTCATCATCCAGATGCACACCATCCGCAGGAAACGGTTCCGCATGCACTGTGACGTCCGCATTGGGCACAGCTGAACGAATCGCCGCCTCGATCTGATCGGTGAGGCGGTGCGCGGCTTCCAGGCTCTGGGTGCCATCGACGAGCACATGCGCATCCACAAAGGTGCGCGCTCCTGCATCGCGGACGCGAACCCGATGAAAATTCCGCACGCCCGGGATCTCGGCAATGATGCGCGTGATCTGTTCCACCATTCCCTTGGGCGCAGTGTCCAGTAAACCGCGCAGGGTGCGCAAGCCCAGCTCCATACTGACAAAAATCACGATCAAAGCCACACCCAGGGCGGCAATGGCATCGGCTTTTTGCAGCCAGGCAGCCGAGGGAAACCAATCGGAGAGTTTGACGCAAAAAAGGCCCAGGATCACCACCGCGGAACTCCAGATGTCCGTCCTGAAATGCAGGGCATCCGCCTCCAGAGCCTGGCTTTTGTGCTCGCGCGCAACCTTATAGAGCATCTTTGAACGTGAGATATCCACTGCGATGGAAACAGCCATCACCAGAAAAGCCCAGACGCTGGCCTCGACGACGACCGTTTTGAAAAAGAGCCGGTCGTAAGCCTCATGGATAATCCACACACAGGTGACCAGGAGCAGGACTGTTTCAAAGAGTGCGGAAAGGTTCTCCACCTTGCCATGGCCATATAAATGGTCCTGATCGGCCGGCTTGTCGGATATGCGCACGGCCAACCAGGTGATCAGTGCGGCTACCATGTCCAATCCCGAATGGGCCGCCTCCGCCAGGATGCCCAAACTGCCGGTCATCCACCCGACGCTGATTTTCAGTGAGGTCAAAAAGACCGCGGCCACGACCGAATTCACAGCGGCCGATTTCTTCTCCATGTGAGCCCTGGAAGTCATTTGCCACTCCAGCTCCAGCTTGCAGGCTGCGCCGTCATACTATCTCGATGGTCTTGGGATCAAAATCGGGCCTGGGAAATTCCATTTTGAGATTTTCCAGCGTCTCGATCATGATGCGGGCAATGGCCAGATTGCGGTACCATTTTTTATTGGCGGGAATGACATACCACGGCGCCCACGGGGTACTGGTCTTGTTGAGGACGTCTTCATAGGCCTGTGTGTACTGATCCCATAAATCACGTTCTTTCAGATCGCCCGGCTTGAATTTCCAGAGTTTTTCCGGCTCATCAAGACGAGCCTGCAAACGCGCCTTTTGTTCTTCCTTGTCGATATGAAGAAAAAACTTCAGGATGGTGACGCCCTCCTCGGCCAGCATGCGTTCGAAACGGTTAATCTGCTCGAAACGCCTCGACCATACTTTTTGGGACACCAGCTTGTGGACCCTCACCACCAGCACATCTTCATAATGACTGCGGTTGAAAATAACGATCTCGCCCTTGCCAGGCACCTGTTTGTGCACACGCCAGAGATAGTCGTGATCGAGCTCCTCCGCCGTCGGCACTTTAAAGCTGGCCACACGGACGCCTTGCGGATTCACCCCTTCAAATACATGGCGGATGACGCCATCCTTGCCGCCGGTATCCATGGCCTGGAGGACCACCAAAACCTTGTGTTTATGCTCAGCGTATAACAGCTCCTGCAAGGCTTCCAATTTCTCGTTCAACCGCAGCAGCTCTTCCTTGCCTTCCTTTTTGTCACCATCGTAATCGGGCGAAGCATTGGCATCAATTTTCGCCAGGTTGACTTTTTTCCCGGATTCAACGCGGAGTTTTTTCATGTTTGTGCCCCTTCAGCAAATTACCAGCGTCCTTCTGCCTTGAGCAAATCAGGCAGTATTTCATTCAAAAGAACCGGTTCCTGCCGGTCATCTTTTTCCACCAGGACAAAAAAGCCATAGCCATCGCCGGCAGCACGATAAGCCTCGATCAGCGCCATTTCATCGCTCACCAGCAATCTGCCATCCACCCCCGACCAAATTTCCAGAGCCGTCAAGCACCCCAGTGAGGGCGTAAACGGATAATAGGGCTGGTTGCGGTAGAATTCTGTATCAATCGTGGTGCCGTGGGCGATGATCTCGGAGCGGCCGGCCTGGCCCGCCCAAAAAGCTTCGTACATCGGGGCATAATCGCGCCATCCCGACGGCAGCAGGCTGGCATAACGCGCCTGCGTCCACGCCGTATCCTGGATGGCTGCGTTGTGCAAAAACCGGTAGGGGGTCACTTCCCCCGGCAGCGCCATGTTCAACACCGGCGTGGGGCCGATGAACTCTCCTTCGGCGCCTTCGACACCCAGAATGGAGAGAATGCCCTGGGGCGAATTGCCGTTGGTCAAATAGCCCGGCAAATTGGACAACGAGCGCGCCAGGTGCGGAATGGCGAAGAGACTGCCATCGACACGGCGCAGAAATTGCCCATCCGGTTTGCGCACGACAGTCAAACCGGGATGATCGCGATTGACGCGCTGGATGGAAAAGACGACAGGCTTGCCCCCGACGAGGGGATGCCGCAACAATTCGACCAGAGCAGGACGCGCTTTCACCTGTTCGCGCCGCGGTTCGCGCAGCTCTTCGCCCAGGCACCATAAAATCGGGTCTGAACGCCATTGCGGAAATCGGCGCTGCAGACGCGCCAGACAGGCATCGCGATGCAGTTTGCCGGCATCTCCGCGCAGCAGATACAGGGTTGCCATGGCAAACACCTTTGCCGAGCGGGTGGAATCAGCCACAGAGGTTACCATCGGCTGGAATTCCTGGCCGTAAAGGGCATAGGCCGCCTCCAGCGCCGCCCGCTGCAAGGAGATAAAATCTTGCTGCGGCGAAGCCAACACCGTGCGGATAGCGGCTGCCGTCAAATCGGACTTGAAGCGGATCAGTTCCATGGCCCAAAAGGCCGACACCCATTTTATTTCATTACCCTTCATGGATTCCTGCAGAGGTGCTTCGATGGTATTGGTCTGCAGATCGCGTTTGAAAGCCGCGCGCTCGCCGCGCAAGGCGCCCTGGTAATAGTCCTCCGGCACTTTTTTCCTCTCCTTGCCGGAAGCGCTAAATACCAGCGTAAAAATCAGAATGGCACATTGAAAACAGCGCACAGATCCCTTCCTGAATGCAGAAATTCTATCCTCAGACATAATCGTTGCCCATCTAATCGGGACGTTTCACATTCTGCAGACCCACATGTTGTATCAGATCCCGATAAGTGATTAACTTGACATCGCGGGCTCGGCAGGCATCCCTGAAAGCGGGCGAGATCAGGGCGGACAATTCCGCCTCGCGATGCTTGCTCATCGTCTTGAGCCCAAAGGTGTTGAGATCCTCCAGCGCCGCCATCTCGGGCGTGTCCATACCAATATGACATACCAGCAGATGGCGCTGATTGCCGGAAAGCGCCGCGATCACCCGCACCAGGCTGTCCTGTTTTGCCTGAGGCGCGATGGCGTACATATTGGGAATATCTTTTTCGCCGAGATAACGCGAAATCGCCCAGCCATTCTCTTGTGCCAGCCGCTCCACCAGCTGGCGCAGCGGTTCCGTGCTCACCACAGAACCCATATGATAATCCACATAATCGATGCGCAGTCCGGATTGTTTGGCGCGCAGAATCTGCGCGCGCAGCTCGATCTCTACTTCCTCCAGCTTGGGCTCATTGGCGAACAACAAGGCCCTCGAGGGGAAAAAATAGCCGTTGCTGTCGACCAGGCTCGGTACACTCTGCCAACCCGCCACCGGGCCCCAGCGGTAGTTTTTCCATTCGCTGTTGATGGTCAGGTGTACGCCCACTGAAACTTGCGAATGGCCGCGCAGCAGATCCACTGCCTGCTGGTACCACGGACAGGCAAACATGATGGATGCGGAAAAGGGCACCTGCGCGGCGATCAACTTCTCCGCCGCCAGATTGACAGCCTGACACATGCCAATATCATCGCAGCGGATGAGCAGACCTGGCTGTACGTTCTCTTGCTGTGCAAACGACGGATGAATTAATGAGAACACCACCAGGCCGGTCACCCATTTCGTCAGATCATAACAGCGCATGGATTAATCTCCTGTTGCATACACATGATCATTCTGTTCTACGAGAAGCCTAATCAGGCTAAATGTAAGATATATTTTACTCCGAGTCTACCTTTTTTTATTCGCTCTGGCATTTTGCGGTTTGGGGTAAAAATCAGCGTACGTTTAAAAAGAACTTGACAATAGAAGATAATGTGTGTAAAATCTAATTCAATTGATGTTTTTTTCGTCAGAGAGGAGAATGCATGAAGACGCTCAGCGGCGCCCAACGGCGCTATTTGCGCGGGTTGGCCAACCCACTCAAACCCGTCGTGGTGATCGGCAAGAATGGTCTCAATGCGCCGGTGTTGGAGGCCATTGAAGTAGCGCTCCTTGATCATGAATTGATCAAAATCCGTTTCCTGGAATTCAAGGAAGAGAAGAAAAGCATGGCGCAAGAAATCGCCACAGCCACCCATAGCGTAGAGGTTGGCATGCTGGGGCACACAGCGCTTTTTTACCGGCGGCAAACCGATCCACGTAAAATTAAAATTAAACTGCCGGAATAAAATATCCTATAATTTTGTTAATATTGAATTAATCGCCATCTTTACAATATTAGAATGGAAAAATGACCCTGGAAATCCTGTTTATCATCATCCTGATCCTCGCCAACGGCCTTTTCGCCATGTCGGAAATTGCGGTCGTATCCGTCCGCAAAACCCGGTTGCAGCAACTCGTCAATGAAGGCAACAAGCGCGCCAAAGCCGTGCTGGCACTTGCCAACGATCCCAGCCGCTTTTTATCCACGGTCCAGGTGGGCATCACCCTGGTGGGCATCATGGCAGGCGCCGTTGGCGGCGCCAAATTCACCACCGTTCTGGCCGCCTATTTGGCGAAATTTGAACGGCTGGCGCCCTACAGCGAGCCCGTCGCCTTTACCGTGGTTGTATTGGTCATCACTTACCTGACACTCATCCTGGGTGAACTGGTGCCGAAACAGCTGGCTTTGAACAATCCGGAAAAAGTGGCCAGCGCCTTGACGCCACCGGTTGGATTTCTTGCCAAACTCGCGCGGCCGGCAGTTGCCCTGCTCAGTTTTTCCACCGACGGCATCCTCCGCATCCTCGGCATTCACAAAGCCCAGGAACAACCGGTCTCCGAAGAGGAGATCAAAGTCATGATCGATCAGGGTATCGAAGCAGGGATGTTTCAGGAAGCGGAACGCGATATGATTGAAAGCGTCTTCACGCTGGCCGACAAACGCGCCGGCGCCCTGATGACGCCGCGGACCGATGTCGTTTGGCTCTCTGTGGAGGCCACCCCCGAGGAAACCTATAAAACCATTCTTGAGAGCGAACATTCCCGCTTTCCGGTTTGCGAAGGCAACCTCGACACGCTGGTTGGCGTGGTCCGCGCCAAGGATTTGCTGCAAAACGCCGTTGGCGGCGCCGAGTTCGATCTGCGCAAATGGATGCGTCCCGCCTTGTATGTGCCCGAAAGCGCCATGGCGCTCAATGTGCTGGAAACGTTCAAGAAGGCGCGTCAGCACATCGCCATTGTCGTCGACGAATACGGGGTCACACAGGGCATCGTCACCATTTACGATCTTCTCGAGGCCATCGTCGGCGACATCCCTTCCATTGAGGATCTGGACGAGCCCCTGGTGCAGAAACGCCTCGATGGTTCCTATCTCATCGACGGGCTCTATTACATGGAGGAATTCAAGGAGTTATTCAATATCGATGAATTGCCTGAGGAAGGCGCCTATCTGACGCTCGGCGGTTTTGTGCTTTTACATCTCGGCCGCATTCCCATTGCCACGGACTTTTTTGAATGGGGCAACCTGCGTTTTGAAGTGATGGATATGGATGGAACCAGGATCGATAAAGTACTCGTGACGCCGCTGGGCAAGCCCGACGAAGGCGGGGAAAAATTAACAGAAGAGTAAACATTTCCAGATCTACCCTTGCGAAGGTCTGAAGAACCTTCGCAAGGGTATTCCTGATTCATTTCCCCTTGAATTTTAATTTGATCTCCCTCTGCTCCTTTTCACCCATATCTGTCAGCAATTCCTGGACAAGGTGTTCATATTTGGCCTGCAACTCGGCTGACTGGCGGACGCCATTGATCAATAATCCCTCTTTACCCAATTGGAATTCAGTTGCCTCTTTTGTATCCTTCATGAGTTTATCTTTCATCAGCTCTTCGCGAAGCCGTTTGCCGAGAATATCCTTCTCCTGGAGGTGTTTGAGTTCTTTTTCTTTTACAATTTTCAGCTCCTTGCCCGTGTTGTCCTTGTCGGTCACATAAAAAACAGTTTCATCGCCACCGGTTTTAATAACTTTGACTTTGTGTACCGTATCTCCTTCACAAATGTGGCGAAGCGTGATGGTTTTGTGTCCGTGCTCCTCCTCGACATCCACGCCGAGATCCATCTCTGTTTCAAACTCTTTAAACGCCTCTGGAGGCAAGGGTTTGCCATCTTTTATAACCGATACGATCTTGTCATTCTCTATTTTGATCTCCAGCTCCGAATCGCCTTCTTTCTTTATCTTGATCAACTTGCATGCCTTCTTTTCCGTTGAATCCGAAGAAGTCGTCACCGTGATGTGATTTTCCACATTTTCATCTGTTTCCACTTTTACTTCGATGGTTTCGCATTTCTTTTTGGGATCATCCCCATCCATCCGGCCATTGCCGATGCTCTGCAGTGGCAGAACAGTCAAGGCGATGGCGGCGAGAAAAACGATGCCCAGTAATTTTTCACGTATCGACATGGTAGTCTCCTTGTTATAAAAAAGCCGTTTTATCCTCTGCTGCAGACGCCCGGAAGCGGAAAGCACAGGCATCAATGCAAGAGGTTCATTTTGAATCGTTTGTAATTCCAGCAAGGCGCGGGCGAGATCCATGGGCTGACCGCACTGCTGCACCGCGAAATCATCGCAGCAGTACTCCCGTTCGACGCGTATTTGCGAGGAAATCCACCAGATGGCTGGATGGTAAAAGAAGAGCACTTCCACCAGGCTTTGCAGCAGATTGACCAGACTGTCCCGCCGCAGCAGATGAGCCGCTTCGTGGGCCAGGATCGCCTTGATGTACTGCGGCGGCAGAGCTGTGAAAAAACCCACCGGCAGCAGCAGCGTCTGTTTCATCACACCGACGACCATCGGCACATGAATGCGGGCGGATTCCAGCACCGGGATGGCCATGCGCAGATGCCACTGCTCAAACCATTCCGCCACCTGATCCTGCCACGCACGAGACAGCAAATGCACCTCCTTTTGGCGGATTGTACGGACCAGATGCCAGCCCACAAGCGTCCGGCCGGTCATGATGATCACCCCGGCGCTCCAAATCACGATGAACAGACGCATGAGCTGGACATCCGGCATAAATCCTTGAAAAGGTAAAAGCGTGAGGTGAACGCCCGGTGCAATTTCATCCGTCATCAGCGATGCGGCTGCAGCGAGCTGCTGCAAGCCATGGAGCAGATACAGAAAGGTTCCCATTGCCGTCACGAGAAAAATCCCCAAGGCCATGGCCAGCACATCATGGCGCAGGCGCGCGCTTTTGTTGCGCAGCGTCCACAGCGCGATGACCACGCTGACCGCGATCAAGCCGCCCTGCCACAGGGAATGGAATAGCGTCAAGGCCCAGGCTTGCACCCAGAGATGAGAAAAAAGATTCATTTCGCTCATGCGCCCTCCCGGTCGATGTCATCCAGGTATTGGCGCAACTGCTCGATCTCTTCACTTGAAGGTTGATGATTGCCCAGGGCCTGCAACACCAGATTCATCGTCGAACCGGAAAAGGCCGCCTGCACCAGCTTGTGCACCAGCCGGTTTTGCACCTGATCCTGTTTCAACAAGGGCCGGTAAACGTGACTGCGCTGATCCTCCACCCGCGCCAACAGATGCTTCTGCGCCATGAGCTGCATCATCTTGAGCGTGGTGGTATAACCCACCTCACGAATGGACTGCAACTGCTCATTGACAAAACGAACGGTTGAGGGACCGTGTCGCCACAGTATCTGCAAAATTTCCAGTTCCGCTTCGGTTGGATCCGGTTTTTTCTCTGCCATAACACATCCTTTACATTTTGGGTACCCATATCAATAAACGAAGTATATTACGAAATGTTTCGTAGTTTCTGCTTTTTCTACGAAATTTTTCGTAGTTTTTCATTTTGCTTGACATTGACCGGAGTTACCATTATTTTTAGAAAAGAAATATGCTGCTGCATCATCATTCAATGATTGACATTGTCGGCTACCCCGGTGTACTGGACTGTTTTCGCTGGATCGTATCGGGCCGGTGAAGCACAAACCCGAAAAATGCGCCACCCGCTGGTGACAGGTTCATCATGATAATGGATTATGTGCTGATTCATAACTCGGCCTGTCATCTTGAATTTTACCGGTTCATCAGCAGGAGCATCGCGGTGGTCAATCCAAACCTTGTTTTATAACGTGTGCGTGCAGTAGTTACTCACCTTTTATGAGGAAATGCGATGAATCTGCGCACGATAGATACCCTGTACGCCAGCGTCCCGACGCTGGAAGGCGCCGGCGTCCGGCTGCAGCGCGTGTTTGGTTATTACCAGTCGCCGCAAATGGATCCTTTCCTGCTGCTGGACCATTTTGGCTCCACAAATCCTGATGAGTATCTGGCGGGGTTTCCCTGGCACCCGCACCGCGGCATCGAGACCGTCACCTATGTCCTCTCCGGCAGTGTCGAGCACGGCGACAGCCTCGGCAACCAGGGCGTGATCAACGGCGGCGATGTCCAGTGGATGACCGCCGGCAGTGGCATCATCCATCAGGAGATGCCGCAGCGCGTGGAGCTGCCCCTCAACGGATTCCAGCTCTGGGTGAATTTGCCGCGCTCCCACAAGATGATGATTCCGCGGTATAATGAGATCATCCATGAACAAATTCCGGAAATTGAAGTGGCGGATAAGGTCCGCATAAAAATCGTCAGCGGCACTGTGGACGGCCAAGCCGGCCCCATGCGCGATCTCGTCGTCGACACCGAATACCTCGATGTCGAAATTGCCGGCCCGGCGACATGGACGCATCCCATCCCGGCGGGATTCAGCGCCTTCGCGTATGTCTATGATGGCGAAGCGCAATTTGGCACGGCGCTGGTGAAGAAGTATCACTGCGCAAAATTTTCGCAGCAAGGGGATGCGGTAGAAGTCCGGGTTGAAAAAGGTCCGAGCCGTTTTCTCCTCGTCTCCGGGAAGCCCT
>CAUJEL010000165.1 GCA_963169875.1 Candidatus Zhuqueibacterota bacterium
GCCTGCGAGCTATCCCCGCCTGAACAGGGTAATACGCGACTTCCTGATCATTTTGCTCGCAAATTCAGAGGGATATGTGCGTCCTTGGTGATGAATACGAAGGCCAATTCATGTGTCAACCGGGAGCGGCTTCCCCGCTGCTGCTGCACCACCGCTGCACTGGTTACGCTTCTTGATATCTGCGTTGCCTGATATCTTCCTCAGCCTGCTGCAGATCTACCGGTTTGCCCAGATCCCGCCAATAATTTCCCGCCATGCGCCACCCCATGATCCGGTCGCCGTGGGCAGCCGCGTGCAGATAGAGATCGATGCTGGAAAACATATCGGACGGATAGTGCAAAAATAACTGAGGATCGATGATCTGGATGCCATTGAATGCCAGACACTGCAGCATACCTGTTGGTTCCCGTACCATAGCCATTTCAGCCTCGCCGGCCCATGCGCGTCCACTGAGAAGCATGCGTTCATCAAAGACGAGAAAACGTTTGCTCGGGCGATCCTGGACGCACAACGTGGCACTGTTGCCATGTTTGTGGTGAAACGCATACAGGGAAGGGAAAGAAATGTCGCTGAGCACGTCCACATTGTGGACCAGGATGGGCATCGCACTGCCTAACAGAGGCACCATTTTTTTGATGCCCCCGCCGGTATCAAGTATTTCTTCCTCAAAAGATAAGTGGAGCTTGAGATGCCCAGCGGAAAAACGGGACAGATAATCAGCGAGTTGAGCGGCTTCATGGTGCAAATTTATGGCAACTTCGGTGAACCCTTCATGGATGAGACGTCGCAGGAGATGCGCGATGAGCGGCTCACCGGCCAGCTCGACCAGTGCTTTGGGGCGTTTTTCGGTCATGGGACGCAAACGGGTGCCGAATCCCGCTGCCAGTATCATTGCTTTCATGAAAAATCCGGTTTATCCACATGAATCACACGTACGTTAAAGCCTTCTTTGCGTAAATAATCCGCCATGATCTGCGCGCAGTAGACGGAGCGGTGCTGCCCGCCGGTACAGCCAAAAGAAACCATCAGATGGTTGAATCCTCGTTTTTGATAATTCAACGCACTATCTCGGATCAACTCGAAACTGTTTTTAAGAAAATGGTCCACTTCCGGATATTGCCGCAAATAACTCTGGATTTGCGGGTCGATGCCGGTGAGTTTTTGATATTGCTGCTCGCGTCCGGGATTGGGCAGGCCGCGGCAGTCAAATACAAATCCGCCGCCATGTCCGGTTGGATCGCGCGGAATGCCGGAAACGTGAAATCCAAAACTGTAAATGGAAATCACCAGTGCAGGTTCAGAGGGGTTCATGAGTCATCCTATTGTTAATCAGAATTCGCGCAAAGCAGGATCGCTTACAAGGTCCCTGAATATCCTCTGTAGTACGGGAAGTTCTTCAAGCAGTGCTGCTTTTTCCAGGATGGTCTCGAGATTTTTCAGGGCGAAGGGTACTGATTTTAGAAAATTCTTCTTGCCCTTCACCGCGGCGAGATATCCATAAGCGCCAAAAGCCTGCATCACCCGTATCATTACAAAGCCATAAAAATAGTGCAAAAACATTTCGCTGTCAAAAGGTTCAACCGCCTGCAGGCAGTCCATATAGTACTCAAGCAATTCCTCGCGCACCGGCTGCGGTATACTGGCTTTGGCGTCAAACAGGAGGGAAGCAATATCATACTGCAGGGCGCCGCGCCGGCCGGACTGATAATCGATGAAAAAGGGGCGGTCATCCAGAATCATGATATTGCGCGATTGAAAATCGCGGTATAAAAAATAATCGCCACGGACCTGCAACAGGTGATTGACAAGATGCTCAAAATCCTTTTGCAATTTACTGGTATCCAGAGGTCCTTGATAAAAAGCTGCGAGAAAGCGGTGTTGAAAATAGCGCAAATCCCAGGTCATGGACTCCCGGGCAAAACTGGCATGTT
Source organism: Candidatus Zhuqueibacterota bacterium (assembly GCA_963169875.1). GTDB lineage: Bacteria > Zhuqueibacterota > Zhuqueibacteria > Residuimicrobiales > Residuimicrobiaceae > UBA2214. The sequence goes on from CAUJEL010000165.1 coordinate 1,932, forward strand.
GATAACAATAGGAGTAGTCCAGCGTCTTGCCCGCTGTGATTTGAAATTGCGGCAGCCAATGCAGAACCTTTTTATACATGTCAAGGACGGCAGGAGAAAAACCTTCGGCTTGCCGGATAGGCGTCATCCATTCGAACAGTGTGAACAAACCCAGATCTTGCTCAAGATAGACGCCATTGTCGAGATCCTCTATGTAGATTTCTGGCACGGGAAGTCCACAGGCGTAAAAGTGCCTGGAAAAATGCACAAACGCTTCGTTTTCAGGAAGGTTATCCCCGGCTACCCCAACAACGGAGCGGTAGGCGTTTTGCATACGATAGACCCGGCGCTCCGATCCATCCCCCTTCAGCGGATTGATACGATCCGGCGTTTCACCGTAGCACTTACGGAATAGTTTTTCCAGCAGTAGTGTTTCCAAGGGATTCCCGCTTTGTAACTCTCTCGATGTCTGTCCGGGCGTAACATAACAAAAATTTATTTGAAAACAAAATTATTTTACCTTCACTCAAAGAGTAACTTGGTAAATGACGTTTTATTTATTATATTATGCGCAAACATGGAGCATGCAATGCCGCGTATAATCCTCTTTTTTTTCATAGCTGGACTCTTATCGCCTGTACAGGCGCAGTTGCTTCAGGGACATGTCAAGGATTCCTATGATTCAGCGCCACTTCCGGATGTCAGGATTATTATCACCGATACAGTTACCGGTAAAATAGATTCGACGGTCAGCGCAGAAAATGGTAATTGGCAGATCAACTGGATCACCCAGGTAAGTCATCAACAACATACCCCAAATCGGTTTGCATTATACCCCAATTTCCCCAACCCCTTCAATCCCGGCACCATGATTTCATTCCAGATGCCGGAGCCTGGACCCGTGCAAGTCGAGGTCTATAATGTCATCGGCCAATTGGTCGATAAAAAGGAAGCTTTCCTCACCAACGGTGTGCATCGCATCGGATGGCAAAGCGTGGGAGCCGCCGGCGTCTATTTCTACCTCGTACGTTATGGTTCCATGGTGCTGCGCGGGAAAATGCTCCAGTTGGACGATGGCAAAGGCGAAGGATTAACCGATTTCTCGCCCGGACGCGCGAGCAGCGGCATGCCCAGGGCATCCGCCGTCTCCCGGACGGTGATGATAACGTATGAAAAATTTAAATACGCCCCTGATACGCTGCAACTCGTTTTGACAGAAGGACAATTCATTGACCATGCCCTCGATACGTTCCATCGACGTTGCTGCATAATAGATTTGCATAATGATATACTGGAGCGCATGTATACGCGATCCAGTTACCATCTGAAAGACAGGCATACTTACTGGCAGACCGACATTCCGCGGATGCGGGAGGGAGGTATTGATTTCCAGTTTTTCGCCGTCTGGGTAGATCCCGATACCTATAGCGCCAAACCGTTCGCGACTGCCCTCGCCATGATCGATCGAATGACTGCGGAGGTTGCCGCAAGTCAGGGAGATCTGGTTCAGGCGATGACACTCGACGAGGCGCAAAAGGCCATCGATCAAGATAAGATGGCGTTTATGTTTGGCGTTGAGGGTGGACATACCATAGAAAATGATTTCCAGAAATTATACCAGCTCCACAGCAGGGGCATGCGCTACCTGACCATCACCTGGAATAACAGTACGGATTGGGCGGTCTCCTGTAATGATTCGCGGAGCAACAGCGTCGGTCTATCAGAATTCGGCAAAAAGGTCATCCGCGCGTGTGATTCATGCGGCATCATCATTGATGTATCTCATGTCGGCGCCAAAACGATCGAGGATATTCTGTCGGTCAGCGTTAATCCGATTGTGGCCACCCATTCAGGAGCGGCCGCACTGAGAAATCATCGCCGCAATCTCACGGATGCCCAGATACGCGCCATTGCCAGCCGCGGCGGCGTCGTTGGTGTTATTTTTTATCCGCCGTTTTTGGTATCCGGGTCCACCTGCAATATTTCATCTGTCATCCGCCATATTGACCATCTGGTCAAAATCGGCGGCATCGATCATGTCGCCCTTGGATCTGATTTTGATGGCGTCAGCGACAACCTGCCCGTCGGACTCGAAGATACATCCAGGCTGCCCGATTTGACCGATGCTTTGCTGGACAGAGGATATTCCCATACGGACGTGGAAAAAATCCTGGGCGGCAACATGCTCCGCGTGATCAGACAAGTGTGCAAATAAGGGCCATGCTGAAAAAGCTTGCGTTTACCATCACCATTTATTAACTTTAAAGCAATAAAATCAAGCAGGAGAAACCTTGACTTCGTTAACCGATATTTTTGCGCCCCTGTCATCCGCCAATTTGCTGGAATGGTACAACGATTTGACCGGGCTGTGGCACGAAACCGGCGCCATCGCGCCTGAGGATCGACTCACCCCCACAGGCATGACCCAATGGATTCACTACCATAACTTTTCTCTCTGGCACGAGGAAGACGAAGCGCGACGCACCGATATGCCTGAATCACACATCGCCCACGCAAAGCGCGCCATCGATAAACACAACCAGCAGCGCAATGACGGCATCGAAAAAATTGATGTCTGGATCGACAACGTTTTAAAAACGGCGGGCATTCATCCCGATGAGCATACCGAAATAAATTCGGAGACGCCTGGAAGCATCATCGACCGTCTTTCCATTCTTGCCCTCAAAATTTACCATATGGAGGAACAGGCAGAACGTTCAGATCTGACGCAAGAGGTCAGGGATCTGTGCATCATCCGGCTCAAAATACTGCGCGAGCAACAGGCTGATCTGGCACGCGCACTGGATAAATTGTTTCTCGATTTGCGACAAGTCCATAAAAAACATAAAGTCTATCGTCAATTCAAGATGTACAACGATCCACGCTTCAACCCTGCCGTCTATTTGAATAGAAAAGACGATCTGAACTAAATCGCATCGTTCATGGGGGGATTCTATTCGGCCGCCATTTCACCGTATCCTGGAACTTTACTTCTGTATATGCGTTATATGACTAAAAGAACCAGAGAGTTACTCACAAGCTTTGATGCCATTGCTTGATCCAGGTAACAAAATCCGGCATTTTATAGCGAAAACACTTATTTTAATTGCTTTTAAACGAAAATAGTCGTACATTGTATCTATTTTGAACGCTTCTTTTCTTGGTACTATATATATTTACAGGGGCTGTGTGGTGACACACTGCCTGGAAGGAGGTTGGATTAATATGATGAAAATCGGCAGCTTGGACGCGGTGGAAGCATTGAAAATGGCCATTCAATGTGAGATGGAAATGAAGAGCTATTATGAAAAATGTGCCAGGCTGATGCATAATGATGATGCCATGACAATCCTCAATGGTTTGGCTGAAAAAGAAGAGCGTCACCGGGTCCAGCTGATTCGCAAATACAGCCACATCAGCGGCAAGAAAATTCTCTATCTGAATTTGGGCAAAAAGCACAAACTGGGCACCCTGGTCCCTTGTGGCACTGATCCAAACGAAGCCATTCGTGCGGCGAAGAAAAACGAAAATGAGATAAAAAACTTTTACGTGACCGTCTCTCGCCGCCTCTATGAGAGTGACATGCGGCAGATGTTTCGCGAACTGGCTTTGGAAGAAGAACAACACATCGCACTGCTGGAATCTTCGTTTGTGGAACCACTGACGCTTGATCAGGAACAATCCAGTGATAAAAATGCCATTTATCAGGAAATGGCCGCTGAAGAAAACGACAGCGCTTCAACCTGGTAAATTTCTGCTTTTACGATTGTTCTCAAAATTGCTCTTTACAAGCTCGCTCGCATCTGTAACCAGATGCGCTGCGGGCTTTTTTTTGTCCAGTCTTGATTACTGTCCGCTTCCGCGCCCCGCGACAGGATTGCGCTTGATTAAGTAGTATTTATTTGTTACTTTTTAAGGGATTCGGAGATTGTTCATGATTCCCTGATCCGCTGTCAAAGAACGCCGTATACTACTTCACTCCAACCATGAGCTGAACAGATCCAGGTGCAACGGGGAAGTGAGTACTGAATCCGGTTGGATAGTAATATTCTGTCAAATATTATCATATGAGGAAGCTATGAAGCCGATTTATATGGATCATCACGCCACAACACCGATCGCTGCCGAAGTGCTCGAGACCATGATGCCTTTCTTGACCAGCGACTATGGCAACCCCTCCAGCAGCACCCATGTCTATGGCCGGGTCGCGCGCGCCGCCGTCGAACATGCGCGTGAGCAGATTGCCGCGCTGATCGCTGCGCAGCGCAGCGATGAAATTATTCTCACCAGTGGCGCCACCGAATCCGACAATCTCGCACTCAAAGGTCTGGCCTATCGTCAGGCAATTAATAAGGGCCACATCATCACCATCGCAACAGAGCATAAGGCCATTATCGATACGGCAGAATTCTTGAAGAAACAGGGTTTTGATGTCACTTACGCAAAAATTGACGCCTATGGCGTCATCGATCTGCAGAATCTGCGCGATAGCATTCGTGCCGATACATTTCTCATTACCGTGCAAGCAGCCAACAGTGAAATCGGCACCATACAACCCCTTCGCGATATCGCTCAAATTGCCCATGAACAGGGCATCCTTTTTCACACCGACGCCGTTCAGGGACTCGGCAGGATGGATATTGATGTGGTCCGCGATGGCATCGATCTGTTGTCCATTTCGGGGCACAAGATATATGGACCCAAAGGCGTCGGGGCCCTGTATGTTAAAAAAGGTATTCGCCTCCACCCCTTGATACACGGGGGCGGGCACGAAAATGGCATGCGCTCCGGTACGCTCAATGTGCCCGGCATTGCCGGTCTTGGCAAGGCGGCGGAGATCGCCAAACGCGATTTGATCCAGGAGTCAGAACGCCTGCTGAATCTGCGTGAACGCCTCAGGAAAGGGATTGAATCCCGTGTGGATCTGGTGCAGCTCAATGGACACCCGCAGCAAAGGCTGGTCAATAATCTTAACTACAGTTTTTCATTTGTCGAAGGTGAATCGCTGATGCTGGCCTGCCGCGACGTCGCGCTATCGTCCGGCTCGGCTTGCACCTCGGCATCATTGCAGTCTTCCTATGTCCTGCGCGCCATCGGTGTGCCCGAGACACTGGCCCACTCTTCCATCCGCTTCGGTTTGGGAAAAAGCAATAGCGCCGAAGAAATCGATCACCTGCTGGATCTGTTGGAAAAACATGTGCGGCGGCTGCGGGAGATGTCCCCCCTCTACGAAATGGCCAGGGAGGGTGTGGATTTGGATACATTCGCCTGGACACCGCACGATCATCATAATCATTAAAGGGAAATGTTATGGATGCTTGGGATGACTATACCGAAAAAGTGATGGATCATTACGAAAATCCGCGCCATGTTGGCACCGTTGAGAACGCCAACGGCGTCGGCGTTGTTGGCAATCCCGCCTGCGGCGATGTGATGAAATTGACCATCCGCGTCGAAAATGAAAGGATTGTCGATGCCAAATTCAAAACCTTTGGCTGTGGCGCCGCGATCGCCACCAGCTCAATGGTCACGGAAATGGTCATCGGCAAAACCGTGGAAGAGGCGCTCGCCATCTCCAACAAAGCCGTGGCCGAGGCACTGGGAGGATTGCCCAAGATAAAAATGCATTGCTCAGTGCTGGCCGAAGATGCACTCAAAGCGGCTGTGGATGATTATCGCAAAAAAAATGCCAACACCGGCAAATCTGAAAAATAGGAGGGTGTCATGGAAGAATTGAAACTCTATATCGTCTACCATCTCGGCGCCAACGCATGCTGGAACCTGCGCGTCGCTCGCTCACCCGAGGAAGCCATGGCCCATTGCCTGGACCATACTGGCACAACCCCCAAAAAAGAAGCGCATGAAGGCAGCTGCAGGGCGGAGGAGGTGCAGATGCCTGGATATCGCATAAAAATCGATAAAATTGAATGATTGTGAAATAATTATCAGCAATAATGAGTTTTTGGTTGTGATAAAGGAGATATTGTAATCATGAAACCTGTTCAGATAAAAGAAAATGTTCATTGGATAGGGGCTCTGCACCCCGATTTGCGGATTTTTGATATCATCATGTACTGCAAAAATGGAACCACCTATAACAGTTATCTTGTGAAAGGCGAAAAAACCGCCATCATCGATACGGTGAAGGACAAGTTTGCGGCCGGGTATCTGGACCGCATTGCAGAGCTGGTGGATTTTACCACGATAGATTATATTGTCGCACAACATAATGAAATGGACCATGCGGGCAGCCTGGCCGCTCTTCTGGAAAAAGCACCGCAAGCCCAGATCGTTTGCTCCAAACCCGCTGCCAAATACGTTCAGAATATTCTCAACCGTGAAGTCAACATCAAAACAGTGGAAAACGGAGAAATCCTCGATCTGGGGGGCAAATCCCTGCAATTTTTCCCGGCTCCTTTTCTGCACTGGCCAGATACCATGATGACTTATCTCCGTGAAGACAAAATTCTTTTCACCTGCGACATGTTTGCCGCGCATTTTTGCGATAGCCACCTTTTTAATGACCTCATCTCGCGCGATATAAAAGCAGATTTCAAGTACTATTTCGATACCATCATGCGCCCGTTTAAAAAACAGGTGCGCAACGGTTTGAAAAAAATTGCGGATCTGCCGTTCGAAATCATCGCGCCAAGCCATGGACCTGTCTTGCGGCAGAATGTGCAGGAATACATCCAGGCTTATGATGCCTGGTCCACACCCGGCGCAGAAAATACACCGCGCCGTCTGCTGATCTATTATGCCAGCGCCTACGGAAACACAGAACGCATGGCCGCGGAGATCGGCCGGGGCGCCAAGGATGCGGGATTGTCTGTGGAATTGTATGACGCCATGCTCCTCGAGCCCCAGGACCATCTCGATCGCATCGAATCCGCCGATGCCCTCGCCTTCGGCAGCCCCACTATCAACAATGATGCGGTCAAACCGGTTTGGAATTTGCTCACCAGCCTGGTGACCCTCGATATCAAAGGCAAAATCGGCGCCAGCTTTGGCTCCATGGGCTGGAGCGGGGAGGCCGTGGATTTTCTTGATCAGCGTCTTGTGAATCTCAAGCTAAAAGTGCCCAACCCCGGACTCAAAGTGACGCTGATTCCCGGCGACGAGGACCTGCAAAAATGCTATGAGTTCGGCCAGGCCCTCGCGGCAGCTGTGAATGCGTGAACATTAATTATACTATAGCGTATGGAGTTGCTCAATGGCAGAAAAATTTGATCTCGTTGTGATAGGTTCTGGTCCGGGCGGATACGTGGCCGCCATTCGCGCAGCACAACTCGGCTTGAAAACCGCGGTGATTGAAAAAGCGGAACTCGGCGGCGTCTGCCTGAATTGGGGCTGCATCCCCACCAAAGCCCTCATTCACAGCGCGACGCTTCTGAATCATGTCAAACATGCAGGGGATTTTGGCATCAATGCTGCAAACATCTCCGTCGATTTTGCCAAAGTGATCAAACACAGTCGCACCACCGCAGCCCGCCTTTCCAAAGGCATCGAGTTCCTGTTCCGGAAAAACAAAATCACCACCCTTCAGGGCCACGGACGGCTCATAGCAAAAGGCAAAATAGAGGTAACGGCACCCGACAAGTCGGTGCAAACCATCGAAGCCGGCCATATTGTAATCGCCACCGGCGCCAGAGCGCGCGCCATACCGGGCGTAGCTTTTGATGGCCAAACGGTCATCAGCGCCCGGGAAGCCATGATTCTGGAGAAAATTCCGGAATCATTGGTGATCATCGGCGCAGGCGCCATCGGCGTCGAATTCGCCTATTTCTATGCCTCCATGGGTGCAAAAGTGACCCTCATAGAAATGCTGCCGCATATCCTGCCTATTGAAGATAAAGAGGTCGTTGAAGTCGTGGCCAAGGCCTTCAAGAAAATGGGGATCGAAATTCTGGCCGACACCAAGGTCGAAAAAGTCGAGAAAAGTGCCAAAGGGGTTAAAATTTCCGTGACGGGAAAAGAGGGCGCGAAAACCATCGCGGGCGACAAAGCCCTGGTCGCCATCGGTGTTCAGGGAAACAGCGAAGACCTGGGCTTGGAAAAGCTCGGTGTCAAGGTGGATCGTGGTTTCATTCAGGTGGATAAAAAGACCTTTAAAACCAATATTGATGGCATTTATGCCATCGGCGACATCATCGGACCGCCCTGGCTGGCCCACGTGGCTTCCGCCGAGGGCATCGCCGCGGTTGAGGGCATCGCCGGACATGAACACGCTGCGGTGGATTACGACAACGTCCCTGGATGCACGTACTGCCAACCGCAGGTGGCGAGTATGGGCCTGACCGAAGAAAAGGCCAAGGAACAGGGCCGCGATATCAAAGTGGGCCGTTTCCCGCTGCGCGCCAATGGCAAATCCCTGGCCATGGGTGAAAGCGAAGGCTTTGTGAAATTGATCTTCGATGCCCAATATGGCGAATTAATCGGTGCACACATCGTCGGCGCCGAAGCCACTGAATTACTGGCCGAACTCAATGTGGCTAAAGCTCTGGAAACCACCGCCAGTGAACTCATGCACACCATGCATGCGCATCCCACGGTGTCGGAAGCCGTCAAAGAAGCCGCGGAGGATGCCTTCGGGCAGGCTATCCACATATAACAAGGTGACAGCGGTATACTATTAAGCAGGAGTCCATTTTTGTCCAAAAACAAATCTCTCTCTCATGACGAACTGCTCCACGCCTATCGCCTGATGTACACCAGCCGCCTGCTGGATGAGAAGATGCTGATTTTGCTGCGCCAGGGTAAATCCTATTTTCACATCGGCGCGGCTGGACATGAGGCGGCGCAGATCGGCGCAGGCCTGGCTTTGTCGCCTGGAAAGGATTGGGCGTTCCCTTATTACCGTGATCTTGCATTCATGCTCACCTGGGGCAGCAGCATCGATGAAATTCTATTGAATTTTCTCGCCCGCAAGGATGATCCTTCTTCTGCGGGCCGGCAAATGCCTCAGCACTATGGCAACAAAAAACTCAACATCATCTCCCAGTCCAGCCCCACCGGAACGCAATACCTCCAGGCCGTTGGCGTGGCAATGGCAAATAAACGCATGGAAAATCAGGAGGTGGTTTATGTATCCTCCGGAGAAGGGGCCACCAGTCAGGGCGATTTCTACGAAGCCATCAATTGGGCCACGCGGGACAAACTTCCCGTCTTGTTCTTCATTCAGGATAATAATTACGCCATTTCCGTGCCCAGCTCACAGCAGACGGCCGGCACTTCCGTCTATGAAATGGTCATGGGTTATAAAAGCCTGCACCGCCACGCTGTAAATGGCCTGGATCTTCTGGAAACCTGGCAGACCGTAAAACACTGCGCGCAACTGGCGCGAAACGGCGAGGGCCCCAGTTTGATCGTTGCGCGCACCGTACGCCTCTTGTCACACTCATCTTCGGATGATCAACGCAAATATAGATCCGCCGGGGATTTGGAAGAAGAACTTAAAGTAGATCCTTTGGCTGATTTGCGTCAGGTTATTCAGCAAAAGGGGATCATAAGCGCTGACGATCTTGTGCTTCTTGAAGGACAAATCCGCAGCGCCATCGATCAGGCGGCTGTTGCCGCCGAAGCTGCCCCCTCTGCGGATCCAGACACGGTCAAACAAAATCTCTTCTCCGCTGAGTATATCATCGATCGCGAAACGCCTGCGCCACCACAGCAGGGTCCCAGGATCGTCATGGTCGATGCATTGAATCACGCCCTCGCCGAAGAATTGGCCCGCAACGATAAAATGATGATTTACGGGCAGGACGTCGCGGACGATAAAGGCGGCGTTTTCACCGTGACCAAAGGTCTTTCCACCCGTTTTGGGTCGGAGCGCGTCTTCAACTCCCCGCTCGCGGAATCGAGCATCGTGGGCACGGCCATTGGCTTGGCGCTGCGCGGCTACAAGCCGGTCGTCGAAATTCAATTTGGCGATTATATCTGGACCGCCATGATGCAGATCCGCAATGAAGTCGCCACCATGCGCTGGCGTTCGGCAGGCGACTTTGCCGCAGCGCTGGTCATTCGCGTACCCGTCGGCGGTTATATCCACGGCGGTTTGTGCCACAGCCAAAATATCGAGGCTTTCTTTGCCCATATACCCGGATTGTATATCTGCTATCCCTCCACAGCGGCCGATGCCAAAGGCCTGTTGAAGGAAGCCATCAACCTGCACGATCCGGTTTTGTTCCTCGAACACAAGGGCCTCTACCGGCAGTCTTCCGCCATGAGCCCGGAGCCGGGTCCGGATTATCGCCTGCCGTTCGGTCTGGCTGCCGTACGACGTCCGGGCGTGGATATCACTATTGTCACCTACGGGTTGTTGGTGCACAAAGCTCTGCAAGCCGCCAGCGAATTGGCCAAACAGGGGATCGATGTGGAGATCATCGATCTCCGCACCATTTATCCGCTGGATAAACAGACCATCTATACCTCGCTGTCCAAGACAGGACGACTTTTGATCCTGCACGAAGACACATTAACCGCCGGGTTTGGCGCGGAAATAGCCGCGCTGGTCTCCCAGGAAGCTTTCACCGCACTGGATGCACCTGTCAAACGTCTGGCCGCGCTCGATACGCCAATCCCCTATAACTGGGATTTGGAGGCTGTGGTTTTACCGCAAAATGAAATGATTGTAACTGCTGTCAAGGAACTACTGGCCTTTTAGTGAAAGGATATTTTATGTCCCGGAAAGAAATTGAAATTTCTCCGGAAATTCAACTGCAGCTCTACACCCTGATGGTGAAAACGCGCGCTACGGAAGACCGTATCATCGCACTGTATCGCCAGGGCCGTATTGTCGGTGGTGCATACACCGGACGCGGCATTGAAGGCACAACGGTTGCGGCTGGTCTGGCGTTGGCAGCGCAAGATTTTCTTTTTCCCATTCATCGCGACCTGGGCGCCCACCTTGCCAAAGGCCAGACTGTTTTGAATATATTACTGCAGTACCTGGGCCGCGGCAACAGCCTGACCAGGGGCAAAGACAGTGGTATTCATGTGACAGACACAAAGTTGAATATCGTCGGTAATGTCAGCCATCTTGGCCACATGATACCCGTGGCGGTCGGTGCTGCCATCGGCAAGCGCATGCAGGGTGAAAACGTCGTTGCGCTTAATTTCATCGGCGAGGGGGGAAGCAACATCGGCGATTTTCACGAGGGGCTTAATTTCGCAGCGGTGCAGAAAGCGCCGTTTGTGCTCATCATAGAAAACAACCAATATGCCTACTCCACACCCACGCATAAAGGGTTTGCCTGTAAATATTTATCGGACCGGGCAGCTGGTTATGGAATTCCCGGTCACCACATAGATGGCACCGATGCACTGCAGGTCTATTCGGTGGTTAAAAACGCGGTTGAGCTGGCTCGTAACGGCGGAGGTCCCAGCTTGATTGAATGCTTGAGCTTTCGTATGGTCGGGCATTCCGCTCACGATGATGCATTCTATGTTGACAAAAACCGTATGAAAGAATACGAAAAGAAAGATCCCATCGGGCGGCTGGAAAGGACCTTGCTGGATGCAGGCGTGTTGCAGGCGGAGCAAATATCCGCCATCCGGCAGCAGATTGACGATGAGATCGAGCAGGCCACTGAAATCGCTTTAAATAGTCCGCTGCCGGAGCCCCATTGGGCGGCAGAAGGCGTTTACGCGGAATCTGAGTGAGGATGGAAAATATGGCAGAAATTACTTATATACAGGCGATCACCGATGCGATGCGCGAAGAGATGATCCGCGATCCCAAGGTTTTTGTGATGGGCGAAGATATTGGTGTTTACGGGGGCGCTTTCAAGGTCACCAAGGGACTGATCGATGACTTTGGCGAAGAACGCATCATGGATACGCCCATTTCCGAGTCAGCAATCATCGGTGTTGCCGTGGGCGCAGCTTTAACCGGTATGCGGCCGATTGCAGAGATCCAGTTCGCCGATTTCATCACGGTCGGCTTCAGCCAAATAGTCACCAATGCCGCCACCATGCACTACCGCTATGGTATCGCCGTGCCGATGGTGGTGCGGGCGCCGTCCGGGGGCGGCATCCACGGTGGGGCCTTTCACTCCAAGAATCCCGAAGCCTGGTTCGTTCATCAGCCGGGACTGAAAGTTGTGGCGCCAGCTACCGCTCGCGACGCCAAAGGTCTGCTGAAATCAGCCATTCGCGATAACAATCCGGTGATCTATTTTGAGAACAAGTTTCTCTATCGCCGCGTCAAGGAGGAGATCGATGCGGATGCCGAAGTTCTCGTCCCCCTGGGGCAGGCCAATACGGTTCGAACTGGCCAGCATGTCAGCATCATCACCTACGGTTCCATGGTGCATGCTGCCGTGCAGGCGGCTGACGCGCTTGCTGAACAGGAGCAAATAGAGGTGGAGATTTTGGACTTGCGCACGCTGCAGCCCCTGGATTTGCAGGCCATACTGGCCACGGTCGCAAAGACGAACCGGGTGGTCATCGCCCATGAAGCCAACTTGACCGGTGGGATCGGCGGTGAAGTGGCCGCTTTGATATCGGAGCACGCCTTCGAATCGTTGGATGCACCCATCAAACGCATAGCAGCCCTCGATACCCCCACACCCTATGCGCCGGCGATGGAAGAATATTTCATGCCAAACGCCGACAAAATAGCCAACGCCGTACGCGAAGTCGTTCGTTTTTAAAGGAGAGGTGCACCCCATGACGAGACACGAAGAAGAAAAATTACGCTCCATGCGTGAAATACTCCTCACCGCTATTCAACGGGAGGAAGAAGCCTATCAGTTTTATATCGGCGCTCGCCAATGTGCCCGTACTCCGGTCGAAGAAGAGATGTTCACCCGATTAGCCGCTCAGGAACAGCAGCACAAAAAAGCGCTCGAAGACCAATTGGCCGAGATCAATGCACAGTTGGAAATCGATCGGGCGTTATCCTACGACATCTAGCGATCCTGATGCAGAAAGGTTGGAATATGAAAATAGAGATGATCATGCCCCAGATGGGCGAGAGTATCGTCGAAGGCACCATCCTCAAGTGGCGCAAGCGTGTTGGGGAAAAGGTGCTTAAAGATGAGATGATACTTGACATAAGCACGGATAAGGTTGATTCTGAAATTCCGGCACCCGCTGAGGGAATATTAGCGGAAATACTCGCTGAAGAAGGCAAGACTGTTTCGGTCGGAACTCCGATCGCACGCATCGAAAGCGAAGGTACCGGTGAGGCGCCGTCCACGCCCAAAGCGACCGCGGCACCAGCTGCAGACAAACCAAGCCCGATCGCACCATCTGCCAAAATCGAGAGCAAACGTTTTCTTTCGCCCGTGGTGAAAATGATCGCTCGCGAGTACGGTCTCAGCGCGGCCGAGTTGGATATGATCAGCGGCAGCGGGGCTAATCAGCGCATCACCAAAAATGATGTCCTCGCCTATTTGCAGCGCAGAGGCGGCGCTGCACCGGTTCAGAAAACAGCGCCAGCCGCTGCTTCGATTCCTGCGCCTGTCGCTGCTTCGGTTCCTCCACCTGTCGCGCCGCCAGCCCCGATCCAGCCAGCTTCCAGCGCCACACCCGGAGCATCCGATTACGAGATCGTGCAGATGGATCATGTCCGCAAACGCATTGCCGAACACATGGTATTCAGCAAGCATACAGCGGCGCATGTCACCTCGGTCGCTGAGGTGGATGTCACAGAAATTGTAAATTACCGCGAAAAGGTTAAAAAATCCTTTGAACAACGCGAGGGTTTTCCGCTCACATTCACCGCCTTTTTTGTGGACGCTGCAGCGCGCACCCTGAAGGAGTTCCCCTATATCAATGCCTCGGTTGATGGCGACCGAATATTGCTGAAAAAGGCCATTAATATCGGCATCGCGGTTGGCATGGAAAACGGGCTGATCGTTCCTGTGATTCGCAGCGCTGACCAGATGAATCTGACCGGCATTGCCAGGGTTGTTTCTGATCTCGCCAATCGCGCCCGCGGCCGTCAGCTCAGGCCCGAGGAAGTCCAGGGGGGGACCTTTACCATCACCAACATCGGCACGTTCGGCAATTTGTTCGGCACTCCGGTGATCAATCAACCGCAGGTGGCCATACTGGGTACGGGGGCCATCAAGAAACGGCCGGTGGTCATCAATGACGCCATCGCCATCCGCTCCATGATGTATATCAGTTTGACGTATGATCACCGCATCATCGACGGGTTGTATGGCGGTTCGTTCCTGCAGCAAATAGTCCAGAAACTCGAAAATGTCAAATTTGACTAGGATGGAAAGGCAGGTCAGGGTGGAGGTCCTCAAGGAAATTCCTGTTCTCGATCATGGTTTTGTCAAGCTGGTGGACTTTATGGGCGGCGATATGGCGGTTGTCCAGGCCGCTCGCGTGTCTTTCGGCAAGGGGGTTACCGAGCCGGAGCGCGACAGAAAGCTCCTGGAGTTTCTGCTGGCGAACCGTCATGAGACTCCGTTCGAGCATGCGCTGTTCAAATTTCACATCAAATGCCCGATTTTTGTCGCACGTCAGTGGTTCAGGCACCGCATTGCCAGTTATAATGAGATATCCGGCCGCTATGCAACCATGAAAGAGGAATTTTGTCTGCCTGAAGCATTGCGCACCCAGAAGGCGAAAAATTATAAATACGAGACCATGGTTGAGCCTGATAATTCGCAATTGAAAGAAAAGATATCCCTTTTCTATCAGAAGGCTTACGAACTCTATCAGGAACTTTTGGAAAAAGGCGTAGCCCGGGAACATGCACGCATCGTTCTGCCGCTCAGTTTGTACACGCAGTTCTATTGGACCATCAATTCCCGCGCCATGATGAATTTCCTGTCGCTGCGTTTGGATGACCATGCACAAGGCGAAATACGCCAATATGCTGAAGCCATTGGCGGCATATTTGCCGAATACATGCCCTGGACCAGCAGCGCTTTCAACCGTTTTGTGGTTTTGGGAGAAAAATGGGCGGACTGAGCCGCGCAACAGCCGCTTACTCAGCTGCATCAGCGTCGAAGTAAAAAGATAACTTCCCAATTTTCTATTCACCTTTGCAAAATAAATTCCTATATTATCATGATGAGCACGACGAAATTACAGCGCCGACCGCATTGGTTGAAAGTGGATCTCAGTGGAAAAGGCCACTTTTACAATGTCAAGGAGTTGATAGCACAACAACATCTCAACACCGTGTGTCAGAGTGCCCGCTGTCCGAATATCGGGGAGTGTTGGGCGCGCAGAACGGCCACTTTTATGATTTTGGGGGATACCTGTACCCGTAATTGCCGTTTTTGTGCCATTTCCCATGGAGTGGTTGAAGCCGTTGATGATGAAGAGCCGTTGCGAGTGGCTCATGCCGTGTACGAACTCCATCTGGAATACGCAGTGATCACATCGGTGACACGCGATGATTTGCCAGATGGCGGCGCGGCACAATTCGCGGAGACAATACAGGCCATTAAAAAAGTATCGCCGGCGTGCAGGGTGGAGGTGCTGATACCGGATTTTGCAGGCTCCGCATCAGCCCTGAAAATCGTGCTGGACGCTGGCCCCGATGTATTGAATCATAACATCGAGACCGTGCCGGATCTCTATCCACGGGTGCGGCCGCAAGCGCGCTATGAGCGCTCCCTGGAATTGCTCGATCGCGCCCGTGGACAGGGCGCACGCACGAAATCCGGTCTTATGGTCGGACTCGGCGAAACATTCGAACAGGTAGTTGCCACGTTGCAGGATCTTCGCAAAATAGACTGCCAAATTCTCACCATTGGCCAATATCTGCAACCTTCACGTCATCATCTGGCTGTTGAGCGCTTTGTGCCGCCACAAGAATTTGCCGAATACAAGAGAATTGGCCTGAAAATGGGATTCGTCCATGTGGAATCAGCGCCCCTGGTCCGAAGCTCCTATCACGCAGATCGACAGGCACCAACCACAGAACCATGATAAACAGAAATCTCAGCGAAAAGTGCATTAATGTCCGTTGAACAGAAAAAAGAAACCGTGCAACTGATGCATGCGTTACGTGGTTTCAACAAAAAGATCTCTTCCGAGCTGGACTATAAACATGCTTCCGAATTGTTGCTGCGTGAGAGCGTCAATCTGCTGAAATCGGATTATGCGCTCCTGCTTTGGGTGCGCGAAAATGATCACCAATTACATTTCGAAAAAAGCCTTGGATTTTCCAGGAGCTTTAAAAACAGAATCATCGATAAAAAGGATACTTTAAATAAATTCTTAAAGTATCGCTCGAGTGTTTTATTTATTAGTAAGAATGAAAATTTATACCATCTTGTCAAGCAGTCCGCCTTTCTCACCGAGATGACCGGATTTACCGCTTTTCAGCTCGCCATACGCCTTCATGTGAACAATGTCCCATTGGGATTACTGCTGTTGAGCGGCCCGCTCACTGAATTGATCGCACATCCCAAGGTGCGGCAGTTGCTCGCTGAATTGGCGGAACGGGCGGGTATTACCCTGCGCCAGGCGCGTCTTCTCTATTCGCTGAAACGGGAATCGCTCGAAAAGGATTTATTGCTCGAGACCGGGCGAAAGATTACTTCAAGCGTCAACCTGGATGAGCTGCTCGATCTGATTCTCGACCAATTGCAGCAAGTAGTTCACTATGATAAGGGCTCTATTTTCATTCTCGATCCACGCAGTAAAAGCATCGCGCGTGTTGCGCGCCGCGGCCCGATGCCGCTCTTTGATCAGGTTGATTTCATGCGTAAAACAGAAGGACTCTGCAATTGGGTGATGGCCCATGCAGAACCGGTCGTCGTTGATGACGTGTCCACGGACAAACGTTATTATCCTATTTATCTCGATACACAGTCGGAAATGGATGTACCGATCGTCAATCGCGGGGTGGTTTTAGGCGTGTTTAATTTGGAGAGCAATCGCAAATCCGCTTTCAGCCGCAGGGACCGTCGTCTTGTGCAGGCATTGGCCGGTCAGGCCGCTGTTGCCATCGACAACGCCTGGCTCTTTGAGCAGCTCAAGGAAAAGCAGGAAATGGAACGGGAGCTTCGCATCGCGAAGCGATTTCAACGCGCCTTGCTTCCGCGGCGCATCCCCCAAAACGGCCAATATTCATTTGCCGCTCTGAATATTCCCAGCCGCACCGTTGGAGGCGATCTCTATGATTTTATCGAATTTTCCAGCACGCGCACCGGGATCACCATTGGCGATGTATCGGGCAAGGGCACCCCAGGTGCTATTCTCATGGCAACCCTTTACTCGACCTACCGAGGTCTTGTGCGCCTGCGCCTGCCCATCAATCAGATGATGCATGATCTGAATAATACTTTGAAAAGCAGGATCTCCAGTTCCAGCTTTATCACTTTCTTTTACGGTGAGTTGGACCACGAAACCGGCAATCTTTCGTATTGCAATGCCGGGCATTGTGCGCCAATTCTCATCCGTGCAGATGGCAGCGTCGATGTGCTGCACAGTGGTGGTACGGTGCTGGGCTTTATTGAAAACTATCACTATGAGATGGCGACTGTCAAGATCAAAGAGGGGGATTGTATCTTTTTCTATACTGACGGCCTCACAGAGGCCATGAACGACCGCAATGAACTTTTCGGGGAGGAAAGATTGCTGCAATTTCTCAAAGCGCATTTGCATCTCTCTCCGGCAGCTCTGCTGAGAAAAGTCTACCGCGTCATCCGCCAATTCACCGGCGTTTCACGGCCGCAGGATGATTTTACGGCGGTCTTTTTGCGGGCCAATCCGCCGGAAAAGTGATTATCTGAAGCCTATCTTAAAGGAAAAATGAATGGCCATTTTACCCGTTCTGAAATATGGACACCCCATTTTGCGTCAACCCGCCCAGCCGGTACAATTAATGGATATTCCGCCGAATTTTATTCAGGACATGGTCGACACCATGATTGAACGGGACGGCGCGGGTTTGGCAGCCAATCAGGTCGGAAGCTTGCAGAAAATTCTCGTCGCGGTTGAACCAAATAAAGACAAGATACATGTATTGATCAATCCCGTCATCGCCGGATACAGCGAAAAAATGGAGTCGGACACGGAGGGATGCCTGAGCTTGCCCAGGCTTCAAGCCAGGGTCGATCGACATTACAAAATTGTTGTACAGGCGTTGACACCCGAAGGTGAGAAAGTTGAAATACAGGCGCGCGGGCTCTTTGCGCGCATACTGCAGCATGAAATGGATCACCTCAATGGCGTATTATACATTGACCGGGCGGATTTGGATACCCTGGTGTGGCTGCTCGATACAGGTGACAAGGAAGTTGAGACTAAACCCGCGACCATCGCTGAGATCCAGCAGGAGTATAAAAAGCGTTATCACCACGACGCCCCTCAAATTACATTTGCGCCGGCGAAAAAGGCTTGAATATTTCACGGCATTTTCTTAACTTAGCGGCGATTTTGAGAAGAATGGTACCTAACCTGAATTATTCACCGACGAGGATGCAGAGGTTCGCAGAAAATAGAAAAACATAAAGATGGCATTGACAACAATTTTGATGACTGAGATCAAAATCAAATCGAATAAATTTTGATAATTATGATAAAAATAACTCGGCGGCCTCGGCGGTTTATGAATAGAACAAGCTAAATCAACTTGTTGAATGGATATTACGGGAGTTCACATGAGTGACGATAATACAGCCTTTATTGGTCTGGATCTCGGTGGCACATTTTTAAAATTTGCTTTGGGTAAGGCGGATGGAACGGTGCTGGCCAATGGCAAATTGCCCAGCAGAGCACAGGAATCCCAGCAAGAGATTTTTAAGGTGATGTTTGCGGCTGTGGAGCAGATGCTCGATAAAGCGCATGCCCTGAACCTCCACGTCGTGGGAATCGGCGTCGGCAGTCCAGGCGCCATCGATTTTGACCACGGACGCGTACTCGGCAACACGCCCAATCTGCCCAACTGGACCAATGCGGATATTCGCGGCCAGCTGCAGGGCAAATTTAATATTCCTGTTTGGGCGGATAATGATGCCAATTTGATGACACTGGCTGAATGCAGATATGGAGCGGCCAAAGGCGCCCGTTTTGTCGTCGCCCTGACTCTGGGTACCGGCATCGGGGGCGGCATTGTCATCGAGAATCAGCTTTTTCGCGGCGCCCGATTCTCAGGCGCAGAACTGGGGCATATGTCCATTAACTTTGCAGGACCGGTTTGCGGATGCGGCGGGATCGGATGCATTGAAGCTTACGCATCAGCGCCGGCCATGGTTAAAAATTATCGTGAAAAACTCATCAAAAAACAACTTCCAGTCCCCAATCCGATGAACACCGAACTCATTTTCACACAGGCCCGGCAAGGCGATCCATTGGCCAACCAGGTCATCGATGAGATCTGCTTTTATCTCGGTGCAGCACTGGGCAATATCATCAATATATTCAATCCTGAAGTGATCGTGATCGGCGGCGGTGTCGCTGACGCCGGCGAAGCGTTCATTCAACGTATCTGGAAAGCGGTCCAAGGCCGGGCCATGGAACCTGCCTTGCAGCATGCGCGCATTGAACGAGCCAGCCTGGGCAACGACGCTGGCATGGTGGGTGCCATCGCCCTGGCCGCTGACGGCATTCATGCAAACCGGTGATCAACTATCTGCCTCGTTCACAAGACGAGGCATTATTATTTTGACTGGAGCCTGCAATCATGATTCGTACGCCCGAATTCACCCGCTTGGCCAATCTCCCGACGCCCATTCATCCTTTACAGGTATGGCAGCAAAAAACCAGAGGGGTAAATTGGTGGATAAAACGTGATGATTTAACCGGCAGCGCCTCAAGTGGCAATAAAATACGCAAACTGGAATATGTCGCGCACGCAGCCCGGACACAAAACGCTCAGGTGCTCATCAC
The DNA here is from genome assembly GCA_963169875.1 of Candidatus Zhuqueibacterota bacterium. GTDB lineage: Bacteria > Zhuqueibacterota > Zhuqueibacteria > Residuimicrobiales > Residuimicrobiaceae > UBA2214. Next base: position 21,723 of record CAUJEL010000165.1, read on the forward strand.
CTGCGGGGGCCTGCAATCCAATCATGCCCGCACAACCGCAATCGTGGCGGCGCAACTGGGACTCAAATCACATCTCGTCCTCAGAGGCACGGCGCCAGAAGTCTGGAACGGTAACTATATGCTGGATAAGATCGCCGGTGCGGAGATCAGTTACATCACACCCGAAGAGTACGCCAGCGCAAATCTGGCCATCATGCAGGAATTGGCGCAACAGTACGATCGACACGGTATCAAGGCCTGGATCATACCGGAAGGCGCCTCAGATGCACTCGGCACTTTTGGATACGCCAAAGCCGTTGCAGAGATCCTTGAGCAATCAAAAGTACTGGGGGTAGAATTTGACGCCATCTTTTGCGCCACAGGATCTGGAGGGACCCAGGCTGTTTTGATCTTGGGAAAGATCCTTCATGGCTGGAAGGCAAAAATTTATGGCATCAACATCTGCGATGATGCTTCCTACTTTGAAAACAAAATCCGCGCCATTCTGTCCGATGTGAAAACCAATTTTCTGCCGGAGATAAAAATTATGGATGCAGAGATCAATCTTTTGGACGGACACGTGGGCGATGGCTATGCCAGGACGCGCCCCGAAGAACTGGTCACGCTGGTTGATTTTGCCCGTCAAGAAGGCATTATCCTTGATCCCGTCTACTCCGGCAAGGCTCTGCATGGTCTGATGCAGGAATTCGCCAACCATAGCCTGCCAAAATTGACCAATATCCTTTTTCTTCATTCTGGTGGTATTTTCGGATTGTTCCCCTATGCCGAGCAATTCAAAGAGGTTTGCTGATGCTCGCCGCGATGATGCAATAAAAAAAGTTGCATTTATTCAAATGAATTGTTATATTACCGGAAATAAAGGAAAAAATATGTACTATTGCCGCATCCATCATCATCACCATCATCATACCTATGTGACTTGAACGATAGGTGCAGGCTGAGGTACGTTTAATCATGCAAGCCCGCTGATCCTGTCAGCGGGCTTTTTTTTATTTACTAATTACAAAAAGGGAACCTATGGTAGATTGGAATGGACTCGATGAAAACGTGCTGAAAATTGGACTGCCCAAAGGCAGTTTGCAGGAAGCGACGCTACGGCTTTTGGCCAAAGCCGGTTTCCATTTTTCTGTCAGTGAAAGATCCTATTTTCCATCCATAGATGATCCGGATATTCAAGCCATTCTCATCCGGGCGCAGGAAATTGCCAAATATGTGGAAGATGGCGTGTTCGATGTCGGTCTCACCGGCAAGGACTGGATTCTGGAAAACCGCGCGGATGTCATTGAGGTCGGGGAACTGACTTATGCCAAATTAACAATGCGGCCGGTCAAATGGGTTTTAGCGGTTCCCAATGACTCGCCAATCAAAAGCGTCGAGGATCTGCAGGGAAAACGTGTTGCCACTGAAATTGTCAATCTCACCAACGATTTTCTGCAGCAGCGCGGCATCCACGCCGACGTCGAATTCTCCTGGGGAGCGACAGAAGTCAAGGCGCCAACCCTGGTGGATGCCATCGTGGAAGTCACCGAAACCGGCAGCTCATTACGCGCCAATAATCTGCGCATTGTTGAAGTGTTGCTGGAATCACGCACCATGCTGATCGCCAATAAAGAGAGCTGGTGCAACGAAAGCAAGCGGGAACGCATTGAAAATCTCAACATGCTCCTGCAGGGCGCCATTCTGGCCGAAGGCAAGGTGGGCCTTAAGATGAATGTTAAAAAAGCGGAACTGGAAAGCCTCATGCAGCAGCTGCCCGCCATGAAACACCCGACCATTTCACCGCTCCACGGCGGTGACTGGGTAGCGGTGGAAACGATCGTGGAAGAGAGCACGGTTCGCAAAATTATTCCAAAACTAAAACGCGCTGGCGCTCAAGACATCATCGAATATCCCTTGAACAAAGTCATCTATTGATGGATCCGATTATGATAAGCATCTATCACAAACATGAAATCAGGCCCTTTTTGCAGCGCTTTGAAAAGCGCAGAACTCAGGTCAACGCCGAGGTGGATGCAACCGTGCGCGAAATTGTGGATCAGGTTCAGGCCGATGGCGATGCGGCTCTGCTATCCTTTGCGCAAAAATTTGACAAGGTTGATCTCAAAAAGCTGGGCTTGCTGATTCCTGAATCTGAGCTGCAGCAGGCGCATCAGCACCTGGATGCGGAACTCCTTCAGGCCATACGCAAATCACGTGAAAATATCGCGCGCTTTCACAGCAAGTCTCTGCCGCAATCCTGGATGAGCTGGGAGGAGGATGGCATCATCCTGGGGCAGCGTCTTTTGCCGCTGCAGCGCGTGGGCGTATACGTCCCGGGTGGCAGAGCGGCTTATCCTTCATCCCTGCTGATGGGTGTCATTCCGGCTCAGGTGGCGGGCGTCCGCGATATCATCGTCACCACACCCTGCTCTGCGGATGGACAAACAAATCCGACGATTCTCGCTGCAGCCTGGGAGCTTGGCATCCGCAAGGTTTACCGCATCGGCGGCGCCCAAGCGATCGCGGCCATGGCGTTTGGCACCGAATCAGTACCCCGCGTGGATAAGATTGTCGGCCCGGGAAACATCTATGTGGCGACCGCCAAAAAACAGCTCTATGGGACTGTGGGGATCGACATGATGGCAGGGCCGAGCGAAGTGCTTGTGGTGGCGGATGACAGCGCCAGTCCTGATTTCATCGCCGCTGATCTGCTCGCTCAGGCGGAACACGATCCTCTGGCTTCTGCCATTCTCATCACGCCGTCTGCGGATCTGGCGCAGCAGACTGCTCAGAGTGTGAACAAGCTTGCGGCGAAGCTGCCAAGGCTCACGGTCATCAAGGAATCCCTGTGTAATTTTGGGGGCATCCTGGTTACGGAGGATCTCAACGAAGCTGCGCAATTATCCAATCGCCTGGCGCCTGAACATTTGAGCCTGCATGTGGAAGAGGTGTGGAAATGGCTGCCGCAGTTCACAGCTGCAGGCGCCATTTTTCTGGGCTCCTATTCGCCGGAAGCCGTGGGTGACTATTGGGCCGGACCCAATCACGTCCTGCCGACCAGCGGATCGGCGCGTTTCTCGTCCCCGTTGCGCGGCGAAGATTTCCTGCGCGCCAGCAGCCTGATTTATTACACAGAACAGGGATTGGCAAAAGCCAGCTCCTGCATTGAAACGTTTGCGGAGAGTGAGGGCCTGGACGCCCATGCCCAGTCCATTAAAATAAGAGCGCGAAAAAATGCATAGATATTTCAAGAACAGTGTCATAAAACAGCCGGGTTATGGAGCACCGCCGCAGGAAGCCATGATCGCCAAGCTCAATCAAAATGAGAGCCCCTTTGACTTGCCTGCGGCTTTGAAACAGGATATACTCGGCCGTGCCGCTGCTTTACCGTGGAATCGTTACCCGGTCCATGAATCGCCATCCTTGAAGACGGAACTGGCGCGCTGGCACAATCTCTCCCCGGATCAGTTCTTGCTGGGCAATGGATCCAATCAGCTGCTCCAGACCATTCTCAGCGGCTGCATCGAACCCGGGGAACAGGTCCTGTGCTGTCCGCCGACCTTTTCGCTGTTCGAAATGTATATCGAGTTATACGGGGGAGAACCCCTCTTGATACCGTATCTTCCTGCAAATACGGCTCCCGAAGAACAAATCGTGCAGGCGATACAGGCCAGACAACCCAAAATCGTGCTCTTGTGCTCGCCGAACAATCCCACCGGCAGTGAGTTCAGCCCCTCTTTTGTGGAAAAAGTCTGTCATGATGCATCCGGATTGGTGGTGGTGGACGAGGCCTATGCCGAGTTCAGTGAACAAACTTTTGTGCCCCTGCTGCAGAGCTGCAAAAATCTCGTCCTGTCGCGCACATTTTCCAAGGCTTTCAGCATGGCTGGACTGCGATTGGGCTATTTGATGGCGGATGCAGAGGTCCTCGCGCAATGGCGCAAGGTCAATTTGCCCTATAATGTGAACCTTTTCACCGAACTCGTAGGAATCACCTTGCTCGCTCAACGCGATGTGATCCGGAAACAAGTCGACTATATCATATGCCAACGCAACTGGATGTTGGCACAGCTGAATGCGATTCCGGAAATCAAAGCGTATCCATCCGCTGCCAACTTTCTTCTCTTCTCCTGCCCGGACAGCAAAGCCTTGTTCAGCTTCCTAAAAGGGCGCGGCATCCTCGTTCGTGATGTCTCGAGTTATTACGGGCTGGGTAATCACTTGCGCGTAAATGCCGGACATGAGGGAGAAAATCAGCTTTTTATTAATGCATTACTTGAATTCTATCAGAGGTAGAGTTATGGAACGCCATGCAAAAATGGAGAGACGAACCCGGGAAACAGAGGTATTGGTGACGCTTGCTTTACAGGGAACAGGCAAAGGCAGCAGCGACACGGGGATTGGCTTCTTCAATCATCTGCTCGATACCTTGCGGCGGCATGGGGCGCTGGATCTCGATGTGAAGACAACAGGCGATCTTCACATAGACGGGCATCATACGGTGGAGGACACGGCCATCGTCATTGGTCAGGCGATCGATAAAGCCCTTGGGGAACGCGCCGGCATTCGCAGATTCGGCGTGTCCTATTGTCCCCTGGATGAGGCGCTGGTCCGTGCCGTGGTCGATATCAGTGGCAGAGGAGGATTCTATTACACAACAGCTTGTCCTTTGTTTCAGGTGGGTGAATTTGCGGGTGAGCTGCTTCCGGAATTTTTCCGCGCTCTGGCTGTGAATGCGCGCCTGACGTTGCACCTGGATATTTTAAAGGGGGAGAATCAGCATCACATTCAGGAGGCCGCCATGAAAGCCTTTGCGTTGGCCTGGCGCCAGGCCAACGCCATTGATCCTGAACAATCGGGTGTT
>CAUJEL010000166.1 GCA_963169875.1 Candidatus Zhuqueibacterota bacterium
GGTTTCGCTGGTAGAGGTGACGAGCACATTGCCGGTACCCAGGTTGCGCGCAGCTTCGAGGATATTATAGGTTCCCTCGACATTGGTGCGCACGTAGGCCAGCGGCGAGACGTAGGAATAGGGGATGCCGATAAGCGCCGCAAGATGATAAATTTCATCACATCCCGTGGCGGCACGGTGGACCGCATCATAGTCGCGGACGTCGCCGATGACCACTTCTATGTCTGATTTGGCATCCGAGTAGTCCAGCCAGCCCCAGCGATTGGCGGAATTATAGCGGACAAATGCGCGCACCGACCATCCGGCGGCAACGCAGCCCTCGGCCAGATGCGATCCGATGAACCCGGCGGCACCGGTTATCAAAACACGTTTACTCACTCGCCTTCCTCCGCCTTAAAGTGCGTCTCATAGAGTTCCTGCGCCATTTTATAATCATCGATGCGTCCGATATCGAGCCAATACTCCTGGATTTCATACTTGACCACCGGGATGGATTGACCCAGCATCGCCTTGATCAGCGTGTCCATGCCAAAATACGTGTCCGCGGGGATGAGCGATAAAATCTCCGGTCGCATCACATAGATGCCGGCGAGGATATATTTGACGATTTCGGGCTTTTCCTCGATGTTGGTGATGTGATCGCCCTTGAAAAAGATATCGCCAAAGGCGAATGGGGTGATGTGCTTTTTGATGCACGCAGTCAGCCAGGCCTGCTTTTCCAGGGCGAACTCGTACAGTTTGGAGAAATCGATCAGGCTGATGATGTCGCCGTTCATCAGCAGGAAGGGCTCGGTCAGTTCATCGCGCAGCAGGGTGATGGGACCGGCCGTGCCCAGCGGCTTTTCCTCTTTGCTGATGCTCAAGCGCACGCCGTATTGCGAACCGTCGCGGAAAAAATTTTTGATATAATCCGATTTATAATTGGTCGCCAGATAGATCTCATCAAATCCATATTTCTTGAGGCGATCGATCTGAATTTCCAGTACCGATTTTTCACCAAGCGGCAGCAGCGGTTTGGGGATGATCTCGGTGAACGGCCGCAACCGCGTTCCCAGTCCGCCCGCCAGAATGACAGCTTTCATGCGTGCTCTTTCAATTATTTCACCAACCTGAATAATTCCTAACCACAAAGTTCACAAAGAACACAAAGCAAGACGACAGGATAATTCTACTGAATATGAAATGTCAGTAAACTATCCTTCGTGCGCTTAGTGGTCTTGGTGGTGAACTGCAGTTTTTATGTCTGAATGGTATAACTTGTTATTAAATTTTCTATTAAAGCTTCTTCTTATGTTGTTTATGAATTATGCAGGCTAACACCAATTTACACATAAAAACGCTGAATTAAAACTAAAGTCGTACGCCCCAGTGCAAAAATCAGAAAGGCGGCCAGGATCAGCCGCCAGGGCCATTGCGGCGCCCGCCAACGTGCAAGGCGCTGGTTGTGCAGCAGCAGCCAGAACAGGGGCGCAATGGGCAGCAGATAACGGCCGGACATGCCATGAATGAAAGGCCCTGCCACGGGCGAACAGACCAGATAAAGCGCCAGGAGCGTCTGGCCAAAGATGGCGGCAAAAGTGAACAGCAGCACTCCCTTCTGCCACAGGGAAAGCCGTCCGCGTCCATCCAGCAGCGCCACCACGATGAGCGCCACCAGAAAAATCGCGATCACCTTCAGGGGCAGAACCGTATCGAGCCAGCCCAATTGTCCGACATGCGAACGCAGATAAAAAAACTTGAACGACCATAAAGAACGGAACATCGCGCTGATGAACAAAAAGGGATTGGATAGTACGGCGGCAGTCTGCCGCTCATAGGAAGCCCAGGGCTCGTTCCAATTCAAATCCGGGTGCGACAGGTGATTCCAGACCAGGGAGGCGGCAAAACCGATGATCAGCAAAGCGAGAAACCGCATCACATATGAACGCCGCCCTCCGGCGGGGGGTAAAGGCAGCAGCAGGTAGAGCAACGAAAACAGAGCGAATCCGGGTTTCGAAAAGGAGAGGAGCGTGGTCAGGGTCAGCAGCAGCCCGTATTGGCGCGGCGACGGCGGCGCACCGGCCTGCGCAAGTCTTAAAACATAGGCCAGCAGCAGGAAGGCGAGTCCATTGATCATGGCATCCTGGTTGAGGGAGGCGCCCAGGAAAAGAGTCATGGGCATCAGCGCCACGATGGCCAGAATCCAGCGTCCGAGCGGCGCCACGCGAATGGCGGCGTACATCAACAGCAGCCATACCGCGAGGTTGAAGAACCGCCCCAGATACATCAGGCCCAGGGTGGAAACATGCAAAGTCTTGCCGATCCAGATGCCGGTCAGCTGTGGCACATAGGCGGTCGGTGGATAAATCACACTGGTCGGGAACGGGTGAAACGCTTTTACGTGCTGCTGCAGCGGCATTTTCAGATAATAACGCAGGGTATCCAGGCTTTGGCGCCTGTCTTTGGAATGGAAGCGCATGCCGGGATTAATTTTTTCCATGGTTTCGATGACGCTGACCGGCAGGGAATCACCGCGAACGCCCTGCACCTCAACGCCGAAAAAATGGCCGTCGCTCAACTGGTATGCGCGGCAGAAATGGAAATTCTCATCGGGCGCCTGAAAGGGGGGGGTGATGATGGCCCACAGCAAACCAAAAAACGTGCCGAGGACGAGGAAGAGACGGGTTGGCGTCCACCAGTTATTCGTGATATTAATGATGGTTGCAATTTGCTTTTTCATCATGTTTCCGTAAAATTGATTTTTGCGGTCAGCGGCAGACCGCAGACCCGGTTTCCGGGCGTTTGATAAATGTCAACCTGTGTCATGCGACGTATTTACATCAAGTCAGTTTTTGATTTTGAATCACCCAAATGCGGATGCGGAGGCGACAACCGATCGGGCCAGTGACGCATCTCCATCCACTCCAGTCGTCTGATCCTGGCTTGCAGCACAAATTGATAGGCAAAAAACCGTGGCCAGAGCCGGACCAGGCCAAAGTAGCCGCGCGCCAAAATCTCGGCCAGTCCTTTCAGCGGCCGCAAGGTGATGACCAATTGAAAGGGTATGCTGGTGAAATATTTACCGGTTACTTTATATCCCGTCAAGTTTAAATCATCCAGCAGATGCTTCAACGTATAAAAATGAACATGGGTTCGATCCATGACACCCATATTATCATAATCAAATCGTCCCGCCAGATGTTTGGCGCGATATACCCACAGAGCTATGTTAGGCGTGCTGATGATGAGCCGCCCCCCTTCACGAAGAATTTTACGGGCGCGCAACATCAAACCTGCGCCATCCACCAGATGTTCGACAATGTCGCCCAGGATGACGCAATCGAATTCACGTTCAAAGGGCAGATCTTGTTCGTCGGTCAAGTCCCATTTCACATAACGGTCAAGCCCTGGCTGAACAAAAAGCGGTTCCAATAAATCGACGCCTGTTACATGGCATCCTTTTTCTTTGAGTTTCAGGGCCAGGCTGCCATCCCCACAGCCGAGGTCAAGAATGCATTCACCTTCGTGCACCAATTCGAAAATGCGGCGATGGGAGCTGTGACTGAAATCCTTGAATGCATATTGCACCGGTAAAACGGGATCGTAGCGTTTACGCACGAACAGGCCTAGTTGATGCAAGCGGAATTGAATAATGGCCCACAATGAATTCAAAGCATATATAACACCGCGCTTACCCTGCAACTCGTTGCTGTTGTACAGCGGAACAGGCACTTCTGTGATAGGCTCCTGCAGCACGTGAGCCTGAATGAGAATCTGTGTATCAAAATGATAGTCATCGCTGTTCAACAAATAGGCGATTTGAGATAGAAATCGCGCTCCGTACAATCGATAGCCGCAGTGGAAGTCGGCCAGCTTTTCATGCAACAGAAAGCTTTGCACTCTGCTGAGCAGACAGACGCCCCACCATTTATACCATGGAATGCGGACCTGAAGGGGATTTAATTTTTCCCGAACGCGTGATCCTATGACTACCTGTGCCGTTTTCTCAATCGCCGCCAAGATGAGATCCGGCAGGTATTCCGGTGCATAATTGCCATCAGCATGCATGAGAACAAGGTAATCGTATTTCTTGCTCAGGCAATATTCAATGGCTAATTTCTGATTGCCACCATATTGAAAAGCAATGGGATTACGATATAGTCTGACTTTGCCCCATTTCTCATCTGCGATTAAATTTGATCCGATCTCGTAGGTGCTGTCATCGGAGTGATCATCAAAGATGAATATCTCTTCGATCAGATCATAAATAACCTCGGGAATGCGCTTCATGACTTCAGACAAGGTGCTCTGCGCATTGTAGGCCACCACACTCAGCGCGATACGCGGAAACTTTTCACCCATCTGGTTGCGGATATCCGTGATCACTGCTATTTTATGTTGATTGATCGGAACGGCCATCATGCCTATACTCTCATCTTACGGGCTCCCGTGCAGACGTTGAATCGCATTTCACTTTAAATATTTTAATCTCCGGACCCGGATTCTGCGGGGTTGGCTTGATGTGATAGATCAGGTCCGCATAGTTCACTATATCCGCATAAGCCTTGCGCTCGGATAGAACGCCGTCTTTTTGCACCGGCCGCTTCCATAATTTATCGGATACGATAATATAATCTGCACGATGGCGATGAACATAATCGACGGTCACCGAATCTTCAAACGTAAAATTGACATTATGTACTGGATACCCTGCCAGTTCAAGTTCCGGGGTGTATTGCTCGCGGAGTATGAGGGCCTGTTTGGGCAAATGCTCGATGGCCCAATCATAGGCGAGTTTTTTGGTATTGGTTTTCAAAAGATAGCGGTCAAACGAATAACTCCGCCGGAACATGTCGGCGCCGGGATAGACCAGCAGCAAAGCCAGCAGCAGGGACGCAGCCGAGGTGCTGACCACGGGATGTTTTAGCTTCCCGCGCAGCCACTCAACACCTCGGACCATGGCGAATCCCGCCCAGATGCCAAGGAGCGGCAGCATGGGGACCATATAGCGGGGGAACATGAGCCGCCACGACCCGATATAGAAATAATAGGTGATGGCAAAGGTGAAGATGACCACCGCGTAGATCCTTCTTTTGACCAAACCCAGAACCACTCCGGCGCCCGCGGTCAGCAGCAAAACAAGACCGAAATCATCGCGCAGATAGGTCATATTGGTGATATAGCCGGGCGCTTTTTCCGCGAACATGCCGCTCCAGCTCGATTGACTGATCACCATTTGGAAGAGAAAATCGTGAAAAAAGGCCTTGAAATCGAGGATGGCATAGGGTGTTGTGACGAAAAACGCGACCAGCATGAGGGCAAAGAGCAGGAGAATGCGGTTGAATTCCGGCCACCACAATTTGACCGTATAACCCAGAAGCATCACCCCGGCAAACACCAGGGCCGCCAGTTTGGGGGCCATGGCATGCACCCGCAAGGCGATCTCGTCAAAAAATTTGATCCACAACTCGACGCGAATGATGGCGAGCAGAGGCCGGGCCCAAAATTCAAAATAGTGCAACACGAGATAAACCAGGACGGCCAGCAGCAGCGCACCGCAGGCGGTGATGAGCAGACGGCGGCAGGCGCGCCATTCCTGACGGAGGATGCGCAGCCAATTCAACTGATGGGTTTTGGCCACCGCGTACAGATGCGCGGTCAGGATCGGCACCACCACCACCGCGCCGGGAATTTTGATCGAAACCGTGCACCCCAGCAGCAGACCGGCGATGATATAGGATTTTACGCTCCGTTTTTCCAGAAGCAGCAGGCTCGACCACAGGGTGACCATGAGGAAAAAAGTCAGGGGAACATCGGTCGTGGCAAAATGGCTGTTCACCACATGCAGATGACTGACGGTCAGCAGCAACGCCGCGATGAGGCCCACGCGCTCATCGTGCAATTTCCGGCCCAGACGGTAGGTGGCCCAGATAGTGGCCAGGGCGAACATCACCACGGTCACCCGGCAGATGACGTAGAGCGTCGACAGATCATCGCGTCCGCTGAAGAAGAGAAAATAAATTCGCTCCACCAGATACATGATATACATCAGAAAGGACGGATAGAGGAAATTATGCGGATTAAAATCGCCGCTGAAAAACTGTTGCGTGGCCAGGACCAGCACCCACTCATCGTTGTGATATGCCATGGGCAAACCAAAACGGATGCCGATCAGGCGCAGTACGGCGCCCAGCAGGATGATCAAACCCAGCAGCCAGGCGGCCTTGTACGCTCTTTGCGGTTTCTCTTTCTCAATCATGATCAGATGTTCCCCAAGAGTCCTTTTTTGTCGACAACCAGCCGCAATTCCTTGACAAACAGGGGCGTGTATTTTCGCGCACCCGGTTCATTCATGTGAATCACATCCGAATAGAGTGTACGTTCCTGAAATTCCGGATACGATTCGCTGGTCATTTTTATCATCGGCACCTGCATCTCGTTTGCCAGTTCCTGGTAGAAACTCAGAATCTCGAGAATTTTCGCGGAACTGGGTGCAACCGCCGGTGAAAAACAGAGCACAACCGGAACGCCGGCGGCCTGTGCCGAACGGATGAATTTTTTCAATATTTCAATACGATAGGGATCGAACTTGACCCGGGGATTCGTATCGAGATCGTCGGCAAAATGGTTTACATCCCTGAACCGGGTTTTGCCGATGTGGACAAATCCGTTATCGATACCCTGCGGCCGCTTGAAATAATTCTCCGCCAGACTCAAAAGTCGCGAATTGTAACGGTACAACTGCGAGCGGAGTTTGGCTTCTTCTCCGAGTTTTCCCTGCGTCAGCAGACGCCGTACCTCCTTATAATCCGCGTACGGCGCCAGGGCGCTCATGCGGCCCAACTCCTGTTCAACCGGCTCGGATTGGGTCACATAATTGGGCAGCAGATCGAGCAGAATCAATTTCGGCTTGTAGGTTTCCAATATCATCTGTTCAAGCGCATAGGCATAGAGCAGATATTGGCCATTGGCGCCCGCATTAAAGACGGAGAGTTTGAGGCTGTCCGCCATGATCGATGGCACGTAGGAGCGAAAGGCGCGCGAAGAGCCCAGTATCACCACATCGTAGGGACGGCTCAGCACCCAATTCTCCTTGGACCAGTTCTCGCCATAGAGGGTGCGTCGGAAAAAATGTCCGATGACGGCACCGAGTCCCCAATCGACCGCCCCCAAAACGAGCAGGAAGGCCAGCACTTTGACCAGGAATTTCCGATTCTGTTTAGAATTGAAAATAAATAAATTGACTGCCATTGAAAATACCCATCAGTAAGATCACTACCACCACGGAGGCATAGGCTGCCCATCTCAATGGCAGCGGTTTGCTATCCAGCCATGCGGCAATGGATCGGTTTTCGTGAAAAATATCAACCGCCAGCAGCATAAAAATGGCGGCCAGCCCGTAGACGAACTGATCGGCTGCCGGGATGAAGAGCGGACCAAAATCGCCGGAGAATATCCTGGTGACGATCAGCATTGCGGACTGCAAATCATTGGCCCGGAAAAATATCCAGGAAAAACTGGCCAGGGCAAAGGTGAAAAGTATCGCCCATCCGTGCCGCACCAGCCCCGGCACCCTCAACCACTGCGCGATCTTGTCACGCACATCCTTGGTGAACTTGGAGGCGACGGCGTAGAGGCCGTGCAAGCCGCCCCAGATGATAAACGTCCAGTTGGCGCCATGCCAGAGTCCGCTCACCAGGAATACAATGAACAGATTCAGGTACGCGCGCGGCACGGAGACGCGGTTGCCGCCCAGCGGAATATAGACATAGTCGCGGAACCAGGTCGACAATGAGATGTGCCAGCGCCGCCAGAATTCAGGTATGGAACGCGAAAAATAGGGACGCTCAAAATTACGGATCAGATCAAAATCGAGGATGCGCGCCGCACCAATGGCGATATCCGTATAGCCGGAAAAATCACAATAGATCTGAAAAGAGAAAAAGAGGGTGGCCACCAGCAGGGTGGTGCCGTTATGCATGCCGGGATTGTTATACACCGAATCGACATAGATGCACAACCGGTCCGCGACCACCAGTTTCTTGAAAAAACCCCACAGCATCAGCCGCAGACCGGAAGCCACGCGAACGGCGTCGAAGGTGTGGTTTTTGAAAAACTGCGGCATGAATCGATGCGCGCGTTCGATGGGTCCGGCCACCAGCTGTGGAAAAAAGGAAGTGTAGAGCATGAAATAGCCGAGCTTGCGCTGCGCCGGCACCTTGCGCCAGTACACATCCAGAACATAGGCGATGCTCTGAAAGGTATAAAATGAGATGGCAACCGGCAAGATGACGCGCAAATGCGGCAGATCAATGGGTATGTTGGTGACCTCGAGAACGGCCCGCGCCGTGCCCATGAAAAAATTGAAATATTTGAACAGGAACAACACACCCAGATTTTGCAGCAGCGAAATGTACACAAATCGCCTGCGGATGCGGTCATCCGTGTAATTATCCATCGCGCGCGCGCAGGCATAATCGACCAGGGTGGTCACGATCAAAAGCAGAACATAACTGACTTTCCAGCACATGTAAAAATAGTAATTGGAAATCAGCAGAAGCGCCATGCGATATTTGTGCGGCAGCGCGTAGAAAAACACCACAAATAGAATGAAAAAGACGACGAAATGTAATGAATTGAAAAGCATAAACCGCCTGCGTTGCTTATGGTTTCAGGTCTTCAGCGCCCAATTTGTCCTGGACGGCTCGCCGTAATAAAGCCAATTCCTGCGTCAGCGTCTTGATCTGCTGCTCCGATTTGCAGGCCTTGACGGAAAAATAGAGACTCACCAGGATGGAGAGTCCAAAGATGACAGGGATCATCAAGGCCGGCGCATAATAGATGCCCACCAGCGCGGCCATTTTCTCCAGCAGCATGCGATTGGATGAAAACAGGATCAACAGGATGGGCATGACCATCCAGGCCAGAGCAAAGCGCTCGCTCAGCTTGCGCTTGCGCACCAGTTGAATGATGAAGACCAGGAACAATAAACCGCCGAACACGGCCAGATACAAAATCCTGTCCCCATAGGATCCCGGAACGGCTGAACTGGTTAGGTTCATTTCCTCCTCCTGATTTTAACGATGGCGATGGAAAAAATCACCTTGATCATATAAAACAGCGTATCCAAACCGGTGATCGAGGATTTGCCATGCTGACGTTCCTGCATGGTGACAGGCACCTCGCCCAAAGAATAACCGTTGACCAGCAGCTCGATGGCACAGATGGGTTCCGGATACTCCTGCGGATAAAAACGGCGCAGATAATCGAGCGCCCGGCGGCTGTAAGCGCGAAAGCCGGAGGTGGGGTCGGTGACGCGATGGCCGGTCGTCATTCGGATCACCACGCCAAGCACGGCGCCGCCGACGCGGCGCGCCCAGGAGGAGACGATTTGCGTCTTGCCTGCATAGCGCGAACCGATCACCAGATCCAGCCGCCTGGCAATCAGGGCATCCACCAGCAGCGGGATCTGCTCCGGCGGATGCTGACCATCGCCATCCACCTGCACCACGACATCATACCCCTGTTCCCAGGCATACAGAAATCCGGTCTGAACGGCGCCGCCGATGCCGAGGTTAACCGGCAGCGTCACATAATTAACATGCTGCTGTTTCAGCACAGCCTCGGTCGCATCTGTGGAACAATCATTCACCACCAGGACATCGATGCCTGGATAAGCCCGCAAGGTTCTGCCCGCAACGTCTGCGATGCTTTTTTCTTCGTTATACGCCGGCAAAACAGCCAGAACCCGCAAATCCGTTTTATTTGCTGCAACACCCATGTTTCCCACTCAGGATTGAAAAATCTTAAAGTTACCCAGCTTCATCTTTTGCAGCCGGAAGGAGACGGCCACCCGCAGGACGCCCAAACCGTATTGGACGCTGCGCGTGAAATTAATCGATGACGCTTCAGGAAAATATTTGGTGGGACAGGAGACCTCTCCCACCGAAAAACCATAATACACAGACTGGGCGATCATTTCATTGTCGAAGACAAAATCATTGGAACAGTTGTGCAACGGCAGCGTGGTCAATAGTTTTTTCGAAAAGGCACGATACCCCGTATGGTACTCGGAAATCTTTTGCGACAACATGACATTTTCGAACAGCGTGAGAAAGCGGTTGCTGATGTATTTGTATCTCGGCATGCCGCCCTTGAGCGCGCCGCCGGAGATAATGCGCGAGGCCAGCACCATGTCATATTGACCGATGGCAACCAGCGATGCCATCGCGGTCAGGAGTTTCGGGGTATACTGATAATCCGGATGCAGCATGACCACCACATCCGCGCCGCGATTGATCGCTTCGCGGTAACAGGTTTTTTGATTTCCGCCATAGCCGAGATTTTTCTCGTGTACGATGGTCGGAATGCCCAATTTTTTCGCCACCGCCACGGTTTCATCGGTGCTGGCATCATCCACCATGATGACCTCATCCACAATATCCAACGGCACTTCCGCGTAGGTCTGTTCCAGGGTCGCCGCCGCATTATAGGCCGGCAGGACAACCACCACTTTTTTTCCATGAATCATGCCTTAACTCAACCTCCACCTAATCCGTAAATTGACTCTGACCATCCAAAAGACGGTCGAATAACGCTTCGAATTCAGCAACTTGCTTCTGCACTGAAAAATGGGTCTCCACGCGGTGACGGCTGGCTTGTCCCATGCGCTCACGCAACGCCGCATCCGCGGCCAGCCGCTCCATCGCCTCAGCCAGAGCGGCCGCATCCTCTTTGGGGACGAGCACCCCGGTCTCACCATCGACCACCAACTCGATCGTGCCCTCGACCGCCGTGGCGATGACAGGTTTTCCCGCAGCCATGGCCTCGAGCACGACGTTCGGAAAGCCCTCCCACAGCGAAGGCAAGACAAAAACGTCAAAAGTGCCCAGCTGCTGCTGCACATCATCGCGGCGGCCGCAAAATTCCACCGCCTGTGCGATTCCCAGGCGCTGCACCTGCGCCTCCAGTTCGCCCTTGAGTTCACCATCTCCCACAAAACGCCAGCGCACCTCGGGATGGCGGGCCAGCACCCCCGGAATGGCATCCAGCAGATGGGTATGGCCTTTTTGATACACCAGCCGGGCAACCGTCCCGAAAACAACCGCAGCGGATTTTTCCGCAGGCGCCAGCGGACGGTACTTGTCCAGATCCACCCCATAATAGATGGTCGATATGCGTTGGGGATCCTGACCACGATCCCGGATTATGAAGGGATGAATCGACTGCGACACCGCCGCCACCCGGGTGAAGCGGTTTGCCAGACGCCGGTACGCCCACTTTTGATACCAGGATAATTGCCCGGTGATCACTTCCCAGGAGACCAGCGCTTTGGGCCGATAGAAAAACGTTGCCATCGCGGTCATGATATCCGCATAGAACAGCGTGCTCATCACCAGATCGGCGCGATGGCGTTTCAGCAAAGCCGCCAGATGAAAGGGCAGGCGTACATCGAATCCGCACCATTTGCGCAGCACATGGACGGGAACCCCGAGCGCGCGAAAGCGTTCTTCCAGAGCCCCCCCCTGCCCCACGCTCACAATAGCAAGCTCATATTTACATCGATCGAGGCGGCCGGCCAGCTCCAACAATTTGAGTTCCCCCCCGCCGACGCCGAACCCATTCACGACAAGCACGATGGAATGTTTATGCGTTTTTTCGTATCCGTTCAATAATTCACCTATAGCAATCTATTGTAAATAGATAAAATGCGCTGCAAATGCGCCTCCGGCCCGAAAAGGGTCTGCGCTTTATTGCGTCCATGCAATCCCATTTCAGGCCAGCGCGGCTGCGCAGCCATCATCTTTTCCATCGCCTCGACGAGACTGTCCTCGTCGCCAGCCGTATACAACACGCCATCCTGGCCCTCGTCGATCAACTCCGGAATGCCGCCGATGGTAGCGCCGACCACCGGTTTGCCATGGGCCAATGCCTCATAAATGCTCAATGGCGAATTATCATAAACCACCGAAGGCACTACTACAAACATGGCGCGTTTGACCAGTTCGCGCAAGGACGCTCCGCTCTGGTAGCCCGCGAATTCGACGTTTTCCATCTTGTTCGCGTGCACAAAATCCTGCAACGGCTCCCCCAGACGTCCGGTGCCAATCACCTTGAGCCGGATGTGGGGCAGGCGTTTCATGGCGTGCACCAATTCCTGGATGCCTTTTTCGTGGGACAGGCGGCCGACGTAAACACAATAGCCATCGTTCTCATAACAGGGTTCGTATTGATCCATGGGAATGGAATAGGGCAGCCACTCCACTTTTTCCGCCGGATAGCCGTATTGAATCATCTTCTGGCGCAGAAACTGGCTCGGCGACAGGTAGAGAGCGACGTTGCGGTGGTACGTTTGCAGCCATCGATGCACATATGATTCCAGGCTCACCAGGGCCGAGGCCGGCAGCGATTGCCGGAAGCACTTGTCCGCGGCCGCATGCCAGAAATGTTTGCCAGCGCACTTTTCGCAGACGCGTCCGTGGCGATCGAGAAAGAGATAGTCGGGACAGAGGATCTTGTACTCGTGCAGGGTAAAGATCACCGGCAGTTTCTTTTTTTTCAGAGAGAACAGCACCGCAGGGGAGAGATGATGATAGACGCCATGCACATGGGCCACATCGGGGCGCACCTGATCGATCAGGGCTTCGATGCGCTCCTGCGCCTGGCGATTGTAAATGACGCGCGCCGCCGCTCGCAGTCCATTCACGATGCCAAGCTGTTTCAGCTCCTTGTCCGGCTCAAAATAATCCACAAAGAAATCACGATAAGGCGTTTCCTCATTGCGCGGGTGCTGCATGGCAAAGGGAATGACTTCATGACCCTGGCGCTGCAGCAATTGCGAGAGATTGAAATAATATCGTTCAGCCCCGCCTTCGATGTAATAGAATTTATGAACCATTAAAATTTTCATGCCCATGCCGTCCCGTGAAAGGCTTTGCATACCTGCTGACAGATTTTTTCATACGCCTGCGCTTTGTGAATCCAGGTGTGTTTTTGCGCGATGGTCGCTCGGGCGTTTTCACCCATGGTGGCGGCGATCCCGGAATCTTCGAGCAGACCGGAGATGGCTGATATCAGGGCATCGAAATCGCCCGGCGGGCAAAGCACACCATCCCAACCGTCGCGGATGATGCGCGCCAGCTGGCCGATGCGGGTGGTGACCACGGCCTTGCCCGCGGCCATGTATTCAAACACCTTCACCGGCGAATAATAGAAAAAGGGCAGATTGGGGTAAGGGGCGAGCACCACATCCATCAACTGCACAAAAGCCGGTATTTTTTCATGGGGTACATACCCTGTCAAAATCACATGATCGCTCAAGCCGCGTTCCTGCAAATAACGGTTGACCTGCCCATCCAGCCCGCCACCGGAGCCCACCAGCAGAAAGCGGCAGTTGGGATATTTGCGGACAATGGTCCCAATGATCCGCAACAGATTATCAATGCCGTGCCAGACGCTCATGGAGCCCACAAATCCCAGCACCGCGCCATCGCCCAGGCCGTATCGGGCCGCCAGAAATTCATCGCGGATCTGCGGCTGAAATTTCTCGATATCGGCCCCATTGCACACGACCGCTGTCTTTTCCGCATCCAGACCATGCATGTCGGTGAAATAACGCTGCAGTTCCTTGCTTTGCATGATGACGAAATCGGCTTGCCGCAGCACCCAGCGTTCTATCAGACGCGGGATGATGGGAATGCGCCAATACTGCCGCTGGAAATGGAGCGCTTCGTAGAGCGGCGGACTATCCGCTTCGATGATGACCGGAAGATGGTATTTCCGCGCTGTCTTGATGGCCGAAAAAAGATAGAGATCCAGACGCGCGATGATCAAATCCGGTTTGAAGGATTCGACATGCGCCGCCTCGATCTTTTTAAATTTCCAGTTCTCCAGAAAGAGTTTTGCGTCATGAACCAGAAACGCCAGATGACGTTTAAGAAAATCGCGCGCCGAGGCCTTGAGCGTTCCGGGGGGAAGATGGCCGGGCTGGTCCTTGAACCAGACCATCTCGACCTCATGGCCGATTTTCCGCAGTGCGGCAAAAAGCTCCATGGGTTTGATTGCTGAGCCAAGGGAGGCGCCATAAATATCATAGAGATAATTAAAGTAAAGTATTCTCATCGCGATTCCGGAACCTGGGTTTCAACTGCGCCAGCTCTTGCCAGGAAATGGTGCGCAAGGCAAAAAGCACACTGAAATACACAACCACCGCACATCCCACCACCAACCAGACTGACCAAGCGCGCAGCAAATAGATCAAGACTGTCATCAACGTGGCCGCCAGGACCGCATCCCGCAAAAAGCGGATTTCGGTCAACCGCACAATCCGTTTGAACGCCAGGATGAGCGTGGCGGTCAAAACCACGGACTCGGTGGCAAAGGAAGCCATACTCGATCCCACATGTCCCCAGTGCGGGATCAGCAGATAATTGAGCGTCGCGCTGAGCGCGAGCCCGCCGATCTGGATCAGCACCAGCTTGCCCTGGTTGTTGGTCGCCCCAAAAACACCCGCGGTATAGATATTCAGGAACAAAACCGCCGCCGTACAGCCCAGTATTTGCAGGGCGGGCACAGCAGGGGCAAATTCCTGTCCATAAAAAACCACGATAATGGGCTGACTCAACAGCAACACCCCCGGCACCATGGGCACGGCCAGGAGCAGGAGCATTTTAAATCCGCGGGTGAAGACGCGGTTCAACTCCTGCGAAAAAACCCCCGCCGTACGCGACAGGGCCGGGAACGTGGCAATCATCAACACCGTCGGCACGACATTGGTAAAATCGACGAGACGGTGCGCCGCGGAATACCAGCCCCAGTATTCCGCGCCTTTGAGCATGGACAGCATCACCATGTCGATGCGCGCATAAATCGTCGTCAAAAAAATCGAGACGCCAAATACCACCGCGCCCCGCAACATGGGAAAAAATTCCCGCCAACTGAAAGCGATCTGGGGCTTTACATATCTTTTGAACAACGGCCACAGGGAAACCACCAGACTCACAGCGGCAGAGATCACAAAAGCCCAGGAGAGTTCGCGCAGTCCGCCGCCGGTGACCAGCGCCAGAATGCCGAGAACCGTGGTCATTATTTTCTCGACACTGAACGAGATCGATTCCCACTCCATCTCCTCAAAAGCGCGGAAAATGGCGATGGCGAGATCCCGGAAAGAACAGAGAATCGCATAGATCGCGAAAATCCAGATCGCCTCCACCGTGGCCGGATCATAATTGCTGAGATGGAGATAACCGGCCACAAAGATCAAGCTCAATGGAATGAGCAGCACCTTCAGGCCCACGGTATAGGCGAAATAGCGCTGCGCGCGATCCTTGTACTTGGCGATCTCGCGCGTAACCCACATGTTCAGGCCCAGATCATCCACCAGCATGACAAAAAACATCACCGTGGTGGCGAGACTGTAGCTGCCGAAAGAAGCAGCGCCGAGGCTGCGCGAAGCCACCGGCAGCAGCAGCATGGCCATGAAAATGCGCAAGCCCTGGCCGATCGAGACGAAAAAAGTGTTCAGGCTGATGCTGCGCACGGGCGGCTACTCGCGCGCAACCGCTTTTTCCGGCGTCGGTGAAGGCACCAGAAAATTGGAAATGGCCAGATATTCGAGATACCCCTGGGTGAATGCGCGGATGGCATCGCCAGGCGTACACACAATCGGCTCTTCATGCATATTGAAACTGGTGTTGATCACCGAGCTGAGCCCGGTCAGTTTCTTGAATTCCTTGAGAATCTGGTAGTAAACGCGATTATTCTTCTCCTCGATCAACTGCGGCCGCGCGGTCTGATCGACGTGCACAACCGCGGGACAGGTCTTTTGCATGGATTCCGTGCAGTTGAACGTGATGGTCATGAACCGGGCCGGGTACTCGTTCCTGGCCACTGCATGATAGTTCTCCTCCATGTCCTCATACAGCGTCACCGGCGCAAACGGCATGAATTCCGTGCGTTTCAGCTTGTGATTGAGCCAATCGTTGACGGTTTTGTCGCCGGGCTGATAGAGGATGGTGCGATTGCCCAATGCGCGCGGACCATATTCCATGCGTCCGTCGAAACGCGCCACCACATGACCTTCTTGCAGCAGGCCGGCGATAACCGGAGCAATGTGCTCGTGATGCGTATAAGCCAATCCGGCTTTTTTCAGTTCAGCTTCGATTTCGTCATCTGTGTAGGAGGGTCCGAGATAGACATCATCGAGCCGCGGTATGCGATCCAGTTCAGGCCAGCCCTGACTCTGATAAAAGGTGTGCAGCGCAGCGCCAACCGGGATGCCGTTATCGCCCATGGCCGGGAAAATATAGACGGAATTGGCGTTCTTCAATTCGGCGACCGCCTGATTGACGCGAAC
>CAUJEL010000167.1 GCA_963169875.1 Candidatus Zhuqueibacterota bacterium
AGCCCAGCCCAAAGTTGGCACCGGCTGGCGCCTGCCCCAGCTCTTCGGCGGAGTAGCCGATTTGCAGCGACGTCCTGACATAATCGCTCGCGTCAGCTGCTGCGCAGCCGCAATTAGATTTTGGTCCGCAGCAGGAAGTACCCTGCTGAGCCACGGCGCGGTAGTGCTGTCGCACCGCCTCGCGGATTTCTTCCGGTTCTTTTTCCTTCATCGCATCGCCTCACGAGATCATTTGTTTGAGTTCATCCAGTGACGGCACTCTGCCATATACCTTGACGACGTCATCGACTGCCAGGGCCGGCGTCATCATGACCCTGAATTTCATGATATCCTCAAGCGAGCTCACTTTTTCGATGGTATATTCAATCCCCAGCTCCCGGGCGGCCTGTTCGGTCATCTCCTGCAGCTTGTTGCATTTGGCACAACCTGTGCCGAGAATTTGCAGTTTTTTCATCACTATTCCTTTCCTGTGTCATTTGCAAGAAGCTTTGTGAAACGGCATGCGAAGGGTATTAATCCAGCTTATCCTGTACCGCCCTTGCCGCCTGCCGCTCAACAACAAAATGTCTCTCTCGGAAATATTTTCCCAGATTGAGTTTTGATTAAAACAGCCAGCCGAACAAGAATCCCGTGATGGTGGCCATGATGACCACCAGGCAGACAAAGACCAACGTTTTTTTGCCGCCCATCACCGAGCGCAGCACCAGCATGCTCGGCAGCGACAGCGCCGGACCGGCCAGTAATAACGCCAGGGCAGGACCTTTGCCCATGCCGCTGCCGATGAGTCCCTGCAAGATGGGCACCTCGGTCAGCGTGGCAAAGTACATGAAAGCCCCGGACAACGCGGCGAAAAAGTTGGCGAACAGTGAATTGCCGCCCACCGCCTGGCTAACCCATTTCGAGGGGATGAGTCCTTCCTGTCCGACGCGACCCAGCAGCACACCGGCGATGAAGACACCGATCAGCAGCAGGGGCAGAATCTGTTTGGCGAAATCCCGGGAAGCTGCGAACCAATCCCGAGCTTCGCCTTTGGCGGTTGCCGTTATAACGGCAAGACCCATCGACCCGGCAGCAAACAGCAGCACCGGTGCAGCGGGGGAGAAGAGTCGCAGCAGAATCACCGGCGCGGCCGCCAGCAGCAGCCGCTGCCAGCTCAGCTTGAACCACAAACCGAGCACCACCGCAAGACCCAGCGCGCTGAGGCCAGTCAGGGTCCATTTAAGCGTGTAAATGGTATGCCAAAAGCCGCTCACATCAGACGGCTTACCCCAGTTGGCAAAGACGAGGATGGAGATCATGAGCGCGAAATAGATGGCTGTTTGCCACAGAGGGCGGCCGGCGCTGCTGCCGGCGACAGAGGCGGGACCCTCTTCGTCCTCCTTTTTATCGTGGCGAAAAATAGAGTGCATGAGCAGGCCGATGATCACGGCGAAGACGATGGCGCCGATGGCGCGCGCCAGACCCAGTTCCAGCCCGAGGATGCGGGCGGTGAGGATGATGGCGAGCACGTTGATGGCCGGGCCGGAATAGAGGAACGCGGTCGCCGGTCCCAGTCCCGCGCCCATGGTATAAATGCCGGAAAAGAGCTGCAGCAAGGTGCAGGAACAGTCGTCCTGGATGGTGCCGGAGACCGAGGCGACGCCATAGGCGAGAAACTTGTTGGATTTGGGGCCGAGGTATTTCATCACCGATTCCTGGCTGACAAAGACCCCGATGGCGCCGGCGATGAAAAAAGCGGGCACCAGGCAGAGCAGCACATGCTCGCGCGCGTACCACTTGACCAGGTGAAATGCCTCGAGTATGGCATTGTCGAATCGCTGGGTGCCTATGGGCAGATAATAGAGCACAATGAACCCGCCCATGATCCACAACAACGGCTTGAATTCTTTTTTCCACTCCATATTCAATACATAACCTTTCGTTTGCCAGTATCAGGCATTGGAACAGATTTTTTTACGATCGACCGAGGCGACCTTGCTGAGGTCCTGCTGGATCACAGGATTGTCGTCCAGATGTTTTGAAATTATGGGCCAGATTTCATGGAAAAAGGGCGCAGGGGAGGGAAGCATTTTATAGTTTATCCACTTGCCCTGTTTTTCATCCACGATCAAACCCGCATTTTTGAGCACATTGAGATGTGAAGAGACCGTCGAGGTGGCCAGTCCGATCAGCTCTGTGATCTCACAGACGCACAGACTCTTTCTTTCCAGGCTTTTGAGAACGCGCAATCTCCCAAAATCAGACAGGGCCTTGAGCACATCAATCGGTTCAGTAATCATTATTTACTCCCAAACATTTCGATAATTTTAGAAATGTAATAATATATAGGGTTCGATGCAAGATATTTTTCGGGGAGATGATCTTTTTCTTGATTTTCGCCGCGGGATTCTTTATTTTGCTGCACCATATATTTGAATAATTTAACCGATTTAATAAATATTACAAATGAGGTATTATATGTACGCAATGGGTTACGACATCGGCAGCTCCTCGATCAAATGCGCCATCATCGATTGCGATAAGGGCACCATCGTCGCGCAAGGCACCTGGCCCCAGGTCGAGATGGCGATCTCATCACCCCAACCCGGCTGGGCAGAACAGGATCCGGAACAGTGGTGGGCCTATGCCAAAATCCTGACACAACAGCTGCTGCAGGGTTCGCGCATTCACGGCGCTGACATCGGCGCCATCGGCATCTCCTATCAGATGCACGGTCTGGTATTGGTGGACGCCGAGCAAAAGGTTTTGCGGCCCTCCATCATCTGGTGCGACAGCCGTGCGGTCGACATTGGCAACCGCGCTTTTCATCAAATCGGTCCGGATAAAGCATTGCAGCACCTGCTCAACTCGCCCGGAAATTTCACCGCCTCCAAACTGCGCTGGGTCCAGGAACATGAACCGGAAGTCTATAAGAAGATTCACAAAGCCATGCTGCCCGGCGATTTCATCGCCATGAAACTCAGCGGCGAGATCCATACCACAGTCTCCGGCCTTTCCGAGGGGATTTTCTGGGACTTCAAGGAGGGGCAACTTTCGCAAGAGGTCCTCAGCGTGTACGACATTGATCCGGATCTGCTCGCCCCGGTGGTTCCGACCTTTGCCTTTCAAGGCAGGATCAGCGTGCAGATGGCTCATGAATTGGGAATATCCGGGCAGGCGGTCGTCTCCTACCGCGCCGGCGATCAGCCCAACAATGCGTTTTCATTGAATGTCCTCAATCCGGGCGAGATCGCGGCTACCGCGGGTACCTCCGGGGTGGTGTACGGCGTCATCGACCAGGTGCGCTACGACCGCGATTCGCGCGTCAATCTCTTCGCCCATGTCAATCACAGCGAGGCACAGAAGCGGCTGGGTGTGCTGCTGTGCATTAACGGCACCGGCATCCTCAATGCCTGGATGCGCAAAAACCTCAGCGCGGACCTCTCTTATGATGAGATGAACGCGCTGGCGGCAAGTGTCGCAGTCGGGTCGGAGGGGGTCAGCGTGCTGCCCTTTGGCAACGGCGCGGAGCGGGTGCTCAAGAACGCCAACATCGGGGGACATATTCACGGCATCGATTTCAACCGCCATGCCCGGCCGCACCTGTTGCGCGCCGGACAGGAGGGCATCGCCTTTTCGTTTGTCTATGGCATCGAGATCATGAAAGAGATGGGGCTGCATATCAGCGCCATCCGCGCGGGCAAGGCCAACATGTTTTTGAGCCCGATTTTCCG
>CAUJEL010000168.1 GCA_963169875.1 Candidatus Zhuqueibacterota bacterium
TACGCGGTGATTTCGGTGGGCAGGAACAATCGCTTCCATCTTCCGGCGGAATCGGTGGTGCAGAGATGGCGGTCGACGGGTGCGGTTGTTCTTCGCACCGACGAAGTGAGTGCTGTTCATTTCCGTTGCGATGGACACACCCTCTATTGCGAAACCGCACAATGATGCGTTCAGTGAGTTGGAGAGAACGTGGCAGTACGACAGGTCATTGACTGGTTGCATTATGAACAGCAACTCTGGGGACAGGGTATCCACCGGGTCGCGGGCATCGATGAAGCCGGTCGCGGGCCTCTGGCAGGCCCTGTGGTAGCTGCCGCAGTTGTGTTTGCGCCCGGATGTACGCTGCTGACTGGCATCAATGATTCCAAGAAACTGAGTGTCCTGCAACGTGAGGAGTTGTTCCCGCGGATTCAGCGGACTGCGCAGGCCATCGGGATTGGCATGGCTTCAGCGGAGGAGATCGATGCCATCAACATTTTGCAGGCCACGTATCTCGCCATGAGGCGTGCGGTGGCTGGATTGCAGGTGCAGCCGGAGCGTCTGCTGATAGATGGCCGCGGCACGCCGGGACTTTCCATACCGAGCACCGCCCTGATCAAGGGGGATGGTCGCTGCATGAGCATTGCCGCGGCCGCCATCATCGCCAAAGTGACGCGGGATCGCATCATGACTGAGTATGCGCGAGAATATGCCGAGTACGGTTTTGCCAGACACAAGGGATATCCGACGCGAGAGCATATTGCGGCTATTCGCCGGCACGGCTGGTGTCCGCTGCACCGAAGATCGTTTCATCCCAAAGCTTTGGAGTGAAGATGCTGTACGATCGCCGCTCAAAGTACCTCCTCGGCAAACAGGGGGAAGAGATGGCCGCAGAATACCTGACGGCCAAGGGATTTCGCGTGGTCAAATGCAATTATCGCGGCACGCATGGGGAAATCGATGTGATTGCCTGGGAGCGTGAAACGCTGGTTTTTGTGGAAATAAAAACTTCGAAATCATCGCGGTACGGCGCGCCGGAAACCTGGGTCACACCGCGAAAACAGAAGCGCATGGCGCGCACAGCGCTCAAGTTTATACATGAAAATCATTTGGAGCATTCTGCTGTCCGCTTCGATGTGGTTGCCATTGATCTTGGCAGCGGCAAGCGAGACATTCGTCATATCGTCAATGCCTTCTGGATGCCTGATATGGGTGGATATTTTTGAAAAAAACATGGAAAAATATCGGCGCTTATGTGCTGGAAATCGGCAAATGGGGGCTGGTGATCTGGCTTCTGTTGCCGATGCGCGATGTTCTGTCGGGTCCCGTCGATTTCACCCGCATCGCCGCCGGCATTCTGCTGTTTATTGTATTCAGCGGCAAAATGTTTTATGATGCCATCATCGACAACTATAAAAAAAGAGACGTGCAAAGTGCTGGCGCGGAAATACTTTCGACCCTGATCACCGTTATCATCATGGCAGCAATGGTGGCATTTGTTGTCGGCAGTGTCGGGCTGCTGCTCTATGCGTATGTGCAGCAAGCCAATGAGCCTTCGCAATGAGGATTTGCGCGCGTAAATTTTTCTTGCATTATTTGTGATAGTTAATTAAATTATCAGGACTTAAAATAGACGTATCCATGTTAAAAGCCACCTTAGCTCAGTCGGTAGAGCGGCTCACTCGTAATGAGCAGGTCGTCGGTTCGATTCCGACAGGTGGCTCTTACTATTTTAAGCGTATCCCATGCATGATTTCCTAAATCCGGGTGTTACCATGAAATATCGCTCACTGGTCATATGGGTATTTTTATTGGCAGTTCCGCTTTGGGCTGGTTCTGATAATGGCACCGCCGGCTTTCAATTCTTAAAGACGCAAATGGGCGCGCGCCCGGCAGCCCAGGCGGGCGCGTTTGTCTCCAACCCCGGGGATATTCATGCCATGCATTATAATCCGGCTGGGATAGCATCCATAAAAGAACGCGGTGCCAGTTTTACCTATTTGCGTCATGTGCTGGATTTCAATGCCGGTTATGTCGCTTATGTGCAACCCAAAGTGGGGCCTGGCAACCTGGGATTAGCGGTCGCCTATATGGATTATGGCAGTTTTGAAAAGCGGGAACAGTACGGCGAGTATCTTGGAGAATTTGCAGCCAACACCATCGCACTGTCGGGTGTGTATGCCATGCAGCCGCTGCCTCAGCTCTTTGCGGGAGTGGGCGTCAAGTATATCCGCTCTTCTATCGACTCCTATGCCTCCGATGCGCTGGCCGCGGATGGCGGGCTCATGTACACCTTTGCGGCGCAAAACCTGACGATTGGCGCCAGTTTTGCCAATTTGGGACAGGTCATGTCAGCATTCATCTCACAAAAAGATGAACTGCCCTTTGTATACCGCTTCGGCCTGTCAAAGGGGCTGGCGCACCTGCCTCTGGTTTTGAGCCTAAATCTCTATAAATACAGCGATGAAGACTGGCACGGTGCACTGGGCGGCGAGTTCAAGCTGAGTGAAACCACCTTTCTCAGACTGGGATACGATCAAGCCGGCAGAGATCTCAAAGTGGATGCTTCCGGAGACCGTCTGGCCGGCCTGTCGCTGGGACTCGGCATGATCTGGCGCACGATCCATATCGATTATGCGTTCAGTTCGCTGGGCGAAATTGGATCTCTGAATCGTTTCACGCTTACAGGAAGTTTTTAGCAGCAGCCCGGCAGACTTTCTCTATGAATGCATGGCTGCGCATCAAAGGAGTGGTTTGACCATGAAAAGTGACGCCACATCCCCTGTTACCATTCCCTCCTTGATTGCCCGGAAATCGCGCGGTGAAAAAATTGTCGCCCTCACGGCCTATGATTATATCATGGCCCTATTGTTGGATGAGGCGGGTGTTGATGTGATTCTGGTCGGGGATTCCGCTGCCATGGTCTGCGGCGGCCGTGAATCCACGTTGCCGCTGACCATGGAAGAATCTCTTTACCATTGCCGCATGGCTCGCCGCGGTGTGAATAAAGCGCTGCTGGTTGCTGATTTGCCATTTCTGTCGTATCAGGTCAGTACCGGGGATGCCATGCGTAATGCCGGCCGGTTTTTCAAGGAAGCCGAAGTCGGCGCTGTCAAGTTGGAGGGCGGCGCTCCCATAGCGGCTGCGGTCAAAAGCCTGGTCCAGGCGGGCATGCCGGTCATGGGGCATCTGGGATTGACGCCCCAATCCATCCGTAAATTGGGTGGTTACACGGTTCAAGCGCGAGATCGCATCGCCGCGGAACAGCTGCTTGAGGATGCCCTGATTCTACAGGATGCGGGTGTTTTTGCGCTCGTTTTGGAGAAAATTCCCCGCGAAGTGGCCAAAAAAGTCACGGCACGGCTGGACATACCGACCATTGGCATTGGTGCGGGGCCGGACTGTGATGGCCAGATTCTGGTAACCTACGATATGTTGGGGCTGTTTGAAGCCTTTAACCCCAAATTCGTGCGCCAGTATGCCCATCTGGCCCCGACCATTCGTCAGGCAGTATCACAATATCGTGAGGATGTCCGCTCAGGTTCTTTTCCCGGGGATGATGAAAGTTTTTGAGGTGTGAAAATGGAGCCAAAAGATAGCGTGCAAATTGTGACCAGTCCTGCTGAGATGCGGGCGATGGCAGAAGCATGGCGAAAACAGGAATTGAGCATAGCGCTGGTGCCAACCATGGGATATCTCCATGACGGCCACTTGAGTCTGGTGCGCCATGCACGGCAGCGGGCGAAAATCGTGGTGGTGAGCATCTTTGTCAATCCCATGCAATTTGGCGCCAACGAGGATTTCGATAAATATCCCCGCGATTTGGAACGGGATTGCAAGATGGTCGCCGAGGAAGGCGCTGACGTCGTTTTTGCCCCTGCGGCAACGGAGATGTACGGAGAATCGTTCCAGACAACGGTTCAGGTCAGAGAGCTCACCCGGGGATTGTGCGGCGCCAGCAGGCCGGGGCATTTTGACGGGGTGACGACCGTGGTTTGCAAACTTTTTAATATCGTCAAACCCCATTTGGCGGTTTTCGGCGCCAAAGACTACCAGCAAGCCATGGTGGTCAGACGCATGATCATAGACCTCAATCTCAATATCGACCTCGATCTGGCGCCGATCGTCCGGGAAGAGTCCGGGCTGGCGATGAGTTCCCGCAACGAGTACCTCAGCGCGGAGGAACGCGCGGAGGCCGCGATTCTTTTCCAATCGCTGCGCATGGCTGAACGGCTCATTCTGCAGGGCGAACGTGATCCGGAAAAAGTGCAATCCGCCATGAGCGCCATGATCGATGCGGTCGCCTCCTCAAAGATAGATTATATTGCGCTGGTGGATCCGGAATCCCTGATGCCGGTTTCCGTCATTGACCGGAACATTCGCATCCTCCTGGCCGTTTATATCGGTAGAACCAGGTTGATAGACAACTATCTGGTGGAACTATCTGCTGGAATAGAGTGAGAAAGGCCAGCTTGCGAAGGTTGGGAACCTTTGCAGGGTTAAGGCAATCGCTCAGTTCCGGAAAAAGTTAAATTATCTGTTGCATTTCTGGTTAATTTTTATATCTTTAATAGGTATTTATGGATGCACGAAAATCGCCTGTGGAGGTGGTTTAGACCATGAAAAAGCTGATTCTCATACTCATCCTGGCGGCACTGCCAGCCCCCATGTTGGCCCAATACAGGAGCCAAACCAGACCCGTGAGTCTGGTCTCGCTGCTGAATGCCCCGCAGCAATTTGGCAGAGCGGCTGCGAACATTCTCGGCCTGGACGCTTCGAGATTGAAAATGTATCAATCCTATCAGATGAATTTCATGTCCCTGGGAGGAGAGGGTGTCACCCAGGGGGTATATCTGAATACAATGGTGTATGATTTCAAATTTCCGCTACAGGTCGCTGTTCAATGGGGTATGGCACATCAACCGTTTGCTTCACAAAACGCAGCATTTTTGCAGAACGGACTGTTTCTTTCCGCCGCTCAGCTGCGCTATCAACCGAGCAAAAATTTGTTATTTCAGCTGAACTATAGTCAAGTCCCTAATCGCTATAATCCATACGGGTATTATCGAAATCCAGCCTACGGGGGTTGGTGATGCGGCGGTGAAGGGAGGTCCTCCTGAAGGAGGAGTGGTACGTGCCAGTGGGTTGGGCAAATCAGGATTGGTTACACCCGGAATAATGGTTAACGAGAAGGAAGAAGGCTGTGAACAAAAGATCCTTTGCTACGCGTAAAGTATACAATCGTCGTCCGGCGCGTCCGGCCAACAGCAAAAAAAACAGCACGACCGTTCGTTCAATACGTAAAAATGCGAACATGTTGATTATCTGGGGACTGGTCGTCATCAACGTCATCCTCATTGGCTCGTTGATTCAAAAGATTTTCTCTCCTTTTGGACCATTGCCGTCACGGGTCGATGTACCCAATGAGGATGCAGTTTCCGTCGAGATTCTCAACGGTTGTGGTGCGCATGGCATTGCCAATGTTTTTTCAGAGGTGCTCAGGGAAAAGCAGTACGATGTGGTCGCCGTGGGAAATGCGGATACGTTTGATTATGAAAGATGTGTTCTGATCGACCGCGGGCGTGTGGATCGCAAAAAAATCGAAAAAGTGGCCGCTCTTCTGGGTGTTTCCCGAGACCGTATTTTGCAGATTGAAAGCCAAACCTCACAAAGTGATGTCACCCTCATTCTTGGTGCTGATTACAGCGGTTTGAAAGCCTACCGTCAGCGCCGTTAATCGACGAGCTATCCGCCCAGCTTGGGGGGATAGCTTCCCTCTAAATTGCTATCATATGATGTTTTATCTGGTTTTTACGCTTTATAACGGGATTTTTATCCCCCTGTTTTATTCTGTGATGCGCATTCTGGCGCTCTTCAACCGCAAAATTGCAGCCGGGTTGAATGGGCGCCGCCATCTTTTTGCGGCATTGCGCCAAAAAACGCAGGGATTATCCACCACCAGGCCGCGAATATGGATACACATATCTTCAATGGGCGAGTTTGAGCAAGCCAAGCCCGTTGTCAAGGCAATTCGCCGCGAAATCCCGCAGGCTCATATTATTCTGTCCTTTTTTTCGCCTTCCGGTTACCTCCCCGCGCAAAAATACAGTGAAGCAGATTTGATCACCTATTTGCCCCTGGACTCTTACCGGAGCGCGCGCAAGTTTATAAAACTGCTGCAGCCGGATATCCACCTGATCATCCGTCACGATATCTGGCCCAACATGCAATGGCATCTGCGCCGCAGCGGCATCCCTTCCTTGCTCATCGATGCCAGTATGACGCCCCAGGGTCTGCGGTCGAGTACCTGGTTCCGGTTCATCTTGCGCCCCATTTTCGCGACTTTTTCAGAAATTCATGTCACAACCGCCGCCAATGGCCGTACCTTCGAGCTGATCTATGCAAATCCGCAAAATATCCATGTGAGTGGAGACACGCGTTATGATCAGGTGTGCGAGCGCGCGCTCGAAAACGGAAAAATCGATTTCCTGCGCCAGAGCGGATTTTTCAGGCGTGAGCACTGCTTTGTGGCGGGAAGCACCTGGCCCTCCGATGAAAAGATCATCCTGCCTGCGTTGCTGGATGCCTTGAAGCGCCACGAGCATTTTTCAGTGATCATCGCACCCCATGAAACGACCGAGGAACATCTCAGTGGCATTGAGGCTGCTTTCACAGCGCATCAGGTGAAGTGGATCCGGCTGTCGCAGTTCAATGCCGCGATCAAAAATTTCCAGGTTTTACTCATCGATCGCGTCGGGCTTTTGGCCAACCTCTATGCCCTGGGCAAAATGGCATATGTGGGCGGGGGATTTGGTCCCGGCGTTCACAACGTCCTGGAACCGGCTGCGCATGCCTGTGCAGTGCTTTTCGGCCCGCGGCATCGCAATTCTCTGGAGGCTGTTGCCCTGGCGCAAAGAGGCGGGGGAGCGGCCATCGCATCGGAAGCGGACATGAGCCATCACCTTGATCTGTTCTTTGGACATCCAGAAATGGTTATGGAAATGGGCGGGAACGCGCGCAGCATGGTTGAGGAAAACGTGGGAGCCAGCCAACGAATCGTTGAGCGGATCAGAGCGCAATTACGGACAGTGGAGCAGAAACGGCATGGATGAACTACAAAATATCGCGTGGCATGACGGGCGGGTACGCATCCTGGATCAAACCAGATTACCGGGAGAATTGGTGCTGCTGGAAATCTCGGATCATCATGGCGTCATCAAAGCCATCAAACAGTTGAGTATTCGCGGCGCCCCGGCCATCGGCATCGCCGCAGCCTATGGGGTGGTTTTGGCAGTGTGGGAGGTGGAGGAATCGGATCGCACGGCCTTCATTGAACGCGCCAATCACGCGATCGATCTCATCCGCGCCAGCCGTCCCACCGCCAGAAATCTGTCCTGGGCTCTGGAACGCATGCGCGGTGCGCTGACCAGACACCTCAACCGTCCTTTGCACGAAATCAAGCAGGCGTTGCTGCGGGAAGCCCAGGCCATTCAAGCGGACGATGTGCAGCGCTGTCAGCAGATCGGCCGCCATGGTGCCGCCCTGCTGACGCAGAATTGTGCCGTGCTGACGCACTGCAATGCCGGGGCGCTGGCCACGGGCGGTTACGGCACCGCGCTCGGGATTGTGCGCGCGGCCATTTCGCTGGGCAAAAAAGTGCAGGTGTATGCCTGTGAAACCCGGCCGCTGCTGCAGGGCGCGCGCATAACCGCCTTTGAATTATCCGATGATGGTATTCCGGTCACGGTATTATGCGACAATATGGCGGCCTACGTCATGCAGCGCAGCATGGTGCAGTTCGTGCTGGTCGGTGCGGATCGCATCGCCCGCAACGGCGACGCCGCCAACAAGATTGGCACCTATGGCCTGGCCATTCTGGCGCGGCACCATCGCATTCCGTTCTATGTCGCGGCGCCGCTTTCGACGTTTGATTTTGACCTGCGCAACGGCGAGCAAATACCCATCGAACACCGCAGCGCGGACGAAGTAACCCATTGCGGGGGCCTGCAGACCGTTCCGGATGGTGTGCCGGTGATCAATCCGGCCTTTGATGTCACCCCCGCCTCCCTGATCGATGCCTTCATAACCGATAAAGGGATCTTCAGGCCACCCTATGAAGCAACTTTGCAGCCGTTGAAAAGTTTAAACTTGATTCCATAAAAAAATATTCGTAACTTTATGAATCAAAAATCAACTAACATTTTTTAGGAGCGGGACCATGAAAAAATATTTCGCGCTGGTTTTTGCTGTGGTTGCCCTTTTCTCAGTGGTATTCCTGATGAGCTGCCAGACCAAAGAAGTGACCTCTGCAAAAGTGTATATTCAGCAGAACAACTGGGATAAAGCGATCGAACAGCTTGAACAAGCCGTGACCATTTATCCAAACGACGCGGAAGCGCACTATCTGTTAGGCGATGCCTACAGCAATAAGAGCATGTGGATCAAGATGAACGAAATGTTCAACAAATCATTGGCCATCGCTCCTACGTTCCAGGACAAAATCAAGTATACCCGTGACAAGTACTGGGGAACCGTTGTTAATCAAGGCGTGGCCAAGGTCAATGCCAAGGATGATAAACGGGATCTGGAAGGCGCCAGCAAGGATTTCGCCACGGCCATCGAAATTGATCCGACCCATTCAGAGGGATACAAATACCACGCCCTGACACTGAGACTGCTGAAAGATTTTGACGGTGCGCTGGCTTCCTATACCAAGTACTTTGAGCTCAAACCCCAGGATATTGTCACGCTGAACGAAATGGCGCTGATCCATATCGAGAAGAAAGAATTTGACAAGGTGATCGAAGTCTCCAAAAAAGTACTCGCCATCGATCCCAACAATCTCGATGCGCTGTCCAACACCGCCAATGCCTATATCAACAACGGGCAAACGGAACTGGCACAGCAGACCTACGAAGAAGCCCTGACGAAAAAGCCCAACGATCAGGACCTCTTGTTCAATCTGGCGCAGGTCTACTATATGAACAAGGATTTTAAAAAATCGGCTGAAGTTTTTGAGCAGGTTCTCGCCATCGCCCCGGAAGATTATGAAGCCAATCTCTATCTGGGAAATGCCTATCTGAATCAGGGCGACGAAATTCATAAAGAATTGCTCGAAAAGCAGAACAACAGCCAGACCATCAAGGATGAAGATATCGCCAACAGAGATGCGTTCTATAAAAAGGCCATCACCGCCCTGGAAAAAGCGGTCACGATCAAACCCGACAACAGCGCCGTATACTATAATATCGGTGTCGCCTATGTGCGGTTGGGTGACAAGGACAAAGGCCAGGAGTTCTTCGATAAGGCTGATGGCAAGTAAATCCCTGTTTGTCCGATCATTACTTTGCCCCGCAACAATTTGCGGGGCTTTTTTTTATCTTGAATTCAAGTTTTATTTTGCGTTAATTAAACTGTTCTATTTATAAACCGCTGAGCACGCTGAGCACGCTGAGCACGCTGAGCACGCTGAGCACGCCGAGCACGCCGAGCACGCTGAGCACGCCGAGCTATTTTTATTATAATTACAGAAAAATATTCGATTTGATTTTGAGCTCAGTCATCAAAGCCGTTATCAATGCCATTTTTTTGTTTTTCTTTTCTTTGCGTACCTCTGCGCCCTCGGCGATGAATAATTCAGGTTAAAAGTTATGACTGTTCATAACCGTGTAATCCGTGAAATGCAGGCGCGGTTGCCCATTACACAGGAAGAAAAAAAGTGATCGATCAAGAGCGCATCCGCCAAATCAAGAATCGTGGCAATATCCCCCGGCATGTTGCGATCATCATGGATGGCAATGGCCGCTGGGCCAAGGGACGCGGACTGGCCCGGACGGAAGGGCATCGCGCGGGGATCGAGTCGGTGCGTGCGGCCATTGAAACAGCCGGCGCCCTGGGATTGACGGCGCTCACGCTCTATACTTTTTCATCGGAAAATTGGCGCCGTCCCAAGAGCGAGATCACGGCTCTGATGAATCTGCTTGTACGCACCATCAGACGGGAAACGCAGGAACTCGAGCGGCAAAATGTACGCCTGATGATCATAGGCGATCTCGAATCCTTGCCACCAACCCCGCGATTCGGGGTCAGATCCACCATCAACCGGTTGGCCAAGAATACAGGACTCGTGGTCAATCTGGCCCTGAGCTACAGCGGCCGCCAGGAACTGGTCTATGCGGTGCGGAATATCGCCGAAGAGGTCGCCGCAGGAAAACTTCATCCTGGACAGATCGACGAGAACCTCATCGGCAGACATCTGCAAACGGCGCCGATCGGTGATCCTGACTTGCTCATTCGAACCAGTGGCGAAATGCGGCTCAGCAATTTTTTGCTGTGGCAGCTGGCCTATGCGGAATTGTATATCACGCCCATCCTCTGGCCGGATTTTCGACATGAGCATTTCCTCGACGCCATTGAAACCTACCAGAGCCGTGAAAGAAGATTTGGCAAGGTCAGCGAACAGATCACCACTTAGAATTGCAGGTACTGCCTTCTCTTTTGAGCGGCCTTATTTTAATGATTGATTAACTGGGAATTTTTATTGCGTGCGCAAGCGACGATGGGTTCTTCTGATACCCCTCATTATTTTGGTTTTCATTCTCGGGATGACGTATGGGTGGCGTTTGACGCATGCCGAAGAACACCTGAAATCGTTTCTCATCGAACAGCTCCAACCCGTGCTCGGTGAAAACTTTTCCATTGAACACGTACGTGTCAGCATCAGCAATGTGCACCTGCTGAATCTGACCTTCAATGACCCGGAAAATAAATATTCCCTCTCCATCGCTGACCTGCGCATCGGATTCAATCCATTGCACCTTCTGCGCTATGGCGCGCAGGCGAGGGCCTTTTCGCAAGATTTGTTCATCAAACAACCCCACCTCGTCATACATGCTGACTCACTCCCCGACTCTGTGCAAGCCCCCCTTGAAGAGCAGATCCGCCATCTGCTCGAGCGGGTTAATTCGATAAAATTCATAAACCGACTGTCTGTGCTCGATGGTGAAATTGCCTATGCCGGTCTGGATGGCAAATCCGCAAAAATCATCCGCGATCTCGAAGGGTGGATGAGCAAAAGCGGACAGAACCAGATCGACCTGCGGCTCAACGGTCAGTTGATGGATGCGGATGACAGCGCGCTCTCCGTATCCGCTCAATTTGATCTGCAATCCGGAAAGCTGATGGTTCTCCATGCGCTCATCAAAAAACTGCCGGTTGGCACCCCCCTGTTGACTGCAAAGATTCCCGGGCTGGAAGTTGCCGCGGGCACGGTGGATGCCGTTGTCGATTACGTCCCACACGAAAGCGCGGCATCTTATCGCGATATCCAGGGACGTATCCAGGTCACGGGGTTGCATGCAACCCTTCATGATTCCTCATTGACCTTGCAGGACGGGCAGATCACGCTGGCCCTCCATAATGGTAACATGGAGCTGGAAACCGCTTCATTCCTGGTCAACCATGCTCCCGTCACACTTTCTGGTCACATCGATCAATGGCTTCACCCGGTATTCCATCTGGCGCTCTCCATGCCCGCTGCTGATCTGGCCAATTTCAGGGACTTGATGCCCGAGCAAGCCGAGTCCCTGCAGGGTGTGGCCGATGTACAAATCGCGTTGAGCGGGAACATGGATACACCCCTGTGTGATATCGGCATAAGAGCCCCCTGGCTTCGCTATCATTCATTCATTGTGCAGGATGTTGCGGCTTCTGCGCAATGGCGTAATGAGCAGTTGTCCATCCATAATATCCAGGGCAGTTTGCGCGAATTTGCATTCGAGGGCGAAGGCGTCGTATCTCTGGCAGCGGATAGCAGTACGATTTCCGCCGCACTCAGGGTGGAAGGCAGTGCCCTGCCCATGGTGCAAAAGTACTGGCCCAATCCTCTGCAGATGGCGCATGTCGACGGCGCGCTGCATATCGAGGGACTGCTTCGCAAACCCAAGGCCGACGGACGCTTGAATGTGGTGCTCACTGGTGCGGCACAGGATAGTTTTCATTTTTCACACCGTCTCTCTATTCACGGCTCGAAATTACAGATTTTCCCTGATATGGGGACGCGCAGCGGACTCACAGCCTCCATGGATTGGTCGCGCCGCCCGGCCTCATTTGTGTTGGAAACCGACACCTTTCAACCCTGGCTGGCGTTGATGAACCCCGATCTGGCAGAAAAAATTCGTTTCGCAAATTTTGACTGGGGTTTTCGCGTCACTGGCACGGAAAACGATTTTTCAGTCAGCGCCCATCTTTTTCGACCCAATCTGTCCGCGAATGCCAATCTTGTCTTGTCCCTGACCGCTGCTGTGCAGCGGCAGAGCGAACAATGGCAGGGGGATGGCCTGCTGATTCTTTACCCGCAAAGCCCTTCTCCCATTGCCGGGCATTTCAATTTTTCGCGAGACAGCATCCGCTGGAACCTGCGGGATGTGGTTGTGGGGGAATGGTTGTCCGCGAATGCCTCGCTGTACCATCAAGATCAGAGAATTTCCGGCGCCTGCCTGATTCAAAGTTGGCCGTTGCAGCGTTTGCTGCCCGCACAAACCGCTGATGTGCGCGGCATTCTTGAGGCAGAGGTGCATTTTTCCGGAACGATCAGCGATCCTCGTCTGCAAGGCCAACTTCATGTCAATGACCTGAATCTGAAACGGGCCGGTCCCTATACCACCGAAGGCGCCTTTGACTGGGATGGCGCATCCTTGAATTTGCAGCGTTTCCTGGTCAAGGCCGATGACGAAAATTTGCTCTTCGCCAATGGCGCTTACCATCCGGATTCCGACAGCTTGAATTTTCGTTTGCAAGGGACATCTTTCGAGATGGCGAAAATCTCGCCCGCCTTTCTGCCCGGCCAGGTGCCGCTCGGCGGCCAAACGACCGCTGACATCCGTGTCGCCGGTCTGCTCGCAAACCCTGTTTTTTCCGGATTTGTTCGCATAAAACAGGGAAGCTGCTACAGCATTCCGTTCGATGATCTGCACCTGCAACTGGGCCGCGCCTTTTCCCTGACGCCTTTTACAGAACCTGCTGTCAAACCGGCGCTACCCATCCAGCGGCTCAGTGTCAGCCGTAAAGGGGTATTCGAACTCATCGCAACGGGGACGTATCCATTGACCCGCAGCGACAGTGTGGCTATTGAGATGCACGGCACCGGGAATTTTCTCTCCATACTTTCCGATATCAATCCCTATTTTGTCGAATCCAACAGCAGCGGAGGTTTTCATGCGCAGGTGACCGGTTTGTGGAACCGGCCGCGTTTCCAGAATGCCGAGCTTACCGTCCTGGACGGCATGATGAAATTTTTGACCGTGGTGCCAAAAGTCACCGGATTAAAAGCCCATCTGTCTCTTGAACCGGAACATCATTTTGTCGCCATAGATTATATCGAAGGCAAGATTGATGGACATGCGTGCCGCATCAGCAACCGTCTTGCGGCTGCAGATTTGGCCGATAAGCCGCTGCAGAACCTCGATTTCAAAAAATATGGCGTCAACTTTGGCGTGCTCATTCTTGAGACGGATAGTGAAGGGGTACCCCTCAATATTCTTGGTTTGATGGAACGCGGCAAGTATGGGTTCGTTCGCTTTCGCGGCCGGACTGACGCGGAAAGATTCTATGTCGCCGGGCCCATCGAACGGCCGCTGTTCCGGGGTGTGCTGGAAGCTTCCAATGTGCAGTTCATGTTCCCCTTTGATGAATCCTTGCCCATGGAAGAGAGCAATATTGCCCTTGAAGTGCTCTTCAGTGCCGAATGGGATGTGGCCGTACGCGCCATAAATGAGGT
Source organism: Candidatus Zhuqueibacterota bacterium (assembly GCA_963169875.1). Taxonomy (GTDB): domain Bacteria; phylum Zhuqueibacterota; class Zhuqueibacteria; order Residuimicrobiales; family Residuimicrobiaceae; genus UBA2214. Next base: position 13,757 of record CAUJEL010000168.1, read on the forward strand.
GCGCTATGTAAAATCCATTCCCGGCGGACTTGATAAAGTGTATGCCAATCTCAAACTCGAGGAGAAATGGGGCGAACTGGAATTTTCCGGACAGTGGAACGATTCGACGTTTCGGATCAATGGCGAGGTCCGGACCAATTCCGGCATCATCGAGTACCTGGACATGAACTTTACCATAGAGCAGGGCGGCGCGCAGTGGGATCGCAGCAGTCTCTTCCCCATTGTGTGGGGCCAGGCCCGGACCACCGTCACCGATTCGGTGGGCTTTACCTCGCAAATATTTCTGACCGTGCAGACCGTGGACCAGACCATGGATAAAAAGCCGGTGGATGATATCGCCCGCCAGGAGGAACGCCTCGGCCGCTGGGATCAAATTCGTTTCAAGCTCACCTCGGATAATCCCAACCTCGGCACCACGGAGGCGCAGCTGCTGGCCTCGCTGGGCTACTCGACCGAAACCCTGCAAAACAAGGCTGTGGACGTCATCGGCATCAATACCGAAAATTTTCTGCTGCGGCCAATCTACCGGCCTGTTGAACGCACGCTGGAACAGACCTTTCGTTTCGATTATGTCCGCTTCAGTTCACGTTTCACACGCAATTTTTTGAATGCCAACCTCAACAACAATGTCGACCTCACCAACCGGCTTTCGCTGTTGAGAAGCACCAAACTCATCCTG
>CAUJEL010000169.1 GCA_963169875.1 Candidatus Zhuqueibacterota bacterium
ATCTGTTTTTAAATCGGCCCCTCAAAGCCTGGATAGCCAGCCATCACGTCGATGCGGATGCGCTCTGGGGCCGTAAAGACAAGCCGGAGCTGTGGCAGGCCCGGCTTTTTCCGGTCTCGACCGATCCGGGAGAAGCCCTGACCATCGCGCTCAAGATGCAGGAAAATGAAGGTAACTTGCCGCTGTGGCACGACGCCGCGCGGCTCTCCCTGGCTGAAATCCTGCAGCAGGTCGACCACCAGCGCCTGCTGCGACAACAGCAATATATCGAACGCCAGAGCATGCTGCTAAACCTGGAATTGCTGCTCGCGGAAGGAGCGGATTTCAGCGTCGTGGAGTTGTTCGCGTTGTGTGAAAACAAGCAGGATGAGGAACAGCTCAGGCGTGCCTTGTATTCGGCGCTCCATCGCAAGCAGGAGGTCCTGCGCGAAGCCCAGTTGAGTTATCTTTACGCCAGGACGCTTGAAAAACAAAATCAGAATACGCATCAGGAAGTCGCATTATGGATGGAACGCGCCTTCTTCGCCATTCGCAAAGCCGTCGGCAAGGGATTGAGTGATTCGTTTCAGCAGGAGCATCACGGGCTCTCCATCCGTTCCGATGAAGTCGTGTGGGTGAGCACGCCGGCCAGACTCGATTTTGCCGGCGGTTGGTCGGATACGCCGCCCTATTGCTTGGAACATGGCGGCTCGGTTCTCAACGCCGCCGTGATCCTCAACGGCCAATACCCCATACAGGTGATCGGTAAAATCAACCCGGAACCGGTCATTCGCATCAACTCCATCGATCTGGGCGCCACGGTGGTGATCCGCGATTATGGGGAGTTGCTCGCCTATACCAATCCGGCTGAATGGGCGTCGCTGCCGAAATCGGCTTTCGTCGCCGCGGGAATCGTGCCGGCCGAAGCGCAGGGCGACCTTGGTACAGCCCTCGGAAGCCTGGGCGGCGGCATCGACCTGACGTTGTTCAGCGCCCTGCCGGCCGGCTCAGGTCTTGGCACATCAAGTATCCTCGGCGCAGCGCTGATCGCCTGCCTGTCGCGCATGTATGGTCTGCCTCTGGATGACCAGGAATTGTTTCTGCGCACCAGTCTGCTGGAGCAGCTGATGACCACCGGAGGCGGCTGGCAGGATCAGATCGGCGGCGTGGTGGGCGGCGTCAAATTGATACAAACCGCCGCAGGATATCAGCAAAGTCCGGGCATCTCCTGGACTCATCTCCATCGCCAGGGCTCGGTCGATGAAGATCCTTTTCTGCTCTATTACACCGGCTACCGCCGCATGGCCAGGAATATACTGCGTCAGATCGTCGGACGATTCCTCAATCACGATCGCGAGGCGTTGGAAACCGTTGCACGGCTGAAAAATCTGGCCGCAGAAATGAAACAAGTCCTGGATCAGCGCCAGATGGAACGATTCGGTGAACTGATCGCCGAGGTTTGGGCGTGCAATAAAAGGCTGGACAGCGGCTCGACCACACCGGAGATTGAGCAGATTCTGGCAAAAATCAGCAAGCATATACTCGGCGCCAAATTGCTGGGCGCCGGCGGCGGCGGATTTCTCTTCATCGTCAGCAAGAGCATGAGCGACAAGCAGCGCATCCGGCAGATACTCGAAAAACAGCCGCCCAATGAGCGCGCCCGCTTTTTCGATTTCCACATCGATCCCGGTGGACTGAAGGTGAATGTGCTGTGAGTTGAGTTGTGCAGCTGATATGAAATAGTAACCGCCAGGGGCGCCGTAACGTATGCCCTTCCAGCATCCGATTATTTAACCACGAGTCACAGAGGCGAAAACAACGGATCGCTGAGTGGCCTCATACTGCCTGCGAGCGGCTTTTTCAACAACCTGCCAGTGAGCGAGGATTGCCCGGCACGCTCGCGATTTGTGCCTAAATCGGAGTGACAGGCGTAACGCCCTTTTTCAGGATGATATTTCCGTATTTGGCGGTCTCCCCGGTCATCACCACCGCAAAGGCGCCGCGACTGCGTTCGTAAAACTGGAACCTCTCAATGCGTTCAATCTCCGGGGTACCTGGCCAGCAGCGGTCAATCACGGCGCGATAGCGTTTTTCCACATCCGCATCGAGTTGATCCCCCGGCACCGCCGCCATCATGATCAGAGGATGTTCGACATATTGATCCAGGACGAAAAGCGGCAAAATCGCATCCAGAAGCCGGTCAATGGTTAAACCGTCGGCGCGGATCACGCGTGCATTGACTGATTCACCGGGGAAATGGGCATCCGCCAAAACGATCTCATCGCCATGCCCCATGCGATAGAGGACGGATAACAGCTCCGGACTCAATAAGGGTGAAATGCCTACCAGCATAGTTTACTCCATTTTTTGTTCAAAGGCCACCGGCAGATCAAAAGTACGAATCCCGGAGAGATTTTGGAAGTACTTTTTGTAAATACACCTGATTTTCACACGCTGTGCGGCGATCGGGAGAAGATGTAGATGGCGCGTCGCGAAGCGTCCGCGAGCACGGAAGTAATACGGCAGAATATTTAATTCAAGTGCCAGGCCGAAAAAAAACAGCTTGCGCTTGTCAGAATTATCCATAAATTTAATCACTTACTTCCAGTTATTAAACTCCCAGCAAACGGAGGTTTTATGGATGCTCTGTTTTTGGCGCGACTGCAATTCGCGGCAACCACCATTTATCATTTTTTCTTCGTCCCCCTCACCCTCGGTCTCTCCATCATCGTTGCAGTGATGGAGACCCAGTACGTGCGCACGGGTGATGAGACCTACAAACGCATGACCAAGTTCTGGGGCAAATTGTTCCTCATCAACTTTGCCATGGGCGTGGTCACCGGCATCGTCCAGGAATTCCAGTTCGGCATGAACTGGTCCGAATACTCCCGTTTTGTCGGTGACATCTTTGGTGCGCCCCTGGCCATCGAGGCGCTGCTGGCCTTTTTCCTCGAATCCACCTTTCTCGGCGTGTGGATTTTCGGCTGGGATCGCCTCTCCAAATTTCAGCATGCGGCAGCCATGTGGATCGTGGCGATCGGCTCCAATCTATCCGCCCTGTGGATTCTCATCGCCAACTCTTTCATGCAGGAACCGGTTGGTTTTGTGCTGCGAAACGGCCGCGCCGAAATGACCGACTTTTTCGCGCTGGTGCTCAACAAGCACGTCTGGGTGCAATTCCCGCACGTCTTCTTCTCCGCCCTGTGCACCGCGGCGTTCTTCGTTATCGGCATCTCCGCCTGGCATCTGCTCAAGAAGAGCAACGACCAGACCGCCTGGCAACGTTCTCTCAAAACCGGCATTATTTTCGGCGTCATCGGTATTGTTTTCGTACTGCTCGGCGGGCACACGCAAGCCCAGCACATGGTCCAGGCGCAACCCATGAAGATGGCGGCCGCCGAGGCCCTGTGGGACAGCGCCGACCCGGCCGATCTGTCGCTCTTTGCGATTGTCGATGAAGCCAACCGCAGGAATTCATTCGCGCTGCAAATTCCGGGTCTGCTCAGTCTGCTCTCCTACAATCGCTTTTCGGGAGAGGTAAAAGGCATCAACGATGTCCAGAAAGAGTATGAGGCCAAATATGGACCCGGCAACTATCAGCCGCCGGTGGGCATCTCCTTCTGGACCTTCCGCATCATGGTCGGTGCAGGCACGCTGATGTTTTTGATCCTGCTTTATCTCTTCATCGCCATGCTGCGCAAACGCCCGGTCACCAAGCCGCTCTATTTAAAAGCCCTGGTTTGGGCCATCGCGCTGCCCTACATTGCCAACACCGCCGGCTGGATGTTCACGGAAATCGCACGCCAGCCCTGGGTCGTATTCGGCGTCATGCGCATCGAAAAGGCGGTTTCCACCGCGGTCAGTTCGGGAGAGGTTCTTTTCTCGCTCATCGTCTTCTGTCTCCTCTATGGCGCGCTCATGGTGGCGGATGTCTATCTACTAAAAAAATACGCAACCGCTGGCATCCCGGCGGCTGCTCATCAGGAATAGGAGGATTCCATGGATCTCAATACCATCTGGTTTAGCCTGATATCCGTTTTATTCATTGGATTCTTCTTCCTGGAAGGATTTGATTTCGGCGTCGGCATCCTGCACCCCTTCATGTCCAGGGAAGACAGGAAGCGCCGCGTCACCATGAACACCATCGGCACCTTCTGGGATGGCAACGAAGTGTGGATACTGACCGCCGGGGGCGCCATGTTCGCCGCTTTCCCGCACTGGTATGCCACCCTGTTCAGCGGTTTCTACCTGGCGCTGGTGCTCATGCTGGTAGCGCTCATCCTGCGCGGCGTCTCCTTTGAATTCCGCAGCAAGGATAAACATCCGGCCTGGCGCGCTTTATGGGACTGGTCTTTCTTTGCCGGCAGTTTCATACCCGCGTTGCTCTGGGGTGTGGCCGTGGCCAACCTCATTCGCGGCGTGCCCATCGATGAAAAAATGAATTATGTCGGCGGTTTCTGGAATCTGTTGAATCCCTATGCCCTGCTGGGCGGATTGATGACCCTGTCGCTCTTCACCTACCATGGCGCCATCTTCCTCAACCTGAAAACAACCAACGACATCAGGGATAAAGCCCATAAAATTGCGTTGAAACTCTGGCTCCCGGCAGTTGTGCTGGTCATCGCTTTTGTCATTGCCAGCTATCTGGCAACCGACATGTTCACGCCGCCTGGCGCCGGTCAAATCATCACCGTGCTGATCGCGGCCATCGCCCTGCTCCTCTCCGGCTGGTTCCTCAAACGGAACAGATCGGGCTGGGCCTTTGTCATGACCGGACTCACCATCGCCTTTGCGGTGGTGACCATTTTCATCGGCCTCTATCCCCGGGTCATGGTCTCCTCGCTCAATGCGGCGTGGAGTCTGACCATCTATAATGCCTCTTCAACGCCGTATACGCTCAAGGTGATGAGCATCATCGCGGCCATTTTTGTACCCATTGTGCTGATCTATCAGGCGTGGACCTATTGGACATTCCGTAAACGCCTCAGTGAGGATTCTCACCTGGAATACTGAAAAAAGGCTCAGACCATCCGGGTCTGAGCCTTTTTTTGAAATGAAAAGAGATTGTGTTATATCAGGATTCATCAGCCCTGAAAGGGCAAGAGAAGTATACAATACCTAAACTGAGCGATTGCCTTAACCTTGAGAAGGTCCCCAGCCTTCGCAAGGTTGCCTTTTTGTGCACCCATCGCTCAATTTGGGCAATAATTAAAATGATATGCACCCTTGCAGGACTTGAATATCAAACCTTTCAAACCCAAATCTATGACCCGGGTTATCACATGACACCGCTAGGCGGCTAACCTGTTCTATTCATAAACCGCCGAGCGCGCCGAGGCCGCCGAGCTATTTTTATTATGATTATCGAGATATTTTTAAATCGAATTTTATTTCATTCGTCAAAATTGTTATCGAGGCCATTTTTATGTTTTTCTTTTCTTTGCGTACCTCCGCGTCCTCGGCGGTGAATAATCCAGGCTAAAAGTAATTTTTCAGACATCTTCAGGCGAAAACTTGCAAAAACGGCTGATAAAATATCTGGCTGGATATAAAATACCCGTACTGGCGAGTTTCGCATTGACGCTCATGGTTGGCGCTGCCACCGTCTGGCAGGCGCGGTTCCTCAGCCAGGCCATCGCCGCCGTTTTTATCGATCAGCAGAGCCTGGCCGCTGTCAAGAACACAGTCTGGCTCTTTTTCTTGACAGCCCTCCTCCGCATGGGCAGCCAATGGGCCGGACAAAGCATCCTCTATGATATCTCAGCCAAGGTCAAGCAAACCATTCGTCAACAAGTAACCACATGCTTGCAGAAGCTGGGGCCGTCCTATGCTGACCAACAGCAGGCGGGTGAACTGAAAAACTCGCTTACGGCCGGCATCGAACGCCTCGATGCCTTTTTCAGCGACTATCTGCCCCAGCTCGTCACCGCAGTGGTCATCCCCGTTCTGGTACTGATATTTATCATTCCCGGAGATTATCTCTCCGCGCTGGTTTTTCTCCTCACCGCACCGCTGATTCCCTTTTTCATGATGCTCATCGGCGATGTCGCACGAGCCCGGACGCAGCGGCAGTGGCGCGCCCTCGGCCGCCTCAATGCCTTTTTTTCAGAACTGCTGCAGGGAATGGTGACGGTCAAGATATTAGGCTGCGGCGAGGAACTTGCGAAAAAAATCCGCCAGGTGACGGATGAATTCCGCACCACGACCATGGGCACCCTGCGCATCGCCTTTCTTTCCGCGCTGGTGCTGGAATTGCTATCCACGCTGAGCATCGCCATCATCGCGGTTCAGATCGGTCTGAGGCTGTTGTATGGCAAAATCGCCTATGAGCAGGCGCTCTTCATCCTGATTCTCGCGCCGGAATTCTATCAGCCCTTGCGGCGTCTGGGCGCCCAGTTTCATGCCGGTCTGGAGAGCCTGGCCGCGGCGAGACGCCTCTTTGCCATTCTCGATGAAAAACCCCCGGCGCATCATGGCCGGATCAGGCCGGCATCCAGCCAGGAAAGTATTGTTTTTGAGGAGGTATACTACACCTACCCGGGCCGCGAGGCGTCCGCGCTACAAGCGCTTTCGTTCCGAATCGAACCCGGACAAAAAACCGCCCTGGTGGGTCCCAGCGGCGCGGGCAAAAGCACGGTGATCGCACTGCTGCTGCGCTTCATCGATCCGCAGCGCGGAGATATTTTTATCGGATCCCAGCGCCTGTCCGGGATCGATCCTGAGCTTTGGCGCTCAGGCCTCACCTGGGCGCCGCAGCGGCCGTTTCTCTTCCAGAGTACCATCGCCGACAATATCCGCCTCGGCGATCCCCAAGCCTCCCTGGAGCGCGTCATCCAGGCGGCGAAGCAGGCGCATCTGCATGAACACATTGAAAAAATGCCTCGTGGCTATGACTCCCTGATCGGTGAGCGCGGTGTCAGTTTGAGCGGGGGACAAGCGCAGCGTTTGGCACTGGCGCGCGCCTTCCTCAAAAAAGCCTCTTTTATTATTCTCGATGAACCCACCAGCGCGCTGGACCAGGAGAGCGAAACCGCCGTCGCACGCGCCAGCGCAGAATTGATCGAGGGCAAGACGGTCTTGACCATCGCCCATCGTCTGCACACCATCGAGCAGTACGATCAGATACTCTTCATGGAACAGGGCTCCATCAGTGAATGCGGCACCCATCAGGCGCTGCTGCGTAAGCAGGGGCGCTATGCGCAATACATTCACAGCGCCGGGGCTGTGGTATGAACGAGAATCTGAAAAGACTGTTCATCCAGTCGCTGCGCTACAAATGGTGGATGCTGCTGGCGGCGCTCCTCGGATTTCTGACGGCCGGCAGCGCGATCGGTCTGATGATGACGTCCGCTTACATCATCAGCGCCGCCGCGTTGCATCCGTCAGTGGCCGAGCTGCAGGTGGCCATCGTCGGCGTGCGCTTTTTCGGCTTGTCGCGGGCCGTGTTCCGCTATCTCGAGCGGCTGGTGACGCACAGCGTGACGCTGCGGCTGCTGGCGCAGTTTCGCATCTGGTTCTTCACCGCCCTGGCGCCGCTGGTGCCGCCGCAGCTGGCGTTTCTCCGAAGCGGCGATCTGCTGTCGCGCGTCACCGCCGACGTGGAAACCCTGCAGAATTTTTACATCCGCGTGCTCGCCCCGCCGCTGGTGTCCGTGCTGGTCACCGGATTCATGGCCGCACTCTATGGTGTATTCGCCATCAAATTGGGATTGATCGTTTTTGCGTTCATGTTTCTGGCCACACTGGCTGTGCCCGTTCTCACGGCGTGGATGACGCACCGCATCGGCGGCCGTCGTGTGGACCTGGAATCGCAGATTGCGATTCTGGCGCTCGATGGCGTGCAGGGGCTGGCCGATCTCACGGTTTTCGGCCGCGCCAAGGATCATTTCAAGCGGCTGGCGCAACTGCATGATGAATTCATCGCGCTGACCAAAAAACAGAAACAAATAGTGGCACTGCAGGAAAGCCTCGTCGGCGTGTTGATGAACGCCGCTGTGGTGGCGGTTTTTATGACCGCCGCGCCTTATGTGGAAAAGGGATTGGTGCAGGGCGTCTATCTCGCGGTGGTCGTGCTGGGCGTCATGGCTGCGTTTGAGGTCTTTCTGCCCTTGCCCGGTGCGGTAATGCATTTGCGCGAGATTGTTTGCGCGGCTAAACGGCTGGCGGAGATCACCGATATGCAGCCCCCGCCAATCCGCGATGTCATGGGCGCTATGATGCCGGTTTATGATTGGGACGGCCCGCCCAAGCCCGACATCGGATTTGCAGACGTCACCTTTTCCTACGGCCGCTCCGAACCGCCGCTGCTGCAGAATTTTTCGTTGATCATCCCGCCGCAGGGCCGCGTCATTCTCACCGGCCCGAGCGGTTCCGGCAAATCGACGCTGATCAAACTGCTGCTGCGATTTCATGAAGTCGGACAGGGCACGGTTTATGTTCAGGGCCGCCCTGGAATGCAATATGATTCGGATTTTATGGCAACGCGGGTGAGCGCAGCGCCGCAGCAGCTGTTTTTCTTCAGCACCTCCATTCGCGAAAACATGCTTCTGGCAAAAGCGGAGGCTGCGCCGGCGGACGTGATTCGGGTATGTGAGATGGTGGGCGTGCATGAGACCATTGCGGCGCTGCCTGAGGGCTATGAAACGCGCATGGGCGAATGGGGGGTGCAGTTTTCCGGCGGTGAGCTGCGGCGTCTGGCCATCGCGCGCGCCCTGCTGGCGGACAAGCCGATTTTCATCTTCGATGAGCCCATCGCCAATCTCGACGCCGAACAGGAAGAACGCATCTGGGAGGTGTTGGCCGGATTGCCGAGGCACAAGACCGTACTGGTCATTTCGCACCGGCTGCCGAAACAGGGAATGGAGAAATGGCAGGTATACCGGATGGAGGAGTTACAGCACTATGGAAAACCAGAAGACAGTGAAAAGATTCTGAGTAAAAAGAACCTTTAATAATACAAGGCTATTTTTATAGGCTGCCTTAAATTTTACAAGGTTAATTTGATAGGCCGCCTTAAAATTTACAAGGCTATTTTTGAACAAGTACTGCAAAAATGCAAGTCATCTGGAAACTATGAAATGACTCTGGATCAAAGTTATTCTTGATTCTGGTGTTCGCATCTAGTATATTTTTATAATAGATGGATTTGACGGATGTGAATGTGACGGGGAACCGCATGGAGACCATTAAATTCTTTGTCAGTTACAGTCACAAGGACTGCCGATGGCTGAAGGTCTATCAAATCACTCGAGACGGTGAAGACAAAGACACCGATTTGATCCCGTCGCTGGAGCAATCCATCCGGCAATCGGTGAAATCGCAGGGCTACGAGGTGCAATTCTGGAAAGATTCAGCCCTGAACGAAGAGCCTGGCGTCGAATTTGCCCCCCGTATCAAATCAGAAATAGACCAAGCTGACTTTGCCATCCTGCTCATCAGCCTGAATTTTTTAAATTCCGATTTTATCCGTGATTATGAGATGCCCTGGATCAAGGAACGCCTGGACCAGGGCAAGCTGCAGATCATTCCCATCATGGTCGGCAAGGCGGACTGGGAAGAAGCACCGGATTTGCGATGGATCAAGGACCGTCATATCATTGCTGAAAACGATCCACTCAGCAATTC
>CAUJEL010000170.1 GCA_963169875.1 Candidatus Zhuqueibacterota bacterium
GCAGGGCAACCAAAACCTCTTTATTTTCGATGATCTTTTGCACCGCATCATTCTGCAGCAGCTTTTGCAAATCGGCATCTGTCAGGGCCACATCCTGGTCGCCGATCTGATCGACTTGCGTTTTCTCGGCTTTTTGCACACCGCCAAGGGTGCCCTGGATATTTTTGGTTGCCGGCCAGTTTATGGATTGGCTTACAATGATGCCCGCTCCTAATACAAGCACGGCGCCGATCAGTACCCATCTTAACTTGCGTGACATTATAACCTCCTCATCATTTTAGGAACATTTATTCAATGACTTTTTGATAACATAGTTGACCCAGTTGAAATATCTGCAACTGGAAAGGAGACGGTCCTGATTCGCTGCTGGAAAAATCCAGCGTCAGATTACAGGGTTTCACGACAGCAAATTCCAGTTTATCGGTTGTGAGATTCAGATCCTGGATTTCTCTTGATTTGATGCCGCGAAAGCCGGTCAGCGTCATATTGTCTTGCAGCTGTTTGAACTGGATGGTAACCGGTGCATTGGGAACAAGTTTTAATTGCACTTCAATGCGGTCCGGTTGCGTGATCCAGTGAATCTGGCCTTGTATATTGTCCTGGAGAATGGATTCAACGTGATGCTCGCCCGGCAGGGCGCCAATCGTGCCGGATACGAGGGTGTTATCGGTTTGATGAAGTGTATTGATTTGCAATGTGGCGACGAGTAAGAGCAGACCCAAAGCCAGGCCCGCTGCAAAGCTGTAAGCCGGCCGTGAAAAGATATCTTGCAGGCGCAATTCCGCCATGCGGGTCCACCAGGAATGGTGGCGGGCGCTTTTGCTTCGGATCCGGTGCATGATGGCGCTGGGAAGATGAGCGGGGGGCTGGACCTCTTCAAGGGTTTGCAGGAGGTTTGTCATCTCGACTTGTTCGTTAAAGAGGTCTTTGGCTTCTGGATGCTGCTGCAGATGAGATTGCCATATAAGCTTTTCGGAATCGTTCAGCGTGCCATCAAGCGCTTTTTGCATCAAGGTATGTAGTGATTTAGTTTTCATTACTGATGCCCATCTGGATGAATATCTGTTTCAGAGCATGTCGCGCCCTGAAGAGTTGTGATTTTACGTGACTTTCAGAACGGTTGATGATATAGGCGATTTCCGGATAACCCAGTTGGTGAAAGTGGCGCAGCACAATCAGTGCCCGGTCCCCGGGCCGCAGGAGCATGAGCGCATCCTGGATGGCGTCCGCCAGTTCAAAAGAAGCCGCTGTTTCCGCAGCCAGGTAGTGGTTATCCAGTTTGTCATGATATTTTCCGCGTCGTGCTTCGTTGATTGCCTCATTCATTGCAATCCGGTACAACCAGCTGAAAAATGGAAATTCACAGCGATAAGAATCCAGTTTTTCAAAGACCTTGATAAAGGTCACCTGGGTTACTTCCTCTGCCAGCATGCTGCTGTGGGTGATGCGTAATGCCAGGTTATAGACCGGCTTTTGATATTTTATGACCAGTTTTTCAAAGGCTTTGTCATCGCCTTGGCGGCAACGGCTGATTAATTCAGCCTCGTGCTCTTCTATCATATATACAATCCGATCCGGCTAAAGTTGCTCGATAAAATAATAAAGTTTCATTCGATGGAAAAAATAGTATCCAGTCCGGCATATTTGAAAATTTCGGCGATATGCGGGCTGAGGTTTTTCAGACGCAATTCCTGTTTCGTCTGCATCAGCCTTTTTTGGGCGGCGATGAGAACACCGATGCCAGCGCTGGAGATATATTCCAGTTTGCTGCAATCGACACTCGTGGTTTGGTTGATCTGGGTGAATACCGCGGAGGCCACGGCCTCTTGGGAGGCGTCAAAGCGTCCTTCCATGATGATCTGACCTGTTTTGTCGATTTGTACGGTTAGCATAAATCCTCACTTATCGTTTTGGCTAAGGTGATAGTGCTCATCCTCGTCTTGTTCTCATAGTGGTATTCCACGCGATCCATGACGCGGTGGACCAGAAAGAGCCCCAATCCGCCGGCGCGGCGCTGTTCCAGAGGCGCCATGGGATCAACGTCCGGTGTTTTGCTGATGTCGAAATCTTCGACATCAAAATCCCTGAATTGAATGATGATTTCCCGGTCTTGTCGTTCGATCTGCATTTGAATGTCGGCCGTTGCCGTGGTGTTGTATTTCACCAGATTGGTAAATACTTCCTCAACAGTCAGATGCAAGCCATATGCTGTTTTTTGATCGATTTTCAGTCGACTGATCCAGTCATTCAAAATTGAGACGATCTGTTCGAGCGCTGATATCCGGCGCGGAAAGGAATAAGTCACATGTCACCTCCATGATCAGGGGCTAACAATGCTGCTCCGTTCAATAAACACAGACTGACTTTCAACAGATTCGAGCCTCGCTTCACATGCACAGAAACAGCATCGCAAATCTGCACGTTACCATGAGCATTTTCTCGAGACGGGAATGAAGAATTCCCCGAACAGGGCTGTTTATATCATAAATGTAAGGGGCTTGCGCTTGGTGAAAAGCAAGGGTGGGTATTGCATGTATGCATAAACGACCGGTACAGAAGCAGGTACCGGTAAAAAACGTCAGATCCATAGTTGCGTGTGAAACCAGGGCGTTCATGGAGGTCTCCTCGGCAATCACCCCAAACCATTCCCGGAGTGTGCATCGGGAATCGCTTCAAGCTCTATCCTCTTCATCTTTGAAATGCGAGCAACTAGGCAAAATGGATGCTTTGACACAGAAACCGCAGCAAAGGCTTGCGGCTTCCTATGCGCAAGAAAAATAATCATATCGCCTGCAAAAAACAAGTGAAAAGAAGAAGGAGCCTGTTTTAATTCTCAGCTTCGCAGATTCTGACGTGAAAATTAAAATTGAACTGTTCGCTGAAAGAATTGTCACATTATGCTTGTGTTTATTTGTCTTATTCATTAATTTTGCAGGTGCCGGGTTGGCATGCGAAAAAACCGGGCATGGTTTAGACCTGTGAACATCGGGCCATGACAATTTATCATACAAATTACAGGAGCAGCACATGCGTCGTACCATTCTCATCACTCTTGCCCTTTTTATCTTTTGCATCTCATCGTTCTCGCAAGATACGCATCCGTTCTCCATCCACGACATGCTGGCGATGGAGCGCATTTCCGAAGCGCAGGTGTCACCGGACGGCCAAAATATTGTTTTCACGCTGCGCACCACCGACCTCGTGGCCAATCGCGGCCGCACCGATCTCTGGCTGGTTGATGTGGACGGCAAAAATCTGCGCCAGCTAACCACGCATCCCGCGGGCGACTTTAATCCGCAATGGTCGGCGTGCGGAAAATTTGTGTTTTTTCTCTCCACGCGTTCGGGTTCGTCACAGGCATGGAAAATTGGCATCAGTGGCGGTGAAGCAGTTCAGGTCACCGATCTGCCCCTGGATGTCAGCAATTTGCTGGTCTCACCCTATAGCCCACATCTGGCGTTCACCCTGGACGTGTTCGTCGATCTCAAATCCATCGATAAAACCAAAGAGCGGCTCGAAGAAATCTCAAAACGGAAATCTTCCGGTGTCATCCATGACCGCCTCTTCTTCCGTCACTGGGATACCTGGAAGGATGGCCGGCGTTCGCATCTGTTCGTGATGACGCTCAAGGAAGGCGCCCCGGCCGATGTGATGGCGGATATGGATGCCGATGCGCCCTCCAAACCCTTCGGCGGCATCGAGGAAATCGCCTTCACGCCCAATGGCATGGGGATTGTCTTCACCGCGCGCGATGTAGGCCGTGAAGAAGCCTGGTCCACGGATTTCGATCTCTATTATGCCCCATTGGACGGCGCGCAAGCGCCCAAATGCCTGACCGAAGCCAATCAAGCCTGGGACACGCAGCCGGTCTTTTCGCCCGACGGGCAGACCATGGCCTTTCTGGCCATGGTGCGGCCGCGCTTCGAAGCCGACCGCTACCGCATCGTGCTCCATGATTGGGCCAGCGGCGGCAAGCGCGTGCTCACCGAATCCTGGGACCGCTCGCCCTCGTCCCTGTGCTGGTCCAGCGACAACAAGACCATTTATGCAACCGCGGATAATATCGGCCAGAGCTCGCTCTTCGCCATCGATGTGCAATCGGGCGCGGTAAAAACCATCGTCAAGGAGGGCACGGTCTCTTCGCCCAACCTGGCGGGGGCGCGCATCGTCTATGCCCTGGATCACCTCAAAGCCGCGGCGGAGTTGTGGTCCGTCTTTCCCGACGGCAGCGACCCGCGTCCGGTCACGCAAATCAACGCCGCCAATCTGGCCCAGGCGCGCATGGGCGATTTCGAACAGTTCTCCTTCAAGGGTTGGAATAACGAGACCGTTTACGGCTACATCGTCAAGCCGGTCGACTTTGATCCGGCTAAAAGATATCCTGTGGCTTTTCTCATCCATGGCGGACCACAGGGTTCTTTCGGAAATCATTTTCACTACCGCTGGAATCCCCAGGCCTACACTGGCGCCGGCTATGCGGCGGTGATGGTGGATTTTCACGGATCGACCGGCTACGGCCAGGCTTTCACCGATGCCATTCGCGGCGACTGGGGCGGCAAACCCCTGGTGGATTTGCAAAAGGGTCTGGCGGCCGCCCTGGCCAAATGCCCCTGGATGGATGGAAAGCGGGTTGGCGCACTCGGCGCTTCCTATGGCGGCTATATGATCAACTGGATCGCGGGCAACTGGCCGGATGGATTCAAATGCCTGGTTTCTCACGACGGCAATCTCGACGAGCGCCTGGCCTATTTCGATACCGAAGAGCTGTGGTTCCCCGAGTGGGAGCACCTGGGCACGCCGTGGGAGAATCCCGCGAGTTACGAAAAGCATAATCCGGTGAATTACGTCAAGAACTGGAAGACGCCGATCCTGGTGGTGCACGGCGGTCAGGATTTTCGCGTGGTGGAGACCCAGGGCATGTCCACTTTTACGGCGGCTCAGCGCAAAGGTATCCCGAGCAAATTTCTCTATTTTCCGGACGAGAACCACTGGGTGCTAAAGCCGGCCAATTCGATTCTGTGGCACGATACCGTGATCGCCTGGCTGGATCAGTGGCTCAAATAGGCCCTTCGGTGAATCGTTGGTTGAATTGTGGGGTGGGTGTCAGCCCAGCAGGTGAATTGCAGGGTGGGTGTCAGCCCACTGAGCGAATGGTAGGTTTGGCGTCCGCCCGCAAGTTAATCTAAGGGTGGACATCAGCCCGGCGGGTGAATCGCAGGGTGGGCCTCAGCCCACCAGAGGGTTATGCATTGAATTAAATTGATGGAGGTTGCATATGTTGACTGCAAAACGCGTTCTCATCGCCACCATCTGCGGATTCGTCTTTGGTTTGTTTTGCATGTACCTGGCCAGCAGCAATCCCGATGCGGCTGCGCCCATAACCAGCACGACAAAATGGCTGATCATCCTCAGCCGCACCATGCTGGGGTTCACCATTGGCATCAGCGCCCTGCGCCTCTCCTGGTGGCTGCATGGCATCGTGCTCGGCATCATCTGCAGCATTCCCATGGCCATTCCGGTGCTGTACGACAGCGGCATTGCGGTCGGCACCGTGGTCATGGGTATCGTCTATGGCGTGCTCACGGAATTGATCACCACCAAGCTGTTTAAAGCCAAAGCGGTTGGAGCATAAAGTTATATTATTCACAATGGGCTCCGTCCTGGAGATCGGGGCCCTTTTCCCTTACACGCATCTTGATATACATCTGCTGCGGGACCTATCATGTACGAAAAAGAATATTCAGTGCACGTTTATGACACCGGCCCGGACGGGCATCTGAGCCTGTTCGCCTTCTTCAATTATCTCCAGGACATCGCCTCCGAGCATGCCAATAAAATGGGGTTTGGCCGCGATGACCTGATGAAAGGCAACTGGATCTGGGTGTTGTCGCGCATCTACGCCGAGTTTACGCACTGGCCCGTGTGGGAGGATCGCTTGCGCGTTAAAACCTGGCACCGGGGCACGGACCGGCTCTTCGGCTTGCGCGATTTCATCGTCACGCGCGATGATGGCGCCCCCATCGCCGCCGCCACCTCTTCCTGGGCCGTCATCGATGTGAATACGCGCAAGATTCAGCGGCCAGACGCCGTCCTGGCGGAATCCTTCGCAGGCGGACTTGCCCAAAGCGCACTACCCAGGAATGCCGGCAAGGTGGAGCCCTCTGCTGCTGACGGCAGCGTTTCCGGCGCGCATAAAGTGCGCATCAGCGATATCGACATCAACCTGCACACCAATAACGCCAAATACCTGCAGTGGGCCGCGGACAGTTATGACCTCGACTTTATCATGACGCATCAACCACGCAGTGTAGAATTGAATTTCCTGGCTGAATCAAAGATCGGCGATGAGATTCACATCAGGACTTCAAGAGATCCTCAAAATCATCTGCACATGACCCATTCCATTTTGCGCAGCAGCGATGACAGCGAACTCTGTCGTGTGCAGATTATATGGGGTGTTTGATCATGGGGTGGACTTTGCCTGGCACGTATATTTTTATTGCAGAATAGGCCACCGTGTGCCAGGCATGCACTTGGCATGTAGATTTTTTTACCGCAGCTGAGTTTACCCCGTACCACGCACGCGCCTGGCATGTTTATTTTTTACCGCAGCTGAGTTTACCCCGTGCCACGCACGCACCTGGCATGTATATTTTTACTGCATCGGCGCCAGATGAAAAACCGTCACTTCGGGCGGCGCCAGGAAGCGCATGGGCAGAAAGACGGTGCCCAGGCCGCGATTGACATAGACCTGCGTCCCGGCAAATCTGTACAATCCGCTTATGGAGCCGTAATTGCCGTTCAATTGTCGGCTGAGCGCGCCCAATCCGGGTATGCGAATCTGACCGCCATGATTATGACCGCCCACCATCAAATCCACGCCCAATGCCGCCGCGCTTTTTACAAACTCGGCTGAATGGCTCAACAGCAGGGTAAAAGTTGACCGCGGAACTCCAGCCATCAGCCAGGGCAGGGCTTTGTCCTCATAATGAAAATCGACCCACCCCAGCGGTTTGGCCGTGCCTCTGCTGCCTTCCCAGTCTTCGCGTAACAGCGTATCTCCACCCGCTGTCATGACCATCAAATCATCGAACCGGTGCGTCCCCTTGAAGATGCTCCAGAATCCCACTGTGCCCTGCGTCAGCCTGCGGGCGGATGAATCAAACGCCACGGCTTGCCAGTGATCGGGTTCCGCTTCGTGCTCATCCCAGACCCTGGCGGCCATGCGCGTCTGTGTGGCTTCATTACTGACCTCGACCTTGCACCAGTACCAGCGGTTTTTAATCATGCGCACCACTATTTCATCCTGACCATGGGTGATCGAGGTGTTGTGGTGCGAAAACCTGAAATAGGTCTCGGTCGGCGACCAGCGCAGGCGGTAATAATGATCCAGACCGTCATGAAATTGTGAATAAAAGGTGATGCCCGCGCCGCTCTCCTGATCATTGGAGACCCACAGACGCGCCTGAACGGTGTAATTTTCCCAGGTTTCCGGATTGGAATCGGGAAAAAAGTGGGTATAGGAATTCTTTCTTGAGGGGCCCGACTCCAGGAATCGGTTGTCATCCTCCGTGTTTACGACAAAATAGCGGACAGTGGCGGTGTCGTGGCTGGCGTAATCCAGTCCCAGCAGGCATAAATCATTTCCCCCTGCGTCGATGATTTCTTTTTGCGTGGTGAGGACGCGAATGCCCAGTCGGCGCAACGCATGCACGAGCCGGTCGCTCACCTCCTTGTCGTCGCCGAGATCATGATTACCGCGCACCATGTATATGCCCAGTGGCGCCTGCAACCGGCTCAGGTAGGTGCTGATGGTGTCTATTTCGCTTTGCAACTTCGGTGCATTTGCCGGCTCCAGGACCTCCGAATAACTCAGGATATCTCCCGTGATGACAATGAGATCCGGTTTTTCCCGCTCCACGGCGTTGATCACTTTTTTGCGCAGGGTCTGACTCATGGACGGCAGGTGCAAATCCGACAGCTGCAGGATGCGGAGGCCGTCCTGACCGCCGCGCCATTTGGAGGTGCGAATTTCCACGTGGTTGATCATCAGGAGGTTGGGTTCCACATAACGCGCGTACAAAAAACACAGGAATGCCAAGAGTAGAATAATTATGAAAATTTTCGACGCTGTTCTCATCTGTTTTTCCATTAACCCGAGAAAATTACAGGCACAAAGCTCAGGAAGAAGGAGGCTCTGGTCAATCCAGTGAATATATCAATTCTTATGCACAGTTCCAAGATTTTCGGAAAACTGCTTGCAAGGAGGATATTTTTTTATTACAATAACTAACCTGTTCTATTCATAAACCGCCGAGCGCGCCGAGGCCGCCAAGCTATTTTTATCATAATTATCAAAATTTTTTGATTTGATTTTGATCTCGGTCATCAAAGTTGTTATCAATGCCATCTTTATGTTTTTCTATTCTTTGCGTACCTCTGCGTCCTTGGCGGTGAATAATTCAGGCTAATTGAGTCACTTTTTGCAGGAGGTCGCATGAGTCCGCATAGTAAGAAAATATTGATGTTTGCTTTGGGCGTCACGCTGCTGTTCAGCGGCGTCTACGGACAAGACCAGGGCGCTCAATCCACGCGCCTGTTCCGCCTCGATTACCATTACGGCGCAGTCAATCCCTGGCTTTTCTACGAGGCGCCTCTGACTCAAAATGTCGGACTGCTGACGGTGTGGCAGATGTCGACGCAGGGATTCGCCCAGATCGATATCGGCCCGGCGTTTCATTTTAACAATCTGCAACTTATTCCGCAGGTGGGCATCGATTTCTTCGAATCATCTCAACACGGCGCCCGCATCGGACATCTGGTGCCAGAGTTTTACGCCATTTATGCTAGCCCAATCCTGAATTTCGAGAGCTGGAATCTCTACTTTCTCAAAGCGGATGAGGAACAGCTGACCTTTTTTTATTACCGCGATCATCTGGCCGTCCGTGCGGGCTCGTGGCTGTCCATCGGTCCACAGGCAGAAGGCTATGTCTTTCCCGACGCCAAACCGGATCACTATTTCGGCGGTCATCTCGATATCGACCTCAGCGCCGGCACTTTTTCACTTTTTTATGGTCAAAATCGTGACGAGCGCGGTGCGTTTCGCCTGACTTTTTTGAAATTTTTCTGAGTGCAGACGCCTATGAAATGGCTGGATAAATTCATCAAACCATCGACGCGGGCTTTTTACCGCGAAGCCCGGCGGACGAATCATTATTCCTTCTGGGATGGTATCCACGGCTATATTTACGGCCGCTGGATCTATTTTTACATCCGCGTCGGCAGCGGCAAGCATTGGCTGACACGTGTGATCCGGCCGCTTTGGGACATGGTCTACCGGATAACCCGGCCAAAAGGAAAAATCTCTGCCCCTGGAAAGAGTTTTGCCGATGGCTACCACGGCAAAGTGGTGCCGCTGCAGCAGGCGCGGGAACTGGTGCACCTCAATAAGCCGATTGTTCTGCAAGACCTCGAGAAAGTCATTCCCTACGGACGCGCGCGGGATATCGTCCTGAAGAATCCGGATCACATCGTGGCGCTCGAATGCGCCTGCCGTGCTGCGGTGGAAAATCCCTGCCTGCCCATGGATGTCTGTCTGGTCATCGGCGAGCCGTTTGCCTCGTTTATCCTCGAACACCATCCGCGCCGCAGCCGCCGCATCACGCAACAGGAGGCGGATGAAATCCTGCGCTCGGAGCATGAACGCGGCCATGTGCAGCACGCGTTTTTCAAAGATGCCATGTTCGATCGTTTCTACGCCATTTGCAACTGCTGTTCCTGCTGCTGCGCGGCCATGCGGGCCTATAAAAACGGGACGCCCATGCTGGCGTCCTCAGGATTTCTGGCACAGGCCGATGACGGCTGCTGTACCCTGTGCGGCGTTTGCACAACCCACTGCCCCTTCGACGCAATGCACTTGCTGGATGATGCCTTGCAGGTTGATGAGACAAAATGCATGGGATGCGGCGTCTGTGTCTCCATGTGCCCGCAGCAAGCCCTGCAGCTCGTGCGCGACGCGCGCAGGGGGGAACCCCTGGAGATTGTCGAGTTGATGCAGCACGTTTAATCTCACCATCGCTTTCTTGCCTCGAAAATCCATAGAAATGAGCTAAAGCGATCTCTGATCTGGATAAGAGAATCATGCCGGCGATTACTACGACCTTAACTGCGCGATTGCCTTAACCTTGCGAAGGTAAGAAACCTTCGCAAGGTTGCCTTTTGTGCACCAATCGCTCAATTTAGGAACTAATCAAGGAACAACAATGAAAGTCCTGAAATTTGGCGGCTCCTCGGTGGCGACCCCGGAGCGCATCGCACACATCATTGATATCTTGAAACAGCAGTCCGGTCAGGAGCCCTTTGCGGTGGTCTTTTCCGCTTTTGGCGGCGTCACGGATCAGCTGATCGACCTGGCAGTCCAGGCGGCCGCAGGAGCGGCCTATGCGCCCGAATTGGCGCTGTTAAAAACGAGGCATTTGCAGGCGGTGGATGCTCTGGTTCCACCCCCTTTGCATGATCAGATAAAAAAATCGCTTGAAGTATCCCTTCATGATTTGGCGGATGTGCTGCATGGCGCCGCACTGGTCAAAGAGATGACGCCGAGGTTGCTGGATTATATCATGAGCTTTGGCGAGCGCCTGGCGGTCACCATCATCGCCGCGGCCATGAACAGCCGGGGGCTGGAAGCGGAGGTGCTCGATGCGCGCGAGCTGGTCAAGACCGATGCGCTTTTTGGCGCCGCACAGGTGGACCAGGAGTGTACCTATGCGAACATACGTGGTTATTTTTCTCAGCCTCGTCCGGTTCAGGTCATCACCGGATTCATCGGTTCGACGATGCAGGATGCCACAACAACCCTGGGGCGCGGCGGATCGGATTATACCGCGGCGATTTTCGGCGCGGCACTTGGTGCCAGTGAAATCGAAATCTGGACCGACGTCAACGGCGTGATGACCGCCAACCCCGCCAGGGTGGAAGGCGCCTTCCCCGTGTCGGAGATGAGTTATGAAGAGGCCATGGAACTGTCCCATTTCGGCGCCAAGGTGCTGCACCCGCCCACGATGCAACCGGCCATGATGCAGCAGATACCCATCCGCATCAAAAATACCTTTGTCCCGGATTTTCCCGGCACTGTCGTGCGCGCGCGCGTCACCCGCAATGGCTCGACCATCAAAGGCATCACTTCCATCAGTGATATCGCCCTGCTGCGCGTACAGGGCAGCGGTATGATCGGCGTCAGCGGTGTGGCCGGACGCTTGTTCAACGCGCTGGCGCGGCATCGCATCAGCATCATCCTCATCACCCAGGCTTCTTCTGAACATTCGATCTGTTTCGCGGTCGAGCCGCACGCAGCGGAAGAGGCCAGGACCATCATCGAACAGGAATTCGAGATGGAGATTGAGCTGCATCGGGTCGAGCCGGTGGTCATCGAAGCCGGTCTGGCCATCATCGCTGTGGTCGGAGAGAACATGCGCCGCACCGCCGGCGTATCCGCAAAGCTGTTTCAGGCGCTCGGGAGTAACGGCGTCAACGTGAAGGCCATCGCCCAGGGATCGTCCGAGTTGAACATCTCTGTGGTGGTGGATAAAGAGAATGAGTCGCGGGCGCTCAATGTGATTCACGATGCCTTTTTCGCCCCGCAGCAAACCGCACTACATCTCTATGAAATTGGAACCGGTGTGATCGGCAGCGCCTTGCTCACTCAGATAGCGGCACTTTCCGCCAATAAAAACGTGCCGTTGCGGGTGATGGCCATCGCTCAGATGGATCGTATGCTATTTGAGTCAGAGGCGATTGGGATCAGCCGCTGGCGCGAGGGGGTGGCGGATGCCGCGACCGCGATGAATCTCGCGGAATTTATCGAACGCATGATCAACACTCCGCTTTCTCATAAAGTCTTTGTTGATTGCACCGCCAGTGAAGAGATCGCGCGGCAGTATGGTCGCATTCTGCAGGCCGGCATCTCGGTCGTTACACCAAATAAAAAAGCCAATGCGGCGGATCAATCCTATTATGACCTTTTACGGCAGACGGCCCGGGACAAGGGCGTGGCATTGTTATATGAAACCAACGTCGGCGCCGGACTGCCGGTGTTGAGCACGCTGCGCGACCTCCTCGACAGCGGCGACACGATTCTGCGGCTGGAAGCGGTGGTGTCCGGCACCCTCAGCTACGTCCTGCACCAGGTCTCGGCGGGTCAGTCTTTTTCTGCTGCCGTGCAAAAAGCGCAGGAGGCGGGATTTGCCGAACCGGATCCGCGCGACGACCTCCTCGGTCTGGATGTGGCGCGCAAGCTGTTGATTCTGGCGCGGGAGATGGGCCGCAAATTAGAGATGGCAGATGTGCGGGTGGAGCCGCTCATCCCGGTTTCGGCGGGGGCCTCACTGGAGCAAGTATGGCAGGCCATCCGGGAAAGCGATGCGGTGATAGAGGCGCGCTGCCGTTCCGCAGCCGCTTCGGGCGGGGTCCTCATCTATCGCGCGGTCATTGAAAAAGAGTCACTTTTCGCCGGATTGCAGGTGATGGAGGCGGCTGACCCCATGGCCGGTCTTAGACCCGGTGAGAATATATTTCGTTTCACAACGATGCGCTATAACGAGTGCCCCTTGATCGTGCGCGGCCCTGGCGCCGGCGCCCAGGTGACGGCCGCGGGCGTGCTGGCGGATATTCTGCGTTGCCGCTGAGGCATTTCCATGCTGCCTGAGCACGTCAAAGGCAACAATTTTTCTTATAGCGGAGATTCCGCGCTTCCGTCTGCAGAGTTTTATGAATTTATTCGGACAGGATGTGATGCCGATACGCGGACATTCCGCGCGGGTTCGGAATGACACTTTGTGGCGGAGATTTGTCGCTTATTCCTGTTGATTTTATCGTTTTAGTTGCAATATTTATGCAAAAATGAGGGTCGTTTATGAGACAAGTCATAATTTATCCTGGGGAGGATGGTTTCTGGGGGGCGGAATGCCCCAGTTTGCCCGGATGCATCAGTCAAGGCAGCAGCAAAGAAGAGGCGATAGAAAATATTCGCGAGGCGATTGCTGTTTATATTGAGGCTCTTGAAGAAGATCACTATGCTCTCACTGCAACTCATACCTGAACGTGATAATCCCCTGAACATTCTTCTGCTCCATCTGCGGCGGCAGCGGATTGAATCGCCACTGCCGCAAGGCGTTGATGGTCAACTCCTCCAACACCGGATCTCCCTTGCGCATCGGCAACAGGCTGGTGATGCGCCCGTCCGGCAACACCGTAAAACGAAACCTGAGCACCGCCTCGCGCTGCAAATCCTCCGGATAGTCCGGAATCACCTGCTTGACGATCAAACGTTGCGCCGCGTCGCCTTCGATGGTGAAGGGCTGACCGGATCCGGCGCCGCTGGTCTGGCCGGTCCCGGTGCCCGTGCCGCCGCGTCCCTGCGATGCGCCGCCGGCTTCGCTCTCGGAAGAACTCTGCAGCGGTGCGCCGCCCTGGCTGGAGGATGCGGTTCCTGATCCAGGCGTCCCGGGCAGAGATGACGCCGCACCGGGCGTGAGTTTGCCCTGCTCCTGACGGCTGATGACGGGTTCTTCATCCTCGATCGTCCTGCGTTTCGGCGGCACAATGGGCGAACTCCTGGCCGGCTGTGTGGTCACCTTGGGGACGGTCTCGGTCCGTGTGGAGGCTGATTTCGGGCTGGTCTGTTTGACAGGATTTTGCGCGCTCACCTGCTTCGGACGGGTCGCGCGCACGACATCTCCGCTGCGCACCGGACTCGGCTGCTGCAGCACCGGCGTGGAGCGCGTCTCCTGGCCCCCGGGCGAGCCGGAGATCAGAGTGACTTCGGCGAACTGCGGCGGCACCGCATCCAGTCCAATCGTGGTGATCAAAAACAGCAGCAGCAATGCCAGATGAAACAGGAGGGAGGCGAGCAATCCTTTGCGCATGCCCTCCGGCATATTTTCAAAATACCGCATCATGATGGCCTCATTGCGCCGCTTCGGTGGCGATGAGAAATTTATCGGCCCCGGCCAGCTTGGCGATGTCGATGACGCGTATGGTGGCGTCCAGGGTCAACTCTTTGTCCGCGCGGATGATCACGGTTCTGTCCGGATGCTGTGCCAGCAACGGCCGCAGCCGTGCGCCGAGTTCGCTGAGACGCACCATCTCGCTGTTGAGTAAAATCTGCTCGGTTTTGCTGATGCTGAGGTTGATTTTGTTTCCTTCCTCAACCTCTCCGGAGGCCGCGCGTGGTAGTTTGACCTTGATGCCGGGCTGGACAATAAACGAAGAAGAGAGCATGAAATAGATCAGCAGCAGCAGGACGATATCCGTCAGACTGATGGCGGCGTAGCTGACGATCCGTTTACGCGTGGTGGTGAAGGTCATGGCGCGCCTCCGTTTCCTGGATCATATCGAGCAGTTCATTGGAACTCTCCTGCATCTCGAAGACATGATGCTCCACCTTGCCCTGCAGCCAGTTGTAGGCGATCAGCGCCGGGATGCCGACGATGAGTCCGGCCGCGGTGGTGATGAGCGCCTCCCAGATGCCGCCCGCCAGAACGCCCGCATCGACATTGCCGCCGCGCGATTGTATCTGCATGAATGCCTGGATCATACCCGTAACCGTGCCGAGAAACCCGAACATGGGCGCTGTGCCAGCCACGGTGGCGAGAACCCCGAGATACTTTTCCATGCGATACACTTCCGTTTGCCCGGCGCTCTGGATGGCCTCCTTGATCTCATCGCGCGGACGCTCCCGCTTTAACAAGGCGGCTTTGGTAATGCCGGCGATGGGCCCCGGTGTCTCCTTGCATAAGAGAATCGCATCTTCAACGCGCTGCCGCATCAAATGATTGCGCACCTGCAGGACAAACTTGCGCGAGTTGATGCTGATCTTGCGCAGGGCGAGATAACGTTCGACCACAATCACCACCGCAATGAACGAGCAGATGGCGATGGGGATCATCATGATGCCACCCTTGATCACGAATTCATAAAACGACATGGAATTCCTCCGAATACGCTAAAAATTAGATAAAAGTACTTTTATTGGCGCCCTTTATGACTTTGTGAAGATTTTGTTTTGCTAACCTGAAATATTCACCGCCAAGATCGCCGAGGTGCGCAAAGAAAAGCTGAACATAAAAATTGAATCGATTACAACTATTAAGGCTGAGATAAAATTTATTCTATAATCCCCGTAAAAACAGCTCGGCGGCCTCGGCGCACTCGGCGGTTTATGAACAGAGCAGATTAGATTCCCTTACCCTTCGTGTCCTCCGATACCTTGGAGATGCAGCGATATTTATAATTGCTGCAACTTTTACTTTTTGTGGTGATTTTTATTTTCGATTTTTCGGCTTTTCTTGCCGGTTAAAAGTACTGATTTTCCGGATGATCCATATTAATATTTCCAGCGCACGCCGAGAAATATCTGCACGCCGGGTTCGCGGTATCCTTCCCAGATCACATAATCGCGGTTGAGCAGGTTTTGCACGTCAACATCCGCGTGCACATGGCGGCCAAAATCGCGTCCCAGGCGCGCGTGCAGCAGCAGCACCTCGGGCAACCGTCCCGGCAAATTCACGCCGCGCCGCCGCTCCCCCAGGAGTTCCGCGCGGCCTTCCAATTCCAGCCGCCACGGCAGGGCCAGATCGGCCTGACCCTTGAGCAGATAATCGGGGCGATAGGGCAGGCGATCGTTTTTTCCGAAAAGCCCTGCCTGCCGCAAATGATCGCTGTTGAGTGACAAGGATCCCTGCACCCGCAGACCACTTGAAATTTCCCCGGAACCGCCAAACTGCAACTCGGTCAGTTGCACATCCTCGATGCGGCGCACCTCGAACAGCCCTGAAGATGCATTTCTCTCCCAAAAGGAATAACTCTTCTGCTGCGCATGATATGCCAGCGCATAGAGGGAGATTTTTTGCAGGGGCCGCGTTTCCGCCTTGAGCTGCAGGGCCAGCGGCCGTTCATCGGATGCCAGAGGAATGATGTGCGCGACATAGGGATTCGCCTGCACGTGGCTGGCGTAACGCTGCCCGGCCAGGCCGGACGTGACCGACACGGTTACACCCCAGCGCGGATTCGGCATGAACGCCGCCTGGGCCAGCGCCCACAAGCGGCTGGCATCCCCGGAATCCACAGCGCACGACTGCCAGCCGAGGCCCACGGTCGTGCGCAAACTGGAGAACGGACTGGTCTGCGCTTCAATACGTATCTCATGGCGCACAGCCATTATGTCGACGCTGTCGCGGTCGCTCGAAAGCGTCTCGCGTTCAAAGGACGCGCTGCCGCTCAGCTGCCAATGATTCCAAGTCTGGGTGTAATCCCCCGCGATTCCGAGTGTAAAGTGATCGCTGTGCCGCCAGGCCGCGTCACTGGTATCACTGCTGAAGCTGATGTTGCCCAGCGACAGCCGGCCGCGGGCGATGCGGTCGGCTGCGATGCGATATTCCGCCGATGTTTGCATGGTAACCTGGTTCCCCGACCGAACAAGATCGGGCAAGGCAGCACCGTGCGCGCCCGTGGTGCGGTGGTCATAAGTCAGGTCAATGGCCGCATCGAGATCGGCTCGCACGGGACTCTGGAGATGCGCCTCGGCGCCGGCCAGCGCATGCTGGCTGTTATTGTATGGGCCGCTGCTGCGATCCAGACGCGCCGCCAGTCTGGTTTCTCCTTGCGGGAAACGCCCCCAGAATCCGGCATCGCCCAGAACGCTGGCGTACGAACCGCCGGCCAGACCGGCCCAGAAGCGGCGGTTTCTCGCCGGCGCGGCATCTCCCGCCAGAACCCGGCTGTCGTCGCGCCGGTTCCAGATGGACACGGGTGCATAATCCGGCATCAGCAGCCGCGGCAGCTCGCGGTTGGAATTTTTCTTGTTCTCCACCACCCGCTGCGAGCGGTCCCGGCCGAGGATGAGAACCTCGGGCAGCTCGATCCGGCTGCTGTCCGCTTCCATTTTTTGCGCATCATTCACAACCGTCACCGAATCGGAGGGCAGGACGATGCGCGTCGGCGGCAAGGGGCGCTCCTGAGCGATCAGAGACGAAACAGAAAATGTGAGAATAATCCATGAAAAACGCATGAACTTGATCCGGTTAAGAGATTTTTTGTCGACTTATTTGCCCACCAGGGCTTGTAGCCGGGCTTCGGCTTTGGCGACATATTCCGCCTGGGCCGGAAAATCCTTGATCAGAGACTGGTATAACCGCCGCGCATCCGCCAGCCGGCCCAGCTCTTCATTGCATTGCGCGGCCATGTAGAGGCCGGGCACCACCCACGCCAGGACATCCGGATAGAGATATTTGATCTTGATATAGGCCAGACTTGCCTGGGCATAGTTGCTCTGTTTGCGAAGGCCTTCGGCCACCAGGTATTGCGCCTCGGCACCGATGGCGGGATTGCCTTTTTCGATCAACGGCTCGAGCAAAACCTGCGCGTCAGCGAATTGAGCCTTCTCGATGTAGACACGGGCCAGGCCGATGCGCGCCAGATCGCTCTCCGCGCCCTGATCCAATGATTTGAAGTAATTTTCCGCTTTGTCTAAATTATTCTGATTGATGTCCAACAGCCCCAGTTCGTACGCGGCGCGTGATTTCAGCTCGTGATTGGGATAATCCTGGACCAGCTTGCGGTACCAGGTGGCCGCCTGCGTCTTTTCATCGCGCCCGGCGAGCAGTTGCGCGCCTGCGTACAGGGCATCGCCGGAGCGCGCGGAGGCCGGAAATTTTTGCCACTGCTGGCGGTACGCATCCAGCGCTTTATCCGCATGTCCGGAGGTTTCCAGGCATTGCGCCATTCCCCAATAGGCGTTCTGGGCTGCTTTACTTGAAGCATATTCTTTAAGAATTAATTGATACTGCTCGACGGCCTTTTCCGGCTGGCCATTGTCGGCCAGATATTGGGCTTGCCGGTTGAGGACTTCGGCGGCGATCTCCCGGTCCGGCAGGCGCTGCACGTACTCCTGCAATACCTGCTCCGCCTGTGCTGATTCTCCCTTTTGCATCAGCGACCATTGCAGACCGGTGATGGCCTCAGCCACCAGCTCGCTCTTTGGAAAGGCTTCGATCACTTTCTTGTACTGCGTGATGGCCTCGTCATAGTTGCCGAGATTGTAATAACAGTCCGCGATGGCATAGGTGGCATCGTCGAGCAGGGCGCTCTGCGGATACTGCCACAGGAGCTGGCGGAACGTGGCAATGGCCGGGTCATACTCGTTTTGCCGGAAGCGGACGCGTCCGCTCAGGAACAGGGCATCGGCGGCGACGCTGCTTTTTGCATACTCCTTGACCACCGTGTCCAACGCCTTGCGGGCCTGCTGCATATCGCCGCCGCGGTAGTGGCACAAGCCGATCTGGAATTTGGCCTCGGCACGAATGGCATCCGCATCACTGGCATTGTAGGCTTCCTCATAGGCCTGAATCGCCGCGACAAATTGCTTGTCATTGAACAGGGCATCGCCGCGGCGCATGTGCGCGTCAACGCGCAGAGCCGGGGATTTGCTCAAATGGGCGGCTGTCCCGAAAGCGGCCGCAGCAGTGGCGAACTGGTTTGTTTTGAGCCCAGCATAGCCGAGGCCATAATTTGCTTCCGCAAGACGGTCGGATTGCGGATTCTCCGCCATGAAGCGCTGGTAATCCGCGGCTGCCTCCGCGAATTGCGTCAGTTTGAAACGGGTTTCGGCGCGCCAGAACAGGGCATCAGCGGCTACCGCGGTTTTGGGAAAAGCGCGCAATACATCATCCAGATTCTTCAACGCCAGGTCATACTCTTTGGCCTGAAAACGCGACCAGGCCAGTTTGAAGATGGCTTGCGCCCTGACCTCGGGCGATTCATAGTGTCCCGCCGCTTCGCGGAAAATTTTATTCGCGGCTTCCACGTTGCCCTCGCCGAGGTGACATTCACCTGCCATGACGGCGGCATCACCCGCCACCGCAGCTGTGGGGAAACGTGCGACGATTTGCTCATAGAGCGGCCGGGCGGTGCTGTAGGCCTTGTCGCGGAACAGCTGCGAGGCATATTCAAACAGCGCATTGGGCGTGTCGGCGCTCTGCGGATATTGGGCGATCAACTGTTTAAAGGTTTGTTGCGCCTCCTGAGAACGGCCCAGGGCCAGCTGCGTCCGGCCGGTCTGGAACAGTGCCGACGAGATCAGCTTTTCGTCCTGGCTCATCAGCG
This sequence comes from Candidatus Zhuqueibacterota bacterium, assembly GCA_963169875.1. GTDB lineage: Bacteria > Zhuqueibacterota > Zhuqueibacteria > Residuimicrobiales > Residuimicrobiaceae > UBA2214. The sequence continues at coordinate 19,159 of CAUJEL010000170.1, forward strand.
GCAGGCGCTGCCAGGCCGTGATGGCTTCATCGAGTTTTTGCGATCTGGAAAAGGCCAGGCCGAGACTGTATTGCGCGTCATCCGAGTAGGGGTGGTTTTCCATGGCGGCGATGATTTGAAAGGCCTTGATCGCCTTGTCGTAG
>CAUJEL010000171.1 GCA_963169875.1 Candidatus Zhuqueibacterota bacterium
GTGAAATGCGAACCATTCGGACAACATTCGGCTGCTCATGCCGCCGCCGAGCAAATGCATGGTGAAGTTGGGCCAGTATTGCGCCTGGATCGAGATTATTCTGAATGGCACGAGTTCAGAGGTGATAAAATCCGCCCAGCCGAAGGCTTTCACGGCGGCGACCGGATGAAATAGATTGCGCCATAAATTATCCCAGCCTGCGGCGTAGGGAAAATCGAGAATGTTCCTGGAGCGGTTCTCCATGGCCATGATGCCATAGCCGCCATGCAGAATCATCGTGATGGGATGCACCAGCGACTGGCTGCCGTAGGTGTAACCCTTATAAAAATAAGCGCTGCGCTGTTGCGCATCACTCGGTGCAAAGGTGAAGAAGAGAAACAGAAGAAAAATATGGATTTTCAGGCGCATCGTCACGGGATGTTTCCTGGACAGGGGGTATTTTCGTGTTTAGTATGAAATTTAACTTTTATCCTGCGAAATGCAAAGAAAAATGTTACCTATGGAGTCGGAGCAACTAATTTTTGACTAAACAAAAACATAGATGCAGATCCCGCTGCGGTGGGACGGCGACACGACCAATGGCTGGCGCGGCGCCCAATTAGGCGGATTCCCGAAGCAGGGCGGGGTGGTCAAAGATGGCATCCTCACTGTTTTAAAAAACAGCGGCGCAGAGTCACGCAGCGGTGGTGATATCATAAGGGTGAAAAAACATAGACGGCATTCTCACGCGCCTAAAAAGCTTTGGTGCCGAATCGCGCGCCGGGGGTTAAATCATGAGGGTGAGAAAACACCATAACCTTGAACTGGAACGTTTTTTTGAGGCAGGCATCCTGTGCTGTTTTTGGCTGTTCAGGCAGGTCAGCGTGCGGATTTGTCGCAAGTCATTGCTGACTGAAGGTATAATCGCATCTGGTCCAACAGGTGACAGCCCGCTCCCTGGATCGGGCTGGTTCATATCTGGAGCCGAGAGCAGCCTGCCGTGCGGAGACGGCAAATGCCTCTCTGCCGGTGGGATTATCGAGGACGATCACGCTGTCCACCTTACCCTCCGTATTGACGCGCACCGAAAGTTGTACAGTAACGCCGGTTTTGTATTTTGCTTCCGATTTGGGATAAGCGGGCATGGCCATGATGAGCAGCCGCGGTGGTGTCGCGAACCCCCCCATGCCATCGCCGATACCGTCACCCCGTCCGCTGCCGCTGCCGCTGCCGATACCCGAGCCGCTGCCACTGCCAATGCCGCTGCCGTCGCCGATGCCGATTCCCATGCCGGTATCGGAAGTCGGAATGTTGATGGCGGTTACCGCAGCGGAATCCACTTCCTTAACCGCGACCGGTGTCCCCATGCGAATATCCGCCAAGGTGACATCGCCGGCTTCGGCTGCGGGGATTTCTTTCTGCGGACCACCGCCGCCTCCTCCGCCCTCCCCATCTGCATCATCCTTGAAGTAATTGCTCAGATCGAGCAACTGCACGGTGACATTCTTGCCCGTTATGGGTCTCAGCTCAATGTATTCTTCAGGGATAAACGAGGCAGCAATTCCCAGAATGAGACTGGCGCAAACAAAGGAGACGATCAGATGGAGATTATCGGCGCGCGCATTATATCTGGATTCAACATTCATGGATGAACTCTGATTCTCATCACCTGTATTATTTTTCGCAAATTAGCCAAACGACGTTTGAAAAGCAAGGACTAAAACGATGTCAGATTCAAACCCTGATCCGGTGTCAACGATCGGCGTAATCCTGATTCAATGCACCCATACGGTGCTGCATGCAATCACTGTAGCCATGTTTACTCAGAATCCGATTCAAAGCCGATCTTCCTATTTTACGCTGGTTGCCGGAAAATCGTTTCAAAGGTACCGCAGTGGGTAATTCCGGAGTCGCCAGTCTGTCGGGATTGGCCGGGGCGCCCAACACGACGGCGGTTGAGCAGTATGCAGATGCAGCTTCGTGTGCTTTCAAATCTCCTCTATCCAGCATCTGCCCAATACTTTTTTGTTTTTCAATAAAAATCCTTCCGCTTCAATCTTTGTATGAAATTTCATGGCATTATCCTGAAACTCGCTCCATTCTTTGCCAAAACAAAATCTCATCATTTCCTGAAGCTGTGGATTACTGATTGCCCCATTATTAGATAGTTCTTTGATTTTGACCAGATAAAGTGGGTGATGATTGTTGGTGACCGATGCTATAAGGAACATTTTTGCTCTCCTGCTGGCCTATAGGTTCTGTATCGACTATAGTATAATTTGGACCGCCCCCCTCTGCTCCTTTCGGCAGAGGCACGAAGCTATCGATTCCGCCCAGGGAAGGGAATCCCTGGGCGATCGAAAATGTGCGAGAAAAACCGACTTTATTTGCTCCAAATGATCTGATTCTGAAGCATTGTCATATTCCCAACCGTAGCTTATACAGGTTTTGAATCTCCTCTGGAGGTTTGGCGCGATCAGCTTTAATTTAGATTCCTCGAAATGACATAAACGTCATCGAAGAAGCATCAGCTTGCGTATTTTTTTATAGTCTGGTGCTTCCATTTTACAATAATAAACGCCAGTTGCCACCCTCTGACCGCTGTGTCCCCGGCCATCCCAGGATAGCTGATGAAATCCTGGCTTTACGGTTTGATCAACCAACGTCTTGACCAATTGTCCCATAATATTGTATATTTTGATAGTTACCTGTGCTGCCTCCGGCACTTGATAACGGATCACGGTTTCGCCATTGAACGGATTGGGATAATTTTGTCCCAAATTAAAGGACTTGGGAATTTCAATTTGTGAATCTGCCACTTTGGTTATCCTGGGCGGTGCCGGAGGCAGGGTTCCGTATTCATGATAAAAGGAAGCTAATAAAGTGTTTCTCGTTTCCAGGGAAAGTGTATCCAATACATCCACTTCTTTTCCAAAGCTGATATCCCCTTCACAAAGCATGGCAATCCATTCGCCTTGGCCCGGTTGCAATGAATCCGTCAACATATAAGTGTTTTTTTCCTGGTCCCAGTTGTACATTCCAGCCATTGCCCCTCTAGGTGAAACATATATTTCATCCAGACCAAGGGTACGATGTAATCCACCGATCAAATGCCAACCAGGCAGATAATGATCTCGCCGTTCAAGCTTCATTTCTCCAGCGCGAACGACTGTGACCGGGCTCGCCACACCCAACCAATATCCCCTGCCAAAGTTCAGGGTTTCGGCTGGTTCATAAATCCTGTTGACCGGATTCCAGCAGAATGCCTGACTGCCAACCGGTAACAAGCTGGCAAGGGAATCCTCCGACACTGCGTTCATTAATGAAATCAGATACCAGCCCGCAGCGGGGTACTGGTATCTGGCGTTAAATATAAGCAAATCAGGATTATTGGGAACACTTTCCATATTTCCGACGCTGTCGGTTGCGACGGTATAAAAAGCATACGAATGATCCGGCTGTGCGATGTAATTAGCCGATAATGAGGAGCCGGCTATTTGCCATGAGGAGTACGGCCCGCCATTTTCAGAGATATAAATGGTGCATGTCTTGATGCCAGCGCCTGAAGAATCATCCATTGCCTGCCAGATAAGAGAAAAATCGTTGCTTGCTGTTGTATCGGCATAAGCTGTGATCCGGCTTGACGGCGGCTGGCTATCGAGTGTGTTAAAAACGGTGTTGGTCATCAATGGCCGGTTGACATCAAAAACGATGCTGGCGCGGTTATGAATTTGCGTGCCAGAGGGCCGTTTCAGTGCGTCGATTGTAAACTCAACATGCCCTTCTCCTTGCGGTGGTGTGCGATTGGGAGGCAGTAAATCCGCCAATTCGCCCGAATCCACATGCTTGCCGAGGAAATGCCAGTCTGCAATGCCAGTACTCTGATCCACGGCTGCGCGAACCGCCATGGTGGTCGAATCCGTCAGAACAACCGAGAAATCGAGCGATTTACTTCCCGGGCCAATATGGAGAAGCGTGTCGCCGAACTGGATATCGCCAAAAGTCAATGTCGTCCAATCGAGATCGGCATCCAGCGTATCGCGAATGGAGATTTCCTGGGCGGGTGCGGTAGCGTTTGCCAGGTTTTCAAAATAAACGAGATAAGTAAGCGGCTCATCTATGGGCAGCGCGTTGGTCCCGCCATATCCCTCTGGCCCGGCTTTTTCGTTGGGATCGATGGAGGTGAGAATTTCTACTTCAAAGGGATCGAATTGTATATCGTCCGGGAAACAGACTTGATCTTCACCCTGATAGAAATCCTGGAAAGGACTCAATGAGGGATATGAACTCTCGAAGTTGTCATTTAAATTAGGATTACTATTGATATGACTATAAAGAAGAATATTAGGTGAACAGGGGTCCGCACAATCCTTCGGAAGAATGACGACCTGGCTACTACTAAGACAACCACTGGGCAATGTTGCAGGGTCAATTCCAAATGCAAGTGCAAATTCATCTGCACGATATGGCTCATCTTCCCCTTCATCAACGAATCCCCCTATTATATTTGCTCCCTTTTTATCTTGAGCTATCGAATCTGGAGCAGTAATACAGTCTCCGCCTACATCTGTATATGCCCGAATACTAAACTGTTTTCCAAGAGTAATTAGTTGAGCGTCTGTCACATCATTCCTCAACCAATAGCCATCTGCAAAGACGCTTTGAAGGATGCGAGTACAGATGGTTACACCGGGAATGTCACCTTTTCGAGTTTCGAGTATCACCCCATCGTCGTTGAGGTCTTTCATTCTTTCGGTTTTATAAATTTCAAAATGCTGCTCGGTTTCTGGGTAGACTTTACGCTTTTTAGGGTTTTCTGTCGAAATAAAAGTATAAACAATACCCCCCAGATGAAAATAAGGATGGCGTCGACGCCAACGCCAATAACGAATCGTTGGTGGACTTGTATTTCTATTAACGGAGTATTCCCAGCCTTTTTCGTCGTTGATGGTGACATACAACCGATTTTGGGAATTCAGGATCAGGTCCGCATCTGGTATTCTTATCTGCGCTACCAGTTCTCGTTCTTCAACAGGGCCTGTAACATCCAGTACATTTAATACCATCGCTGTTGCCAGGTTGATAGTTTCCACCAAATAGACCGGCGTCAATGAAAGCTTTAGTGTCCGCGTCTCCAGTCTTTCCATCCTGCCTAGATAGCACTCTAAGGTCACGATGGAGTCACTCTCGCTCTCCTTGTGATGTGTGGTCAAGTCTGCGACATAAGGCTTCTGCAGCTGTGGGGACTCTATTTTTATTTTGAAACAGCGTGGCACACGCAGCAGCAGACTAGCCGAGGGAGCCTCCCGGCTCCCTGAATTTCCCACAGTGAGTATCAGGCTGTTCTCTCTGCCAAGGCGAAATTGCCTCCGGCCTGTCAACCTCGACCACAGATTAACCCGACCCTCATCGATTGTAAACGCCGCTGGCAATTTCAACTTTTTGCCGTCCGGGTTGATCACCGCCACATCCCAGGCGCCCAATGAACGATCCGTCAAATCAAGGCTGGCAATGATGCGCGTGGAATCCACCACTTCCACCTTGTACGCAACAATGTCTTTAAAACCATTCAAATTGAGTTGTACGGCCGCTCCAGGCTGAAATCCCTGCCCATAAATGGTTAATTGAATGTTGCCCTTATTGGTCCAATTATCGTGCGAAATCGCCACAACACTGGGTATATTACGCAACCAGGGGGCATAGAGTACACGTCCATACTGTGATGCATCACGGCCATCATAAACAGCCTGGATATTCGAATCATCCCCCTCTGCTTCCATCTCTGTTGTCGTGACCGGACCCCAAAAGTTTTGCGTCGCATTTATCAGGCCCCAAGTCAGATTCTGCAAGTCATATTTACGATTATTGAGCAGATGATTCAGTCGAATGAGAAAGTCCGAACCGTCAAATAACTCGATGCCGTATTCGTTGGCGGTGATCAAATTATTCTCGATGCTGCAGCTTACCGTGGAATGTACTTTTATGCCAGCACCTCCATTCTGATAAATCTGGCAGCCATAAATTTTTACATCATCCTCACTACTGAGGACAATCGCGTCGTCTGTGTTGTTAAAAAACCGGCAATCACTGATCTCCGCGCCGCCATTCACCTGCAGTCCGCTGGAGGCAGAAGAAATGTGGCAATTACGCAACACTGCATTGGCTTCATTACTGATGCGCAAACCCCGCCATGAGGAATCCGCATCAAGTGCTGTAAAGGTGATCGGTTGCTCTGGAGTACCGATGGCACTGATATGATTGTCAATACTGAGCGATGCGTTACCCCCAAAGCGCAGATTTACACCTGGAGATATCCGCAGATCATTGAAAAAATATGTGGATAAAAGGGCATAGTCTCTTGTCTGTTTTCTGAGTAAAATTTCATCATCAATTGGGAATGGATTGCCGATGAGCAGTAACTCTGAATGACCATTATTTGCACCCGGTAAGTAACTGCTCAAAGTGATCTCTGTCTGGGCGCTGATCCCCAAAGGCCAGAGGTTATTCTCAAAGAGATTTTTATCGCCAAGATGGAGCGCCAAAGCCCCGTCGGTGATCAAGGCGGCTGGATTATCCTTGAATACCTGAAGATCGATCGCAATATAACTGCACCCACTGATGATCAGACCAGCCTTATAGTTATTAATAAACTGGTTGGGTGTTTTAATTTTCAGGGTATCGCACTGGAGCGTTCTCATCTCCACGCCGATTTGATTTCGCGTAAAGGTGCAATTGTCAAGAGGCCACCCAGTCATTGTAAAGAGAAATTGAACACCAACATCATTCTCTGAAAACATACAGTCGCGCACAATATTAGGGAAAAACGGATTATTTAAAGAGATATCTATGGCACTGCCACAATGGGAAATTGAGCAATTCGTTAATTCTACAGCAGCGAGCGAGGTGTTAATACCGTAGAGAGCATGACGGATTGCAGTATAGCGCAGGACCGTCCGCTGCGAAGACATAATATCCGTCAAGATGTTAATGCCATCCCATTCCTTTTCATCACTCATCTCATAGGCTGTCATCATCACGCTGTCGATAGCGGTCCCCATGCTCTCGAATCGGCCTTGAACAGTCAGGCTGACACCCGGATAAAACTGTATGATGACGCCGGGATTAATTGTGAGTGCTTGCCCACGGGGCACATTTATATTCTCGGTTACGATGTAAGGATTGAATTCCTTGTTCCAGGAGCCCGAAACAGTGCCACTCCAACCCCCGAGTAAAGCACGATCTTTGATCTGCTCTTTTTTTCCGTTGGCATTTTTTAGCTCAAAATAAGTCACACTCAGAAACTGGCCATTGCGAATTTGCAGTATGCCATCTCCAATCACCTGGCCGATTGCTTCCTGCCTTGCCAGACTTGTCCACTCCTCATCGATCTCCTTCAATATTTTAGTACGTGCCTCACTTTCCTCTTTTGTTGACAATTTGCTTACCGTTCTGTTTAGCCGTTCATGGAGGCTGTTTTTTATCGTTAAACCAGGTAGTACATCCAAAGCGATCGAGCCTGTGAAGACAGCGGATTGATTGGAGGTCTCCCTCAATAGCACCCGTTCACCAAGACTATCTAATGGGCTAAAAAAAACCACGCTGACTGTATCTCTGCTGTCGCCGTGCAGATTCAGATCTGTATCCTCAAGACGGACAAAGGCCTTTCCAGTGCCTCGGGGATAACTCAGTCCGATCGGTTCGAGTTTCTCATTGGTCAATGCCAATACGCCTGTAAATCCATTCTCCAGCCTGCCCAGCCATCCGGCATACTTGATCAATCCCAAGCCTGGTTGATCAAGTCCGTCGTAAATTTTGGTGATATTACCAGGGTAATTCACCTCATTCATTTCCGTAGTTGTCGGTTCCCCCCAATCATTATACTGGCCATCGAGCGAATCTGAACTGTTGTTGTACCAATCAAATTTCCCATTATTGTACAAGGTGCAGTAATTAGCGGAAGTATGGTTATTCTCCCCATAACAATAAATACCATTCATCGTGTTTTGGACAATATAACATTTTCTAATTTCCACTTCCAAAGGCTGAGCGAATGCACTGGTTGTAATGCCGTTTTTACCATTAGAACCAATATAGCTGTTCTTGATGGAGGAAATGTAATTGGGATAGTATAACATTTCATCATAGATTACACCGTTTTCTTCATTAGAGATGATATAACAGCTATCAATGCTGGATCCGGGACCTCGGCTTGCAATACCATTACGATTATGACGAATGGAAGAATTCTTTACTATGACATTAGTGAAAACCGTGATTCCTATATCAGCAAATTCGACCACCGAATAATTTAACTGGCTCTTCAAATTGGAAAAGCTCATAGAAAAGTCGATGCCCTGCCAATCACCTGGACTGGCATTGGCTTTGTCGGAGGTAAAAATGACGCTGTCCTGCTTGGTACCCTTGGTACGAAGTCTGCCCTTAACCCTGATGCCAAAGCCGCTTTGGAAGCGCACTTGAACACCAGCCTCGATGACGAGGCTGTCCATGAAAGATACCGTACAATCGCCATCGACAATATAGGGGCTTTTAGCTTTGGTCCAAATACCCTTTACTTGTCCATGGACAAATTGCCCTGTGTTAACTCTGGCATTATTCACGGGAATGATTGGGCTGCTTTCCTGCGCAATATCTGACATTTCTTGGGGATTTGAATAGAGGGAAAAAACACAAAAATGAATTAGTAAAAACAGAACGCCAAAAAGTTGCCCTACTCTCTGTACCATATAACGCCCCTCTCTTGTAAGACAATTTAAATCATTTAATACAAGCGCTGCAGCATTTTTTAATATAATCGATTTGGGCAGATCGTGTCTCCTTAGAGGAATATAAACAACATAAAGAATGGAAGCAAGCGGTGATTCTCAGAATACATGAGGTTTTAATTCTCAGGGGACATCAACCTGAGCATAGGAATGGAACATTTTCTGCAAACTACACAGGGGGCACTTCCCCGTCGTTATTGACTACAGTACGAAAATGGCCGGTACTGAGCGCCCGTTGCCGCAAGGAACTCGTTTCCCCAAATTCCCGGTACTTTGTGAGTCTGGGGCAATCTTCTCTTTCAAGTCTTGGATTTTGTGCGGGGCGATAAACTAAAAAGTATAAAATAGTCCTTGGAATTCATTATTCATGCCAATAATGGCGTTTTTTAGATACCCTAAGGGCGGAAATATCCTTGAGGGGCATGGTTGTAGCAGGTTCCAGCTCGCTTAAAATGCAAAAAAAAGGCAAAAAATTGATTCCAAGGCCGTTTTTTAAGCATGAAAATTACTTAACAACAATATAAATAATAATATATTTTGGTCCAACACTGTTATAAAACATTAGACAGGGTCCTCGGAATTTTCACCAAGCCCAAAAGAAGCCTACCCATTATCTGCAAGAAATCGAACCGAAACATATGATCAGACATATCTTCAGAGGATCCTGTATCTTTTAATTTTTCTTCTGCGCTCAAAGACTACTTGCAGAAGCTCCGATTTTAATAAACGTAGCCTCAAATGCCTTACAAGGGCGGTATTGCTGCAGCCGATTTGCGAAGGTAAAAGCATCAGTCATCTCGTAGTGCTGAAAAATATCGAGTCCACGATCCAGGGAGATTTTCCAGCCGTGGTCGGTCACGATGTGACGGGAATGGATGGTTTTGTTACTGTCAAACTCCCAGGTAAAGTTTACGCCCACCGTACTGGCCGACTCTTTAATCTTCTCAAAGTTTACCTTCTGCTGTTCGCCTTTGAACTCGTCCTCTATTGTTATCAAATGAACCGACACTTCCTCATCAGGAGTTTTAAGCCTGACTATAGTTTCTAGAAATTCCATAAAGTTACGCATCTGGTAAAACAGGCGGATATACGGATCGGTGACTGTGATAACGGTTGCTCCCTTGAGATAGGGGCCTAGCAAAGTATCGAAGGAGAGGCCTTTTTGATTCTCCTGAAAGGTTAGGTGTTTTTCTTTAAGGACAGGCTCGAGCGGTACCCGAGGATCTGACCCGATCTCATGCGCAGCGGATTCCGCAGCGTCGGAGGTTTTGCCGTTTTCGTCTTCGCTTATTGATTTGTGGTAATAACTGGGGTATTCCTCCTCTTCGAGCGTGGTGACACGCTTGGTATGCTTAGTTGCGTCGGTATAAGCAAAACGGACGATACGGTAGGTGGAATCAATTCGCATCAGTTGGTCTTTAACGCGCTTGCGGCCTTCAATCGCGAACCGAAGCAATTCCTCAACCTCTTCTTTGCTCGCTTCACCTTGTGGGAACAAAATCTTCATCAGTCCAGAGAAGGTCTTGTTGATACCGTCACGATCCCGCGTTGAGATGTCGGAAGAGAGGGAAAAATGGCTTTCATAACGGTCCGAGTAATCATGATTGCGTAATGAGCGTAAAATCTCAGCAAGGTAATCCACCACAAATCCGTAACCATTGCAGAACATTTCGCCACGAATGATATCGACCTCCCAGCCCGGAATATAGAAATGGATACGGTCGAGGAACGCAGAGTCGTAAAACTTTTCAGGCAGTTCGCAAAACAGGTCCGAATGTTTTAGCATGTATGGCACATTGTGCTGGGTGTTACCTACAAAAACCATGGATGCCTCTGCGCCCAGTGTCTCGATGCCCCGCGAAAAGGACTTGTTGGCCATATAGTTCTTCAAAATGTCGACGAGGGCCTTGTCGACGCGCTTTTGTTTTCCAGCGAATTCGTCGAAGGCAACGCAATCCCAGTAGCCGACCAGGCCAATCTTTCCTGAGGAGTTATTTACGAACAGCTTGGGGACAGTGACCTCACCACCGGAAAGCAGGATGCCGTGCGGCGAGAATTCCGAATAGATATGCGATTTACCGGTCCCCTTGGGGCCAAGTTCGATCAGGTTATAGTTGCGCTCGCAATAGGGGATCAGGCGGATCAGCTGTGTCAGTTTGCTGCGCTTGCCGAACATCTCCGGATTGAAGCCGATGCTCTGCACCAGCAGATCGATCCACTCGTCGGTGGTGAATTGCTTGCGGGCCTCAACATATCCTTCGAAATCGAACTGGGAGAGTTGGATTGGCTTGAGGGTCGATAAGATCCAGGGGCTGGCGCTTTTATCTTCGGTAAACTCATATTCCAGATCAGCAATGCACCACACTCCGCCGACCAGGAGCTTGGGATGCTTTTTCACCGTTCCTGAATCAACAAGTACCTCTTTGATGCCCAGGTTGGAGAAATCTGCCTCATAGACATCCTTCTTGTCGTTGAGGTCAACACTTATTTTGTCGATGACCTTGTAGCGCCCCTTTTCCTTTATGTTCGAGCGAACTAATCCGGCTTCATTCCGGTGAACATAATGTTTGGCAAGGATCTCTTTTACTGTTTCGATGCCGGTCTGGATGGTTGGCTCATCGCTGGTGGCACAATACTGCCCGAGCAGGTATTCCAGCACGTAGGAGGGAACTATGGCGTTGCCCTTGACCGTTTTGACGAGATCCTTGCGGACAACGAGGCCCGGAAAGTGGGCGTTGATTTTTTGATCTAAGGGAGTCATTAGTAATCAGCCTTCAGTATTCAGTTGTTTTTCTATCGAGTGGATAAAGCCAACCAACATTGCGGAGATTTACCGGGTTTCGTTAACCCAGATTTTGCCTTGATCGGACTAGATGTATCCAATATCCATGCCTATATCAGAAGTCGAAATCGTTGGTAAATGATCGCCGCATCAAGTACCTGAGCGACTTGTATTCCTTGTAATGTGAAGTCCCGGCGTGTTTTTCCTCCAGCCGCAGGATGACCTCCTGGCCGTTGGCCTCATCGGCTTTGCGGGTGAGCACAAAGCGCACCTGCAGTTCCCGCTCCCGCGGGTTTTCCGAGCCCAGATCGAAGGTCAGCGCATGGCTGTCGGAGATCAGGTCACCCGCTTCGGTGTAGATGCCGACCCGCAGCACGCGCGGCTGAATCTTGTCTGTCACTGGCCCGGCCTGGTACAAGGTCACGGCCAGTTGCCCGGAGGTGATCATCGTGCTGGCTCCACGCAGGATATCGACTTCAACAGTGGTGACATCACTCTGGCGTTTCTTGTTGATCTTGAGCACCGGGATCACCACCTCCTGCAGCGATGCACCACCATGCACAAAGCGGCTGCCGGAGCCCTTCAGGCGCAGACGGTTGATCGATTTGGGTATCTGCACTTCCACATCACCGTCAAGCCCAAGCTGCCCGGAGGTGAACTTGTGCATGCTGGATGCCTCGGCAAGCCCCTTGCCTAGCACGAAGCGGCGGTCGCGGTACAGAACCTGATCTCCCCCGGCATCGATTCCGGAAAAGTCGCTCTCCTCAATGGCGCGGTTCTGGTAGATGAAGCCATGGTCTGAGGTAACTAGCAAATTGTTGGCGTTGGCCCCGGTCAGTTTCTTGATCAGACGAATCAGCTCCTGCAGGGTTTCTTCCACTGCCTCGAAAACCAGTTCCTCGGATTCCTTCTTGTCACCGGTAGCGTCAATCCGGTTGTGGTAGACGTAAATCACATCATGATCGCGAACAAGTGCCCGGCACTCCTCCCCTTTCATGGCCATCAACTCATCGGCCCTGCAAGCCGTTGCCCGCTGACTAACTGCCTGGCCGAGAATTTTGATGCGGTTGGCTACTCCCTGCGAACTTTTGCCATCCACCAGCACAGCGCCGGTCTCATTGTCGGCAAGCGTCAGTTTTTTGTTGGGCAGCAGTGCTGCCATGCCAAGCTGGGTATAGCTGGGCAACATCGAGATCGCCGGTTCCAGTTCAGCGCTGTAACGGTCCTCTTGTCTGATGAGACTCAACAGTTCCTCGCCAATCTCGTAGCGCATGGCGTCGGAGATGATGACGCAGACCTTGTTTTCCTTATGCAGGAACGGCCGTGCCCAATATTCGAAGAACTCATTCTGCCTGCGCACGGGTAAAGCTTCCCATTTGGCGGCTGTATCCACAAAGGTCTGGAAGCGGTCTCCCAGTTTTAGCAGGTAGTTGTTGGAATAGAGGTTTTCAATCTGATCAGTCAAATGGCCCATCAGTGATGCCTGCCCCGACATGCGCACATGGTAAGTGAACTTGCGGTAAAGCTGATCGAGCCGATACCAGAAGCGGCTGTAGCGCTGCACGCCATCAGCCAGGCTATCCATGGCGAGCTTGGCCTCACTCAGGGCATGGGTAAACTGGGCGGCGAAATCAACCGCCTCATAAAGATGCCGGTATTCCCTATACCAATGGCCCTGCCGCCGCTGACGGACCCAGAGCGATACATCGGTGCTGGAGACTGTGCGCGATGCCAACGCCCGCACCAGGTCGCTGATGATCTTCTGGTCAATCAGGCGGAAATAATCCAGTTCAATTAACTCGCGGAAATCGCGCTTGGCCAGATCCTGTTCAATACCGAGGACCTCGGCGCATTCTCCAGAAAGTATCTCGAATCCGCCTTCAAACTGGCGGCTATCCTTCCAATGCTTGAGAAACACCAGGCCGTCGCCGGTGAGTTTCACCTGGCCATCGGTGCCCATGGCGTAACAAGACTTGAACAACTCAATGGCAAAGTCGCGAATGCCCGGCTCTTCGGACTTGTAGCCATAGCAGCGGGTCATCTGTTCCCAGAAGAAACCATCCAGGTTGCATCGGCCAATCAGCTTGATTTTCTCGTCCCGGCCGTCTGCCAACTCCTGCAGCAGGGTTTCCGCCACCGCATCCATGCGCGGCTCGGTGCCGGTACAGACCGCCAGCATTTTCAGGCGGATTTGTCCGGCGGTGTCGTCGGATTTCAGTAATTTCTTGAGAGCGTCCTTGCGCTTTGCTGCCTGGAAGAATTCCGCATGGGCCTCCACCATATCGGTGAACTCCAGGCCAAGATCCAGTTCGGACAGCCAGATGGCCACCTGATCGGTGCGGAACACGCCGTGTGCCAGCTGTACATCCAGCAGCCAGTTGTCCAGATCGGCAGGCTGAGGACCTTCGCGATAGAGCAGGAACTTTTGTTCCGGCTGCTCGCGCAGCAGCCTGTATTTGATGCCGTACTCGTTGTTGATCAGCTCCAGCTTCTCGACGTCGGGAAGCTGGAGTGATTCGAAATCGCCGCGCAACTCTTTCTTGGCGTCATACCAGAAGACGATCCGGTGCCGGTAGAAGAGTTTGGTCAGGGCCTGGGCTATGCGGTTTTCCATGAATATCGCTCCTTAATCCTCTTCTGCATCCAGGCCGACGATTTTTTTCAAAGCAGCACCAAGTTTGGGATAGTTTACCTTCACGCCGTCGTCGAGGTCGATCTCTACCTGCTCGGTGGCCAGCGGGTAAAGTACTTCGCGCTCGTACTCTTCCATCTCGGCAATCATTTTAGTGATCTTTTCGATCTCTTTCAGGGCCCTGGTTTTCTCCGCTTGCGATGCAGAACCGCTGATGCTAATCGCTGCCAGATGGTTCTTGTGTGAAGTGAGCTTGGTACGGAACTCGCGCAAGTAGTTATTGAGCACCAGGCTGACTGTATCCGGGCGGTAACGATGCATGTAGATCAGCGCGTTGAAGCTGCCCTTCGTGCTGGAGAATAGCCAATAGATGGGGCGCTTCTTGTAGCGTTTCACATGGTCGGTGTAGAACTCGCTGAGGAAATAATCGCGGATGCTGTAGTCGCGTTTGCCCTTTATGTTCAGTGCCTGCTCGACGAAGCGGAGGTTGTCCTCATAATGTTCCTCGCCAAAGGCCACGCGCAGGAACTTTCGGAAGCGCTCGGCGATGTCGTCGGTGAACCAGTCGCCATCCAGCATGGGGATGACGTTGTCATTGTCGGCCGGGAAGCTCGGTTCCGGAATCCGCTTCAGATAGTCCTCGATGGTCTCGCCCTGGTTGGCCAGGATCAGCCCTGGCTTGTCCAGCGCATAGCGGCCAAACATGCAGCCAACGGCATAGGAGACCAACTCGTTCATGGTATCGGCCAGCAGCAGCTTCTCCAACTCGTCTTCGCTCTTGCCGTTGCCGTAGCGGTAGTGGGGGTTGCAGGTCAGGGTGATCTCGTTGAGCGGCACCTCGGGCGTCAGCTCATCCTGCAGGCCATAGGCCTCGATGAAGATGCGGTTATTCTCTTCCTCCAACCGCTGCATCTCCAGCGTGATCTCCCGCCAGTGGGCGCGGAGCTTCTGGTAGGTGGCCTTCAGGGTTGGCTGGTGGTAGTCAGGATTCAGCAGCGGCTGGCTGGTGAAATCCCAGGAGGTTTCGAAGGAGTCCCAGTCTATCCTTGCCGTAGCCACCAGCTCTCTAATTTGTGAGCAACTCCCTTCTGTTTCTTTCAAAGGTAATTTCGATACGACGCCACCGTTAAAGTCTAATGTTGGAGAAAGAGCCGCTAAGAAGTAGTACGCGACTTTAGAGTTTAACAATCCAAGCAAATTATCTTTGTCGCTTTCGGATTTTGGGAAGAGCATTTGCCCCTTTGTATCAAATAAAAATCCGTACCCATTATCTCTGAGCGAAAAATCAGCAGATGACAAGGAAGACCATGTCAAGCCGTTCAGGAAATAGAAATCCTGATTCCAGCATTTTGAGTTATTCGGAGTTATCCTGCCATGTTCTAAATCTCTGCGCTTTCGTTCTTTAATGTCGAAGCCGTCGTTTTCCCAGTTAATGGAGTATTCCTTGTTTCCGTGCCATTTGCGATAACCGCCACCTTTGTTGTGAGGAAACCATCTTGCTTTCGACTCAACTGACTCTTCCCTTGAGCGACAGGTTGGCCGAAACTTCTGTGCACTAACTTCAAACCAATACCTTAGAAATGTGTCATTGTCACCCGTTTGTAGTCCGGCCCTGAATGTCGCCTTTTCGCTTAAGGGAATATTAATAAAGGCATCCCTCGCTTGCTTGCTAATCCAGTAAGCAATAGGGCTTCCGGGAATCGCCAAAACATCGGAAACTGAAGTAGTAAATCGCCAGCCACATCTAGGATTCAATACACTTTCTCGAAGAGCTTGCTCTTTTTCCCTCTCTGAATTCCCCTTGACTAAACGCAAATACACCCCTTCGAAATTTGGGTTGACGCTATTCGCAATAACAAACGCTGTAGTCGAAACCACCTCTCCACTTATGCTGTCGAAAGCTCTAGCGCCAAGGTGCGCCATTGATCTTATTGTTCCTTGGTGAAGAAGTTTAGAGCGCACTCCTTCATACGATGACAAGAACATCCAGCTTTGCATGGTTATCATCGCTATCAGGCCGTCATGCATCGTCAGACCAAGATTTCGCTCAATGAACATAGCGAAAAGGTCTGATTTGCTGATGATGTAATTGTCTTGAACCCATGCCTTGAGTCTTCCATTCATCCCGCCTCTTCCCATATACGGCGGGTTAGCAATCACCACATGGTATTTCGGGCTCAGGTAATCAGCCTGCCGCAGGGCTTGCAGCACCTTCTGATGGGTCATGCTGTTGAAGAACGAGTGACTAGTGGCCAGTGACCAGTGGCTAGTCAGATAGTCCCGGAGCTTGGTGCATTGCTCAGAGGTGAGGTGTGGACGGACGAGTGAACCAAAGTTGTCCGCCTCCTCGAAAAGATTCAGGTCGTGCAGAATGTCTTCGCGCGAGGCGCCACAGGCCACTGGCCACTGATCACTAACCACTAACTCGTTTTCATCGAAAACGAGTTTCTCCAGCACGCAGATATTCGGTCTGACACCCTTGCTGAAGAAGCGGTGCTGTTTGGCGCGAGCCTTCATGGTCAGCGCAAAGGCCGCCAGCTCCCCGGCGCGTTCGTCGATATCGATGCCGTAGAGGTTATTCGTTAGGATCTTCTCTGGAATCTCGCCGGGCTCGTACCCTTCCTCCTCGTAGATAGCGTAGAGAAGGTCGAATGCATAGGTGAGCATGTGGCCAGAACCACAGGCTGGGTCGCAAATCTTGATCTCTTCTGGCTTCTCGATGCGCAAATAGTCTGTCTCGGCCTGTTCAGGCTTGATGTAATAGTCCATTTTCTCGACCAGCTTCGAGCCAGGTCGATTGAGCAGCCACAGGCGGCCGAGAGAGTTTTCGACCAGGTAGCGGACGATCCAGTGTGGAGTGAAAAGCTGGGTGGCGGCTGGGATGTTCTCGGGGGTGATTTTCTGATTTTTCTTCAGCCCTTCAAACACCTCGTCCTTCTTCTCGGAGATATAGAACTGGTAGAGCCAGCCGATCACCTCGACGTCTTTGCAGGCATCCGGCGTCATCGCCTCGCGTGTATAAGCGAGGATGGAGTTGCCCGAAAGCAGGTCGTCGGGCATCAGCAGCTCGGTGTAGTCATCGATGCGCTGGAATAGGAAAGGCATGGCCTTGTTCCAGAAGTTGCAGGCGGCTACAACCAACAGGCGGTAGGCCTCGCCCTGCGGGTCACGGCTGGGCGCTTTGCCGTCAAGCAGGGCGAAGATCTGCTGCCGGACCTTGTCGTGTACCATCTCTTCGTCGATGTGCCCCATTTTGGCTTCGGCCAGAATCTCGGGCTGGAACTGTCCCTCAAGGGGCGACACCACACCGATGCGGGTATAGCGGTTCACGTCCATGAAGCGCAGGGCGCAGAAACGATTGAACCAAACGTAGGCCACCCGTTCGATGATTTGTTCCTTGCCGTGCCCCTTGAGGGCCTCTTCGAGTTTCTTGACAGCCTCGGCACTTTCGCGCCGGGCGGCGCTGTTTTCTGCAAGCACTAGTTTCAGTTTGGCGGAGACCAGATCCATCAAGCTGCGCCGGGCGAACTGGGCGAATTTTTTCAGTTTCGCTGTTTCCATTATCACAACCCAACCAAATGATTGAACTGAAGGTGATGAGGTGATGAAATTTTCAAAAATTTCTCCGGTGAATCATGCAGTGGTGACGATTTGTGTCGGGATGGTTTATTATTGACGCTTACATTAACCATGCCAATATACCGATGTGCATAACCATCGAGAAATGCATTTTCGTTCCAGAAATGCTTTCCAATTTCTTTGCAATAGGAAATTACGCAGGAAGCACCCTTAAGTTGTTTAATTATATAGCTGCTATCCTTTGGGCCAGCCTTCAGTTCAACATAAAGAATGACTTTTTTCTCTTCGCTAATAATAATGAAATCAGCCCGTTTGCATTCTCCTTTATCGCCTTTAAAAAATGTCTTTGGCGTGGGAAATTCGTCAGCTTTTATGACAAGAGCATCGGTAGGTATATTGCGGATGAATGAAACAGAATTCTTGTGTCCTTCTTCATGGAGCTTGATGATTGGTTTACCATATTCATACTCATGCGGAACCAGCGCAGATTCTAGAATCAGTTCAGAGAGGATTTCAATATCCTGCATCACTCATCCCCTCCCCAAATGATCTCTTCCTGGATTCGATTCATATCCTCTATGGTTTTGTCGAAACTGCGTGCCTCTATCCCAAGGCTGCTATCAATGTTGGCTTGAACAAGTGTTTGGCATCTTTTTTTGCGTTGTGCCCCATCCAGCTTAATGAGTGCTTCTTCTGCTATGTACACTCTTACCTTGTCGGGACTTAACATTTCAAAATCGTAGTAATGCTCACGATCAGCAAGTGCTTTTAGCCGCTCTCCTCCCTGATTAAGCATAATCAGGGTATTCAGTTCTTTAATGATGTAGTCGCTGTGTGTCGTGATAAACACCTTGATTCCAATATTGACCAATCGCGCAAAAAGCCGTGCAACCCTCCGCTGATTATCCGGATGCAGATTCAGTTCTGGCTCATCAACCATCAGAAGGTCGCCCGGGGCGGCTACATGGCGAAGGTAAAAACCAATATCCAGCAACGAACGTACTGCGCTTGAACTTTCGACAAGTGAAAGCTTTACCCGCTTGTTCGCAGATGGAATGAACTGGACTTCTCCGTCTTTGCTAACGTTGTAATGCCCACCGATAATGTCCTCAAAGGATCTGAGGATTTCAGAGTGATTTTTTAGTATGAAACTTCCCTTGTTTTTTAAATCAGGTAAAGTTCGTATAAAATCAACATTCCTGCGGACTGCAATAGGATATTCGCCACTAAACTTGCTCAAGAACTGAATAGGGTGCAATTTCGATGATTTTTCCCCCAACATTTCAACCAGGCGATTCTTTGTAAAATCCAGTTCTTTCTGAAAAATTGCAGCGCCAGTTCTTTCGGCACTTGCAAGAAAGGGTTTTGGAACTAGCTTTCCAAGGACAGTAGCAGCAATTCCTTCGCCGATCATATTCTCTATAATATGCTTTGGTGGCAGATCATCGTTATCCTTCTCTAAAATCAGGCTGGCCACTAATTCGTATTTGGATTCCGATGAAGAAATCTGCAGGACACTCCGCTTGGCTGTACCATACTTTATATGAACCTTGGTCGGCGAAAGTGAATCTGCTGTTCCCAGACTAAACGTTAGTTCAGCGTTTTCAAACCGGCTCTCATTGCCAGCGAATACTCGATACATAATCTTTGAGTACCGCCTACTTGCATCATTCAAGTAACTTTGCAAGCGGTCAAAGTATGGTTGCAGCGGGATATTTACAGAACCCTCTTTTAGAAGTTTTTCTATAACATCGTTCTCAAAAGGGAACTCCTCATTTGTTCGGAGGTAATCGAAAAATCCATAAGCGGCATGCATAGCATATGTTTTACCAGTGTTATTTTGTCCACAAATAATTGTCAGTTCCCCGAGAGTAAACTCGGCCTGTTTAATAGGGCCAAGATTTTTTATGGAAATCTTCATTTCATCGTTCTCCTCAAATCTGAATTGTTTTCCCTTTGCGGATTTCTTCCAGCAGCGTCGCGCGTATTTATCGTGCGAGCCTAATATGTTCTATGCACGATTCTATGCACGATTCTATACACGATTCTATACACGCGTGTATAGTATAAAATCGGAAATCGCGGCTTTTCAGCGCTATGAACATATTTTCGTTCATGGAGCATAAATACGAACGGGTACACATTATGTATCCATTTCGGCTGTTTGCCCTCATGGCGCATTCCTTTTTATCCACTCTTTACCCGCTGCGGTCAACCGGTATTTCTGCAAGCGGCTGTTGGGTTTGGCGGGGATGGTCATTTCGATCTTACCCTGTCCAAGCAAAAGGCGGAGTTGCTTTTTCAGTTCACCGGACACGGTTTTGTGACCAAGTTTTTGCGCCAGCTCGGCTTTTCCCGAAGGCTCTTGCGCTAGCAATAAAAGTACTTTGATGGCCAATGCTGACTCGGGCCGTAACTCGGGCCGTGACTCGGGCCGTGACTCGGGCCGTGACTCCAGGGTGGTGACTTCCAGTCTCTCGCCAAACTCCGGCACTTTGACTACTATTCTAAACACATCTCCCTCAACAAGTTCCGGATCTGCTCCGCCATATGCCCGACTGTATTTCATCATTTTGCGCATGCCGGAGCCGAGTTCGTCGGCGCGACCAATCTGGCGAAAGAATTTGGCAATCACAGGGTTCTTGGGGAAAGGAGTAAATGTTTCCGGATCAAGCCGGCCAAAGCCATGGGGACGACTGCTGTTCTCGGTGCGCACTATACCACGCTCGATGATGAGCTTGGCGGGGAAGGCGTTCATGTATTCCCGATGGATCAGGATGTTCGAAGCCACTTCTCGAAAGATAGCGTCGCGGATGCTGATGCTGGTGGTCCCTTCCAGAAAAAACGGGTCGGGCAGGTGTTTGTGGATAAAAGCCATGATTCGTTCATAACTTTCCACCAGATTGACATCGACGAAATCGCGGTCATCGTAGCGATCAAGATTCACTTTGCGCAGGATCAGATCGGTGCGGTGGTGGGGTACCGTATTCAACAACGGCAGTTGCTTCCCCAGCAGCAGAATCCCCGCCAGGGTAATACCGCTTGCACCACTTTCTGGACTGGTCTGATAAAGCTGGGCGCTTTTGAGCAGCTCCAGATCATCCAAATCTTTCCATGGATGATTTTCCCAACGGAGGGTCGCAATCTTGCGGCATTTGGCGATCAGATCACGGTCCAGATCATCAAGCAGAAGATGAGGAAAGATTCTGTTTTCGCTATAGGTTGACTGTTTGCGCTGATATAGGTGTGCAACCTGGGCCGTATTGTCTGTGATATCGAAATCTCCATCCTCATTCCGATCAAAAATACGGCCATTGCAGCGGTGGACCTGTGAACTTTCCGGCACATAAATGTAAAGCAATTTTTTGCCTTCCAATTCAGCATCTAAAATGGAAAGGTAGGTCGGCGGCGTCAGTTTCTGCGGATTGTTGATGCCGGTGACAAAGTCCTTGCGAATCTGATCGAGCTCGCCCGGATCAATTCCAACAATCGAACCGTCATCAGCCACGCCCAGCAGCAGGGTGCCCCCATGCCGATTCAAAAAAGCGCACACAGTCTGATAAACAGATTTGGGCAATTGATCGCGACAAGCCTTGAACTCAACATCAAGCCCCTCGCCTATTGCAATCATTGCCTGTAATCTTTGTTCATCGGTGTTCATCTTTGCTTCCTAAATCTGAATCCTTTTTCCCTTGCGTATCTCTTCCAGCATCGCTTCGCGCATGGATTCCAGGTAGCGTTCTACATCGGTCTCGTCGGCTAGCCAGGCTTTATCGAAAGAGACCTTCACAGAGCGGCTGGGCACATACTCAATGGGCGGTTCCGGCTTGGCGTGTGGCGCAGGTTTCGCCTCTTTAACCAGCGTAGCGGTTTCACTGGATTTCGGCGCGGGCTTGGGTGTTGGCGCCGGTTGCGCCCATGATGTCAGCTGCGAAAGCAGACGCTGGTACTCGCCTTCCTCAAACCGGCGCAGGGTATCGCGGATGACGGCAATTAATTTTTGGCGCTCAAGGTCAGCTATGATTTCGTTGAACGGTCGGGTGATCTGATCCTGTTGATCACCATTCAATGCGCTAAATTCAGCCATGCCGCAGAGACGGGCTTTCAAAGCGGTGACCGTCTCCTTTGCCTTGGCAATCTCGGCCTCAATCTGATCGGTGATTTTCTTCTGCAGCCTTTCGACTTGCGTCTTCACCTGCTGCATACGGTTGCCCCTGAAACATTCCAGATCGGTCAAGCTGGCGACCACCTGAGCGGTTTCGTCGCCTTCGATATAGGAAAAATTGGGCTCCTGATTTTGAACGAACCTGCAGGCGTTATCGAAAATGCCCCTCTGCGGACCGCCCATGAATTTGCGGACGGGATCGATGACGCTTTCCTTCATATCGAGCAGCGCGTCTTCCTGGTGGGTGAGTTCGGTCAGATACCAGGAATAAGGCTTGCCGGTCAGATCCTTGAGCTTTTCAAGGACTGGTGTCAGCGCATTCAGGAACGGATATTGGGATGCCTGTGCCGCCAGCAGTGTGAGCTGATGCGAGAGATCCTGGAGCGCGGTGCCGGTTTCCTTGCCGAGCGCCTTCGCTTCACTGGCGCGGGGCGGGGCATCGAAAAAGTCCTCAAAGAATTCTTTGAGTGCACGGACCTGTGAAGCTGTAAATTCGACCTGCGGTTCCAGCACCACATTGCCGTGACCATGGGTGTTGCGCAGTGCCCGTTCCAATTCATCCTCTTCGAGCAGGTTGCCATCGGCGCGAACCTCGACTTTGCCGCGCGCGCACAGGTTGGCCAGGGTACAAAGCACAGCAGCGTAGTACCAGCCGTACGGTTTGCGCTCGAACTTCTCCAGCAGGTTTTTCAGGGTGGTACGCACGCCACCCCGGTTATTGCTCTGAATAAAAGCCAAAAGCTCTTGCTCAGACTCAGCCAGAGATGTGGCATCATTGCCGAACAGCCCCTGCTGCGAATGCTTGAGGCATTTGCCGATGTCGTTCTCGGTATAAGCGATGCCGCGCAGCATGCGAAGGTTCGGATAGGCACGGGAGATGAGCTCGTGGAATCCGCGCACTATACGGGTCTGCGCGTCCTCTGAACCGATTTCAATGTCGGTGCCTGCCACGAGCAACTTGGCTTTGCCCATCAGGCTTTGCACACGCTGCTGCACATCGCTGTAGCGTTCCCGGTTCTGGAAGCCTTTATCGGTCAGAATGCGTTTCACCGCTTCCTGTTGCGTGATCGAAATAGTCTGACGGATGTATTTCTCTGTCTTCTTATACATGAGGATGTCACGAACAAGACGTTCATCCGCAGGCATCAGGATCAGCAACTCGTCCCGGCCCATGCTTTGCATCCGCAGGATTGACTCGTTTTCGGCATTTTCATGGAACGGGCTGATCGCATGGATGGCCAGCTCGTATTCCCGCCCATGCAGCCGATCATCGAGCTTTCTGGAGAACGCGTAGTCCTGGCCATTTTCGTCGTAGCGGATCTTCCGATGCTTGATGATATGGTCAAATATTATCTTTTCAAGTTCAGCGGCAACATCCGATGACTCCACCTCGGTGTTCTTGATTTCCTGCTCGACATCTTTTTCCTCGTCTGTGAGGTATTCGTAAAGCTCGCCATTACGCTGCACATAAGTCTGCTGTTCCAGTAGCCTGAGAGCTTCTTCGACACACTTTCTCAGCGCAGGCAGATCCTGATTAAAGCTGTCAAGCATCAGGACGCACAGGTTGCGAACGGTCGGTTTGAACTCTTTGATGTATTTTACCAAAAAGAGGGTTTTCAACAGCCGTATCGCAAATGGACCATCGAGATGCTTTTCTGCCTTGATGATGGCTTGCTGGATATTGGATTTCAGCGTGGTGCGAATGCCCTCGAACATCAGATCAAAGGTTGCCAAATGACCAATTTCATGCTTCTCGATCTGTATAGCTACCTGCTGGAACACGCCCAGCATGGAGCGTTCACCCACCGAGCTATGCTTGCCCTCAAAAGCGTTATGCTGCGAAAGATTCTGAATGGCCGATTGGAAAAGCGCAAACTGGTACGGAATGAACGGATAGCCATGAATGAAATGATCCCGATCCTGAAAATTCCTGTAGGTTTGTGAGCCGTCGGCAAAGTCGAATAGTGTCTTAAAATTGTTGGACTGCGCGTGATAAATGTCCGACAGAAGACGAACGCCTTCTTCGGTTTTCATGAGTAGACGCTTCTGGATAACTTCCGCCACATCGGCGCTGGTCAACTTCATGCGATTAGCGAATCGGGCCTGAATTTTTGAAAAGTCGTTGCCTTGTTGTTTGCCCATCTCGCCGACAACCGTCCCCATGTCTTCCTGGGCGGTAACGATGACCCATGCGCGGCCTCTGCATTTGGTGGCCAGGCTCTCGGCGATGGTCTGGAGGTTGGTCATCAGCTTGATGTTTTCTGCAATGTACTGACCGACCTCATCAACAAAAAAGTTCAGGCGGAAATTGGGAGATTGCCGCTCGATATAAGCATGCACCTGTTCGGCAAAATCTTCGATGGAGACACGGTATTGGCTGCGGTATTTATCCAGTATCCCCAAGGCCGATACCTCGTCACCACCGGTTGTCTGGGCATAGGCTTTGGCAATATTGTTAGCTTCGAGCAGGGCCTGCTCGCGCCCCTTTTGCCATGATCTGCCCGCTATGGCTTCATAAGCCGATTTGAATTGCTCATATAGGCCACGGCTTTCGAGGTCGCGCTCGAACTGGGCTATATGTCCCTGCTTGCCGTAGTAGCCACACATCTCGTCGAAAACTTTAACAAAGACAGCAAGGAGCGCATCGATCTGGGTCTTGCTGATGACATCTGCTTTCTGGTCGATATTGAACAGAATACTTTTCGAAGGGATGGCGACTGCACGCTTGAGATCGCCGCGCAATATTTCGTTGTCACCACACTTTGGCAGGAACAGATCGAGAGTCGAGGTCCCGTTGATCTGCCGGTTTTCGAGCAAGAGCGCCAGCATCTTTAACAGATGGGATTTACCTGACCCAAAGAAGCCGGAAATCCAGACACCATTTGCACCTTCATAGTTATTGTAGGCATCCAGAAAGGACTCAAACCGCTTCTCAACTTCGTTGGTCAATACATATTCTTCAATCTCGAGGTGAAGACTGGCTTCATCATCAGCTTTGATGACACCTTCTATGGGGCGGTCAACTGGCTTGCTAAATATGGACTTTAGAGTCATCACGCTTCCTTCGTTTATGCTTCGCAGTGAAAGATATTGAAGGCCCGGTAATATTTGTCGTCATGCAGTCTTCCAAAGAGATCGAGCGATGCTCCCGACTCCAGGGAGTGGGTGTATGCTCCCGGGAAAAACATGACGGTCGGTTTCTCTTTCGCCGTGCTTTGCAAATTGTTCAAAACGTTGTGTGAGCGGATGTAGGGGAACACCTCTCCAACACCGCACAGAAAGAGAACATCGAAATCCGTGCTTGCCAGCTTGGTTGCAATGGCCGGAACAAGGTGCGCTTCGGGGTCCAGTACGCCTTGCAACAGTTCCTTGAGCTGCTCTTTGGCGACAGTATTCTCCATCTCGAGAATCTGCTCCCAGATGTCACGTTCTTTGAGGATTTCGATCGAAAGGTCATAAAGGTTAATCTGCAGAATCCGAATACCGGCCTGCTCAAGACGGTTGACAAGCAGACGCTGGAGCCGGCCCATTTCGACAGACTCTTCCGGCTTGAAAGGACAGATGAAGAACGGAACCTCGTTGCCGAGACCTTGCTTGTTTAGAAAACGTTTACTCGAGATCACAGAAAAGAGATGTTGAAATCTGTCTTGCATTGGCATTCCGCCACTATGAGCTGTCACCGCTTAATCCCCCTCACATCGGAATCAAATGCAGGAAAGTACAAAACCTCATTGTGATTGCTTTGATGGATCAGCTCCAGCAGTCGTGGAGTGAGCATGGCGGCATTAATGAAGTTGTTGGTATTTATGATGTCCGCATCTTTAAGTATCTTGAACAGGACTTGCCGCAATTTGTTTCTCGTCGCGGGGCTGATCGCATCCAATTCTGCATGCCATTCGGATTTTCGGTTTAAGAAAGAGTCAAAATCCTCATAGGTCAAATCAGTCTTTAAACTGATATAGCGCTCTCGAATCACTTCGACCGCAAAATCCGCGATAAATTTATAGCGACGGCATACGGCGAGCCAAAGTAGAGAACCTTGCTCTTGATGGCTGGCTTTAACAAGGAATTCAAGCTCAGTTGGATTCAGAGTCATCAGTCGAGAGACAATTTCACGGTAGACTCGCTTAAGCGAATTCAGTGTTCTGGTTTGTAACAGGTTCTCCGCAATAACTTTGTCATGGACTGAATTCCAATCACCAAGATCAAGATACAGAGCGGCAAGCTTTACCGACTCACGGTGAAAGAGACTGCCTGTTGTAAATGACATGATGTACCTGTCGTTGCTCATTCTTGATATGGTTCCTTTTAGAAAGCCTTAGAGCTACCGGTAGTATTTAGTCGGTAACGTCAATGGGTAGGGATTTATGTGTATGCTCACCCAAAGCAGGTACAAATAAAAAATGCCCGGCCATCCATAAATGACTGAGCCTTAATATTTTCCCGCCAACTCCCCTCCCAGGTTATGCGTTTGCATTCGTTGTATGTGACTATAATATATAAATTTAATACTAATAATCAAGACAAATTGCGGAAAAGTGATGTTGATTTTTTATATACTTAGGACTCCAATTATGATCATAATAATGAAACGATTTGCTTCCATCAAACTGACAAATAACTACGCAATGCTTACCATAGTGATATGTTAATTTTTCAAGGACTTACATTGACTTTTAATTGCATAGCCAGATCAGATTCCATTTCTCATCAAGTAAACTAAAAATAAGGATGCCCTCAGGCACCCTTATTAAGCCAAAATCCTCTTCTGTGTAAACGAATAATGCCTCTCGCTACCTATAATGATTACATCAGTGATGGAAAAGGGATCAGACTAACATTTTTACAAAATAATTTAGTCCGACCCCATGTAACACTTCTGTAGCTCGACGAAGCTCGTCCACCTACCGCAGCAGTAATAATTTGCCCCCCTTCACCGCACCCGGCACGCGGATCCGGCAGAAATAGACACCGGAGGGCTGGCGAGAAGCATCCCAAACCACCTCGTGCATGCCTGCGCTCATCACACCCAGGGGATGTTCTGCGACGACCTGCCCGCGCATATTTAGCAAGCTCATGGTCACATCAGCCGCCTCGGGCAGTGAAAAGGAAATCACCGTACTGCTGTTGAAGGGATTGGGATGACTGGCATAAACCCGAAATTCCTCCGGAATCGTTTCGATCTGTTCCACTTCCACGGCCAACGCATGCCCATTCTTGTCTGCGCATTGGGCACTCGTCACCTGAACTACAGTGCTCCTGGTAAAAACAAGCTGCGCCAGTTTCCCCGCACCATTTGCGCCTGCATGCGCGCCATAACTGAAAGCGCCTAACGTTATCTTCTCCTGATTCGCGTCATAGGAAGGCGGCAGGGCGATCACGGTATTGCCGGTTTTTGGCAAAAATTCCCCCAACACCATCTCCCGCAATGCAGCATCCTTCACAGCCAACTCCATCTGAAAAGCCGCCAAATCCCCGGCCGCATCGATCCAGATTTCACAGGTCTCCGCTCCCGTCTGGATCAGTTTCATCTTGACCGTGCCAGCCGTGGCTACGGCATCCTTTGCCAGCTTGAAAGAGGGCAACGGCTTGTTCCACCACGAAGCCACCAGCTGAATGTCGAATATGTCAATGCAGCCGTCCGAATTGACATCGTACAGCGCCAGATAATTGGCACTGTACTGATCCGTGCCCCAGCGGCCGGCCACCAACTGGATATCCATGATGTCGACGTCGTGATCGCGGTCCACGTCGGCCCAGAAATTGGAAGGTTCGGATTGCGCCAGGAATAAATCCCCATACGAAAAGGGAGCATAGGCCCACAAGTAGCCCGAAACCAGGGCAGGCAGTTTGGCGACGGTTTCCTGCGGCCAGGCGCCGTAAAACTGCCCGTTGGCGCCGTCAAAGGCATACAACAAAAATCCCATGGCAGCGAAGGGCAAATAACTGAAAGGCGCCACCCTTAAGTCAATGGCGATTTCGGTCTGCACATGCCCGCTGGCCGCGGAGATGCCCTGGCTTATGCCAGAGAGGACGACAGCACCCTCTGCCGTGATTTTGTCCGGCCATTTGCCATGATCGGACATAAAGCGGTTTTTGGCCGTGCCATTGTCCCAATAGACCTGTATAAGGCCTTCAGCTTTGGCATCACTCGACCATTCGCGATCCATGTCGCGGTCGAAAAATATCCCGACACCATCGGAATTATCCAGCTTTATATTTTTTTGATCATCCACGGCGAGAAAAAGCCGGTTCTGATCATTCTTTACATAGAGCCGCGTCACACCGGTCAGACCCGGATAGAGCACATCGACCGCCTGCGCCTGGGCCCACTCCGCTCCGTTGATGACACCATCGATGGTTGGCGCTGCGGTGCTATACCCCGAGCGGATCACATAGCCATTTTCCACCGCCACCGCGCTGCTGAAACTGGAAAATCCGCTTTCAGTGTTTATATAAATTGATTTAATTTTATAATAACAGGTGATACCCGCGGCCATCCCCTGATCGCGATAATAGCAATTCAGGATCGACTGGGCCACGCGGGAATAGGGTCCCGAGGCGGAAGTGCTTCTGTAGACATCGTACCCGGTCAACGTATCCGATGTGACCGGCTTCCAGGCCACCGGTATCAGGCCGTGATATCCACTCATGGCAACGACGGCGGCGGGCGGCACCAGGCTCGCGTCTAGCTGCCCGTTGTTTGGTGTCGCGTCACTTGTGCAAGGGATTAGCCTTGTAAATGCGTCCAGAGGGGCGATCTGCAGGGTTGGCTCGGCAAGCCCCAGGACATGTACCGGGCTGCGAACCTCGATGGCCAGTGCTGGCGTCTTGGCGGATTCATCCAGCAGATCAACCATCTGCGATTGAGCCTGAAGCATCCCTGCCAAGACCAGACTGCAAACAAATATTTTCATCCATTTCATAAAAGGTCCCTTCGCTCGTTCTGATTGAAATGCCTAGCGAATGATAACCATCTTTCGGGACAGCGTCTGCTGTCCCGATTTTAAAACGTAGATATAAACACCGCTGCCGACCTTGCGCGCTCCCTCATCCATACCATCCCATTCGATGGCATAGCGGCCGGCTGCCTTTTCACCGCTTAACAGGGTGCGAACCCGCTGACCGGTGATGCTGTAAACGATCAGGCTGACTTCCCCCTTTTTGGCAACGGAGAATTGAATCCGGGTATCCGGATTAAACGGATTGGGATGATTCTGCTGCAAAGCAAATTCATGCACGGATTCATCCACGCCTGTCACCCCGGTCTTGATGGAATCCACCGCGATGACTCTGCCATAGCGATCCGTGAAAGTCATCCCGCCGATGATGAAACCGGGCATCTGCTCTGAAAATATTATGGTCGCTAATGTGCCGAATCCATCAATGCCCTTGTTGCCTCCATAACTATAAGCGCCAAAGGTAACTTCAGTCTGCTGATTGGCATAGAGCGGCCCCAGCGCCATGGCGGTGTTACCGGAACCCGTGAGGAGAGAGCCGGGATTGATGGCCGTGACGTTCAAAGGCGCTGCCGCGCTGAGATGCATCTCGAATCCGCCCAGTTCGTGGGCTTTGTCCACCACGAGTTCGAGGGCATTGGGGCCGTTCTTCTGCAGGTAGAGCTGGATGGGCGTTGTCGATGCAGGCACACCGGGCACATAGATCAGATTCTGCGCGGGTATGGGTTTGTTCCACCAGGAGGCGACCAACTGCACATCGACCACATCGACATCGCCGTCGCCTAATCCGCCATGATCGACATCACAGGAAACACCATAGAGAGGCTCTCCTTTTATACTCTTCCAATGTGATGCAGCCTGCTGGGCATCGGTCAGGTTGAGGAGATTGTTGGCATCGACATCCGCCCAGAAATGGCCGGTAACGGTGATGGCGCTGTTTTCCAGCAGATTGGGCACTTTTCCACCGTTGGAATCACTCACTTTGACTTCGGCCAGTTGTATGGCAGATGCTCCGCGCGCCACGCCCCGGCAAATTATCCTGGCAAGAACGCCATTTCCCGAGAAACCAGCGGCTGTGCCCACACTATAGGCGCCAAAGAGAATCCGCCCCTCCTCCTGATTGAGTTGAGGTCCCAATGGATAATAGGTGCGCGCGACATTTTTGCTGAAGGATCCCAGCTGCACATCGGTCTCTTTTTCCACCTGCAGGATATTACGATCGTAGAACAGGGTGAACTCAAAACCGGCCAGATCGGCCGCGTTTTCGATGTTCACATAAATCGTGTCTTTCTGATCAACCTGGATGGAGGCATCATGGAAATCCAATTTGATTTTTCTATTCAATGGCGGCGGTATAGGCGGCGGCGTGACGGTGCCGCCTCCGCCTGGTCCAACCGGCGGCGGCGTATTGTCGACGTATGGCTCGGCGTCTTCGTTATCGCCGATGCCATCGCCATCGCTGTCGCGGACCGTGGAGATCTGGATGGAGAGGACCGCGCTAGCCGTGTTGCCATCGTTGTCGCGAAGCGTGAGGGTTATGGTGTGCGTGCCGGGCGTCAGGCTGTCGGCAGAGACGGTGGAACCCTTGCCCAACACGCCATCCAGGCTGGAGGTCCAGGAAAAAGCCTCCTCCGGCAGCGTCAAATCTTCCATGTCAAAGCCATTGCCAGAGAAAATGATCCGCCTGCCTTTATGGAACTTGGCGCCATCGTCCGGCGAGCTGATGAAAACCTGCGGCGGTTTGCCGCGCAGGGTGAAACTGTTGTCGGACATATCCTCAGTGGTGTTGACGCCATCGCAGGCAACCACTTTGATGCGGCCATTGCTGCTGCCGCCGGATTGTCCGGTATTCCAGATATAACTGCGACTTTCGACATTCAGGGCCAGAGCATCCCAGGTGGTGCCGCCATCGCGACTGTAAAAGAGATCAAAGGTGAGCGGATCGTTATCGGCGTCCGCCGCCACCCAACTGATGTTCTCGCGATTCCCCAACATCTCGCCGCCGTTGGGATAAGTCAGGGTCACCTGCGGTTTATGTGCAGAAATGGTAATCGTGTGCAGCACCACGGCGCCCTTTTTGATGAGGATGCGGCTGGTGTTGGGATCATCGGGGATCATCTCGGCGAAATGGGCCGTGCCCGCAATGGGATCGATTGGATCCGATGGAATCAGATCGAAATACCGGGTGTAGATAACACCGCCACCTGTATTTTGCAGCTCGACGCTATAAGCGCCCTGATTCGGGCTCGCTTCATCCGGTTGCGTCAGCATCTGGCGTTCACACTGCAGGAATAAAACCGTGCCGGACTGATCGATGCTGCCTGAAATGAGGATAAACGCTTCGGGTTGCTGCTGCGATTGTTTCGCCAGAGAGGCGTTTTCAGATGCCCAGGCATCCAGAATTTTTTTATACATATAGGCGGATATCCAGGTGCCAGTTGTGGTATCCGTTCCACAGGGAGAATACGACATGATATCATAATATTTATCCCGGCTGAGGATTTTAGTCCCGTCCCAGCCGTTGCAATCGATCAAACCCAATGTATCGCTATGATCGGGATAATCTTCGAAATAAGGACCGTCCGTGTCGCAATTATCGCGCACATGCGCTGCACGCTTGAGTCCATTGTGCCACACCGAGGTTAGCATATGACCGACCTCATGGGCCATGGTTTCGCCGCCCACTGTTTTATACACGGTCCAATCGTTTCCTTCGCGACAGCCCCAGGCGGCACAGCGATCCCCCCACCCCTTCGCCAGGCCGGTTTGGGCGTCACAATCCAGCAGCCAGGTGCAGGGATCAATATCGTCGCACACCATGCCATAGTATTTTGTATGCGGCGGATCATTGATGGTCTTGGCCAGAAACCACATGTCCGTCACCAGTTTGAAACCGTTGTAGGCGCTCGTGGTGGGATCATAGGTAATCCTGTAATCGGGTCTTTTGATTAAATTCACGCGCGCCAGCGGATAGATGCGCTCTAAAAAAACGAGCGCATCCCGGATTTCGTTCAAACTGACGGGCGCACAGAGGCTGTAACCCTCCACATAGACATTGGCGCAGCTGTAAACCGGCACCACCTTGAGCGTCAGATCGAGCGGCGCCTGGAAACGCAATTGCACACGGCGGGTTTGAACGAAAATGGTCTCACCACCCGGCAACTGACAGGTAATATTAAAGGTCAGATAAAGTGGATACTCAAAAATCCACCCCCCCGGAATGGTAAAATTAAGTGTATGGGAGAGCTGCAGCGGATTATATTCCGAACGGGCCGGAATATTGATGCTGTTATCAAATGGATAGATTTGATTGGGCTGGCGAATACCGTTAATATAAATATCCATGGGCAGACCATTTTCATAGACGAAGCGAATCCAGCCGGAAGCCGAGACAACCGTTCCGGCAGGCTGATCGGAATCGAGATGGACCCGGACCAGGGTGTTTTTTCCATAGATCAATGGCACACTGTCATTTTCGTCCTGCACCACCTGGATGAATTCGACACGGCGTACCGTGATTTGCGTGGGACAAGCATCGCCAACACCATCATGGTTGCTGTCGCGTTGATCGGGATTGTAGGTGTCCGGACAATTGTCACATAAATCGCCGATGTTGTCATGATCACTGTCCATTTGATTTGGATTGTAATTCAGCGGACAGTTATCCGTGCTGTTATTCACACCATCACCATCTTTATCCGGATCGCAGGGATCGCCGCTGCCATCATGGTCCGAATCCAGTTGATCCTTGTTGCTAACCGTCGGACAATTGTCGCAGGCATCGCCGACGCCATCGTGATCCTGATCTGCCTGGTTGGCATTTTTAACTGTTGGGCAGTTATCGCGTACATCGGCAATACCATCCCCATCTTGATCCGTACTGGTTATGCGGACGGAGATGTTTTGGGCCCCACCGTTGGAACAGACCGTTATTTGTCCTGTGCCGGAAATGCCCGATAGAAAGTAACGTTCAACCTTGACCGTGACCGTGTCGTGGCCGCTGCCAGTGACCGGATCAATGGAGGTGATCCAGGCGGCATCCGGGTTCTCGGCCACATGCCAGGTGAGCGTGCCCGCGCCGATATTATCGATGACGAACTTTTTCTCCGTCGCTGTGGCGCCGAAATCCAATGACAACGGATCCACTTTTAGTTGTGGATTGTTCCCCGATGAGGCTAGTCGCAGAGAGCCAAAGGCAACAGGATACGCGCCCCAATATTGCTGCGCAGGCTCGACGGCCAGCAATTTTTGCGATTCCTGCGGCCACACCGCGGCATAGCCATTCGGATTCTCGCCCTGCGTGCCCGCTCCGAAGAGGATGCCCAGCATGTCGCCGGTGGAAGCGCCCAGTTTACCCTCCGTGAAGCTGATGCTGGTTTCGAATTGCTGATGGCCATCCCGCGCTGTCATGCCCTGCGTCACCCCGGCGTTGGCATAGGATAACGTGCCGAGACTGAGATGATCCGGCCAATAACCCCAAATCGATCGATAGCGGTTAACGGCCGTCGAGGATGATTGATTCCAATACATCCAGTAGGCGCC
Source organism: Candidatus Zhuqueibacterota bacterium (assembly GCA_963169875.1). Lineage (GTDB taxonomy): Bacteria > Zhuqueibacterota > Zhuqueibacteria > Residuimicrobiales > Residuimicrobiaceae > UBA2214. The sequence goes on from CAUJEL010000171.1 coordinate 33,422, forward strand.
TTCTTTACTGCTCGACGACGGCCACTCCTTGTCCTGATTGCCATCAAAAAAGAGCGTCATGAAATCGCCGTCGCGAAAAAACTCGCCGCTGACGACATCGACCGCCAGGTAGAGTCTGGTGCTGTTATTCATGACATAGAGTTTGACCGGTTGCGACTGCCCCTGATTGGTGATATCCACCGAGATAGCGCTGCAATATTCATAGGGATTGATGATGCCATCGACCGTGGGGGCAGACCAGGCCCAACCGGATTGCAGCATATAACCATTTGTCCTGGGGATGGCCTGACCCGCCGGCCTTTTTTCGCTTTCTCCTGTATTGTAAACGGCTGAAATCTGATAATAATAAGTCTGGCCATTCTGCACCGAGGTGTCGCGATAATACTGTCTGGCTACTTTATCGGCGACTTTGGTAAAAGTCCCGTTCGCGGTTGTGCTGCGATAAATATTATATCCTGTCGAGGTGGGCGGATTGGAGGTGCCGGCCGGATCCGGTTTTTCCCACGCCAATAGAACGGCACCATGATAGCCGCTCAGGGCGACGAGATCTTTGGGCGGATTCAGCGGCGCCGGGGTGGCGCCACAGAGAAAGAGATGCACCGCGCCTGATTGCACGCCCGGTGTGGTACCGCCATAGGGATGAAAGGCGACGGGGTCGCCGACGACGATATCGCTGCGCCCATCGCCATTGATATCGCCAACCGCCATGGTTTGGCCGAAGGCGATGCACATGCTACGTATTGAATACATGGTGATATCAGCTGGATCGAGAATGAAATCGCAGGTTTCCGGCGTCGCCCCCTGTCCCAGACCAGTGGGATCCTGTGCCGTGGCGGGCCCGCCGTACCAGATGTGCACGCGTCCGTCTTTGCCCAGGGTGTTATCGGGATTGTAGGACCTGTCGCCGATGAAAATATCTCCATACCCATCTCCATTGACGTCGCCGGCGCTGCCCATGGAAGGGATGTAGGCGCTTCCGCTCCTGACCGGGATGTCCGATACGCTCCAATCATAGGGAATCGGACGGTCGCTGGTGTTGACGCGGTCATCACTCCCCAGGTACAAGAAAATCTTTCCGGCCACGGTTGATAATCTTTTGGCGCCAACCAGAATTTCGGGATGGCCATCGCCATTGACATCGCCGGCGTTGCCCAGCGCATAGCCAAATTCAGCATAATATCTCTTGTCGCCGGAGAGCAGCCACCAGCGCGGCCCGATGAGGGCTGCGCCGCAGTTTTTTTCATTATTGTCAAAATAATTATTGCCATTGAGGTCGATATCGGCGCCAGGGATGCCGATGATGAAATTATCGACATTGAAACTGCTCACGTGTCCATCTTTGCCGACTACATTGCCCAGTGAACCGGAAATATCATATTTGATCGTGCCCTGCGTCATGACCCATTGATCATTAATGGGGATGATGGCATCAGCCTCCTTATCAGCGGGCAAGCCATTCGCGGATCCGTAATAAATATATGTTCTTCCTTTATTGGTGGACTCGCCCGGAGAGCCGGCGATGATATCGTCTATGCCGTCTCCATTCAAATCTCCGGCATTCGCAATCGATTTGGCGAATTGGGGGGCGCCGGAGACCAGCCAATTCGCCTGCGTCAGCGGTTCGAGGACAAGGGTTGGATTGAACCTCGACCACGCTGTAGTGCCATAAAAAGCGTAGATGTAGCCCGAATAAGAGGAGAGTGCTCCCCGTCCGATGATGATGTCCATGAGACCATCGTGATTGACATCCGCCATCGCCACCGCGCTGAAATCGGCTCGCGAGTCCGGCCCGATCTTCAACATCGGTTCCGCCCAGCTCCACGAGTCCTGCGCCCGCAGCGGACCGGCGTAGACATAGACCCATGATTGGGTACAGACGGCGACATCGGCGTAGCCGTCGGCGTTGACGTCGCCGACGGCGATGGATTGCCCGAAATTTTCCGTATGATAGGTATCGCTGCCATCCGGGTCAGGCCAGAGGCTGGTGAGCCATTTGATGTCCTGGGATCGAACCTGATTAAATGCGGCTGCCACAAAATAGACAGTCAGAATCAGAGGAAACAGTTTTACTTTCATGATGCGCCCTCCTCTGGAGGATCAGAAGAATTGGGAAATAAATTTCTCGGCTGAAATCTGTATTTGGCCCCCCTGGGCGGAGAAGAGATGATGGAATGAGGCAGAAAACATGGATTGAATGAAGTGGAAGCGCGAAGGGCCGCCGCTAAAATATAAAACAGAAGGGTAAAAGGAAATATTCAAGTCAATTTCCGAATTCTTCAAGCAGCCAAAGGGGGCGAACAAATTTACTGTTCTATTAAACATCAACATAGCTACAACAAAAAGTTTAAAACAGTATTCAGAATCCAATTTTCATGCAAATAATGTCGTTTCAAGACACCCTCATGGGGGGAAACCCAGCAAGGCATAGTTGTGATCCAGTTAATAATCCATAAAATGCAAAAACAAGGCAAAAATGAATGCTAAGACCATTTTTTTGCCAAAAATCGCATAACAATAATGCACATAATGAAGTAATATTACCCAATCCCTGAAAACGTTCCTTGACGCCATTTATCTGAAAATCATTCAATATTCAACTTGATGACTCTAAGTATTAGTGAACATCCTGCCGGATACTACGGCCGTGCGTCGAACGTTTACGTTTGCAAAGGGGAAAACCATGAAGAACTGGCATTCTGTTTTGATCTTTTGCTGTATCCTGGTTTTGATGGCAGCCTGTGATAAAAATCCGTCGGGACCGGATGACAATGGGGCTGCGCTGAGCGATGCAGAAAAAATTGCGCTGGACCTCATCAATGCCTCCGGCTGGGAAGCGTCTCTCTCTGAAGCGCTGAAAAAGTACAAACCGCAGGCGATTCCCTCCTACAAACGGGAGGTCCTGACCGGGAATGTGGTTCATTATTCCTTTCAGGTGAAAAACGGAACCGGAGCCCATGATCTGGTCGGCATTCATCGCGTCGTCAAGGAGCAAAAGGCCGGCCAGCCGGTCAAGACGGTCCGGAATCTCTTTTTGCAGCACGGCGACTCCAAGGATTTCACCGGCATGTTCCTCAACGGGGTGCGCACACCCCATATCGCGGATGATTTTGGCATTGCCATATTTCTCGCCCAAAACGATATCGATGTCTGGGGCATTGACCAGAACTGGGCACTGGTGCCTGAGAGTGTGAGCGATTTTTCGTTCATGAAGGATTGGGGCATGGACAACCAGGTCCGGAATTTGCGCCTGGCCGTGGAAATCGCCCGCAAAGCCCGCAGCTTTTCGGACTGCGGTGACGAGGCCCTCAACCTGTCCGGGTACAGCAGCGGCGTCATGACGGGCTATGCCCTGCTCAATGAGGAGGCCAGGCTGGCGAATGACAAACGCATGGTCGGAGGATGGATACCCGTCGATTGTCTTTACAAATGCAACGATCAACCCACGCGTGAAGTCTGGAGCGCTGTGTACGAGTCCTACAAAGATAAAGTGACAGCCGGGGAATATGCAGAAGTGCAATTATTCCCGCTTGCCGGCCGGGCGGTGCGGGATGATCCGAATGGCGCCTCGGCGCTGATAGAAGGTTTTACCAATTTGCAGGTCGCGATGTACTTCGGCGCCGCGCAGGTGCTCGCTCCACTGACATTTCATTATTTCGCCGGCGTCATGGAGAGCGATTTTCCGGTCGATTTTCAGTACCTCAGCAAAGAGGCCGCTTTTGATTTCTTCGTCGACTCGGTGCCTTACGAAACGCAGGTATTCATGCGGGATTATTCCGCAACGATCTCCGGCGCGATCGAAGTGCCCTGGGATGATAATCTCGGCTTGATCACCGTGCCGGTCTTCAATGTCGCGGCCAGCGGTGGCATGGGCGACCTGAGCACGTATACCACGACGCTGCTGGGAAGCACAGACGTGCAGAATCTGGTCGTGCGTCTGCATGCGGTGGGTGATGAGGCCATTGATTTCGGTCACATCGATCTCTTCATGGCGGACAATGCGGAAGCCCTGGTATGGAGGCCCATCTTGACCTGGCTGCAGTCGCACTAGTATCGGCTCCCGGTGCAGCTGCAGCCATAGCGTTTACTTGCTGCGCCGGGAGGGTTCAACCTGGCGGCGCTCGATCGATTCCAGTCTCCAGTCGGTTTCACCCGCTTGCACCTCCTGACGTGCTCATGACACCCCTTCGGTTTGCCGCGTCACCACGCCAGATTTAATGGCATTCGCATGGAATCCAGGGAAAAATGGGTTGGATCATCCTTGCAGTTGGCTATTTTACGAAAACAGCATGCCACCGCTGTGATGTTAACAGAATACACGGAGGTATGCAGCATCCGGTTGAGGTTTATCCGCGCCAGCCGTTTTGGTGATTTTCATTATTTCCCGCTGGATATTTTTATCAAACAGACAGCCCCCAAAATCCTGGTTGCGTTTTTTACGTTGATATATTTTGCGGCAGCCATCGGCTTCTCCGCCGTCAACCATTACTGACTTGGCGGTCATCGTCAGATGACTGATCCGCCGCCGCTGACATGACAGCTTATACCTTAGTCAGCAGCCAGGAAAAGATACTGGCGTTCTAATCTCCATGCCATGGCCTGCAGGTGATCAAAAAATCTCATATTTTACTTGGATATGAATCCTGACTTTAGTACCATTCAGGAAAACAGGGGATCTGAAACAGGCGTGGATGCTGTTACAGACCATAGCGGATGGGGTTAATTTGAACTTCTACCTTTTTGATGATGTACAGACGTCGATCGATCAACATAATAGCCGCAAAAAACAGGGAAATTGAAAATCCTTTCATAATACCCATTGGATTCTCAATCGTGCTCGCGATTCTGGCTCAATTTTTATTATATGAGAGCGGTTTGTACTCCATTTCCGCCGACGAATCGAGCAGAACCAGAATCGCCTATGATTTTTCCCGGGACAACTCCCTTGCAGTTGGAAATTGGCTGCCATTCCATACGCTGCTTGCAGGCGCCGTATTGAAGATTTGGCCGGATCTGTTTTTAGCACCCAGACTATTAAGCCATGCTTTTGGCATCCTGGTTCTGATCTCTGTCATCGTGCTCACGCATGGCCTTTTTCGCAATAACCGCGCAACCATCCTGGCTGGATTTACAGCAGCCCTCCTGCCGCAACGTGTCATTCTTGCAACGGTGCCACTCTCTGAGATTTTCCTTATTTCCAGCGTTTGTCTTGGATTCGTCTTTCTCAATCTGTGGATCGAACACCGCGAATTCAAGTACCTCGTTGCGCTCGGAATCAGCATGAGCCTGTCCACCATGACGAGATACGAGGGCTGGGCTTTTGCAGCCGCCCTGATCCTCTATTTCCTGCTGTTAAAGCATCGCTATAGTCGCCTCCCTGTTTTACGGCAGCGACTCGTGCTTCTTGTACTGGTAAGCGCCTTTCCATTTATCTGGTTAATTCTGCAGTTTTACACCACCGGGAATGCCCTGGCATTTACAGAGCGAGCCGTCACCAGTGAAAACAGTGCTCTGGTATGGAAAAATCTGACCTTCATCCCGATTCTCAAAGAGACCCTGCAGATGAATGTACTTTATCATTTTATCAAACAAAACATTGCATCTTTGAATGGGTTGGCATTTATTTCGATTTTTCTCACGCTCAACAAAAATCAACGGACGCATGCCACCCTCTCCATCGCGGGATGGGCGCTGCTGATCATGTCGATCATCTGGTTCCTTGTTCTGTCTATTCCGGGAGCTACCTTTCGCCTGATACCGAGCAATGCCTGGAGATTTGCTGCGGTCTGGTCTGTGTTGTTGATACCGTTTACGGCTCATGCGATGGTAGTGATGGAGGATGTCTGCAAACACAAAAGACGGTTAGTCAATTTTCTATTCAGGATGATACTCTATGCGATCGTCACAATATTCTTCATACAGCAGATTAACCATTTGGCCCAGGAATCCAGCTTTTCAAGAGATGAGAGAAATTTGGGAATCGTACTCAAGAAACGGCTGGCTGAAGCGCCCTCGGCCAGAGTGCTGATCGACAGCCCCGACTGGGCCTATCTTAATATAGCGATTGCTTCGAATTATCCAGATAATTTCATCGCCAACACAGGCAGCAATCCGAGACAGCCGACGAAGGCGATCCTGCAAATCGACGACGCCAGCGAGGATACGATCCCGGATGCTACCCTATTCTCATTCTATGTATTTCGCAGTGAAAAATACAAACAATGGTTGTCCTCACAACCGCATCTGCACCTGATCGCAGAAATTGGCAAGTGGAGCGCTTTTGAGTTCAGGCGATGACCTCCTCACCTCACATATACTTCAGGAACCGATTGCAGAAATTGGGAAGTGGAGCGCCTTTGAGTTCAGGCGGTGACCTCCTCACCTCGCATATACTACAGGAAGCGATTGCAGAAATTGGCAAGTGGAGCGCCTTTGAGTTCAGGCGATGACCTCCTCACCTCGCATATACTTCAGGAAGCGATTGCAGATATTGGGAAGTGGAGCGCCTTTGAGTTCAGGCGATGACCTCCTCACAATTTCTATAATGCAGGAACATACAGGGATTTTGATTTTTTCGCAGATGGGCTGTAATCGCCTTGGCGGCAAACGTTTTGATTAAGCGCCTGCGTTGGATATGATACTCCGGAAGCCTTCAATTCATTCTTCCTGTCGCAAGGATTCCTTCAGAAAGACAATGAGGCACTTTAACATGCGCCGGCAATGCCGCGGATCGAGCTCCGCAGCCTGCCGGGAAAATGGTATGGCGTACGATTACTATGATCAGCTCATTTGATCAGCGTCGCCTTTTGCATGAGGCGGATGCCCGGGGCGCTGAGACGAATGAAGTAAATGCCCGATTCACAAGCTTCGGCCGGCCAGGTGACGCTGTGGGCGCCGGCCTGCAACTCGCCGTTGGCCAGCTCCGCCACCGCCTGTCCCCGGAGATTAAAAACGGTCAGGTTGACGTGCTCCCGCCGGGGCAGGTGAAAAGTCATGCGAGTCGAAGCATTGAAGGGATTGGGATAGTTTTGCGCCAAACTGATCTGCTCGGGGAGTATGACCGGTTTTTCATCCACGCCCGTCTTGGGATTAGCGTACATGCGTAAGGAACCGCCCGTCATAATATACAAGGCATGATTGGCAATGATGGGAGCGGAAGAGCAACTGACTGTCGTATCATGGAACACAACATTGCCGCTCGCGAGTTCAAGACCCCACAGGCTCCCATAGGCTTCTGCTGCATAGACGACGCCGTTGGCGATCGCAGGCGTGAAAAAGCCATACTTGTAAGTACTTTCATGATCCCACGCCATGGTGAAATCCGCGAGTCGCACAGTCACCATATGGCCTTTTTCAAGAAGGGTATCCGTCAGGCAGAGGCACAGGTAGTCATCCGAGAGGGCGCCCGCGCTGGGGAACATGGCGTCCATGGCATAATTGGGTGGCAGGGTCCAGGTTCGTGCAATCTTGCCGCTTCTTTTATCGCGCGCCACCACATTCGAGCCGTCCAGCACGTAAAGATATCTGCGGTCCACCGTCAGCAGATAGAAGCCATCATTCTCAACCTCCCATTTTTTCGCGCCGGTGAACTTGTTGAAAGCCCAGCAGATTTTGCCCGCCATCGGCCTGGAGACCGCATACACCGTGGAATCATCCACGGCAGGCGTCATCTGCGACCAGCTCAGTTTCTGCTTCCAGATTACGACGCCGGTGGCAGCCTCAAAACAATAGAGACTGTCGTTTATATAATAAAGCCGGGGGCCATCCAGAATGGGATGTTTGTGATAAATGGGCTCGCTAAATGATTTTTCCCATTTCACCGCACCGGTTGCCCGCTGCAAGGCATATAGCGATGTACTGTGATATCCGGAACAAAACAGAAGAGATTCAGAGAGGGCTGGTATCACAGCCGCAACGCCACTGGTGCCCGGGATCTCATAACTCCACAACACGGTGGCGCTGGCCAGATCGACCAATTCTGCGATATTGGGGGATGGATATTTATCCCACGTGACGCCCATGTAATGGCCATCGATCGCCATGTATTTTGCAGAAAGTGCGACATCATTGACAATCTCGAACGGCGGCTGGAGGATTTTTTCGTTTCTCACAAATGCCGAGAGTTCGCGATTGCCATTGGCCATAAGCCAATCATATTGAGCATAGGCGAGAGCGGCGAACAGCAACATCCAGACAAGTCCACTGAACAGAATGCGGTTCCTCATGGCTACCTCCTTTTACAGGGTGGTAAAAATCAAACACAGGATTGACCGATTACAGCTGAATGGATAAATTCTCTTCCGGAGCCGGCCGTTCTGGTATGCGTTTTATGAGACAAATT